>JACCXF010000068.1 GCA_013697295.1 Actinomycetota bacterium | reverse complement strand
AGATGCTGCAGGCGGACCTTTGGATCGCGTCACAGCCACGCATCGTCAAAGGCAAGTATACGGGCGAACTCGATTTCTACGCCTACGGAGAGCGAAAAGCGGAGGCGATGCAGGCTCTCGCCGACGTAGAGGGCGTTGACCTCCTACGGTCGTTCGCATACTCCGACTCGAGCACCGATCTCCCTATGCTCGAGGCGGTCGGTGTTCCTGTTGTGGTTAACCCGGACAAGGAGCTCAGGCGGATCGCCGACGCACGCGGCTGGCGCACCGAAGCGTTTCGAAGCCCCATCCCCTTGCGGGGCCGCCTTCCGCAGCTGAGGCCATCCGAGGTGGCCCCGGCAACGGCTCTGGGACTGGGTTTCGTGGCCGCAGGAGCGGTCTGGCTTGCATGGTGGCTTCTCAGAAAAGCTTCCAAACCCGAATGACAATGTCGACCACAGAGGTGTGATGAAAGCGATGTCGAGACCGTTGCAAGCACGACGTGCCGGTGCCCTCCTCTTGGTCGTGGGAATCATGGGGGCGGGAGCATCCGGGGTCTCTCGTGCCGCCCCTACACAGGCTGAGGTCGACTCCGCGCAAAAGAGGCTGTTGGTTCTTGAGAAAGAGTTCGAGCTAGCGGTCGAGGAATTCAACCTCGTCCATGACCGGCTCGACCAGATCAGGATGGAGATCGCGACGGGTGAGCTCGTCATCCGTCGCCTCGAGCGTCGCATGAGCACCCAGCAGGACTCTGCCGTTGCCCTGGCGCAGGAGCTGTACATGGGTGGGCCCACTGCCTCTTTCGAGGCCGTCCTCGACTCGGACAGCATCGCCGAGGTCGAGAGCATCCTCACCTACCTGCAGTCTTCACAGCAAGCACAGGCGAAGGTCTTCGAGCGTCTCTCCGTTGACCGCCGAGTTCTCGAAACGCACCTTGACGACCTCGAAGGTGCTCGATCCAGGGCGCAGGCCACCGAAGAGCGTCTCGTTGCTATGCGCGTCGAGATTGAAGCGAAGGTCAACGAGCAGGCGGACGAAGTCGCTGAGCTCAACGAGCAAGTCGAGGCGGCGGCGCGCAGGCAGCGCGCTCAAGAAAAGGCGGCCGCTGAGGCCGCCGCAGAAGCGGCCGCTTTGGATTTGCCACCACCGATCCCTCGATCGACAACTCCAACGGCCACCGCGTCGAACGGCAATGCGCAGGCGGCCGTTGACGCGGCGTTGTCTCAGATCGGTAAGCCCTATCAGTGGGGCGCCGCGGGACCCGATTCATACGATTGCTCCGGACTAACGTTGTGGGCATGGGCGCACGCCGGCGTCTCGCTACCGCACAACTCGGGCGCCCAGTACGCAGCCACCCCTCGAGTAGCGCAGAGCGACTGGCAGCCGGGTGACCTGCTCTTCTACGGGAGCCCGATCCACCACGTCGGCATGTACATCGGCGGGGGACGGATGGTCGAGGCTCCGTATACCGGTTCCCAGGTCAGGGTCGTCTCGCCATACCGCTCGGACTACGTGGGGGCGGGCCGGCCCTAGCGGACGCCCTCCAGCTCTGCTTCTACGTTCGTTGCTACGGGCACGGGCGTCGCGGAGTCACGCCGTGCAACGCGAGATTCGTTCCTCACGATGAACGCTACCGATGTGACGATCAGCAGTGCTCCGATCCCGATCATCAACGTGATCTCCTCGGACAAGATCAACCATCCCAGGAAGACGGCAACGACCGGATTGACGTACGCGTAGGTGGAGACCTTCGAGATCGGCCCGTTCTGAAGCAACCATGTGTAAGCAGTGAAGGCGAGCAATGAGCCGAAGACGACAAGATAGCCGAGTGCGGCGATCGAACTCACAGAGAAGGAAGCCGGGTCGATCCCGGTGAACTCGCCTCCGACCAAGGCCGCTACGGTGAGGATCGCCCCTCCGCACAACATCTGAACGGCGGTGGATGTGAACGGATCTTTGGGAAGTGAAAGCTTGCCGGACAGGAACGAGCCGGATGCCCAAGAGAACGATGCCACGACCAGTAACAGGTAGCCGATCCCCTCACCCCCGCCCTCGGTGCTGCCGGGCACGACCAGGAGAGCGACACCTCCGAAGCCAAGGACGACGCCAAGAGCAGTGCCTCGCGACACTCGATCGCCCGTCACGGCGCGAAGCACGATGACCCACAGCGGGATAGCCGCGATGATGAGCGCCGTGAGAGCCGACGGCACCGTTTGCTCGGCGACTGCCACCACACCGTTCCCCCCGAAGAGCAACGCCCCCCCGATCGCCGCGCACGCCCTCAGCTCGCGCAGATCCACGCGCACTCCCTGGGGGCCTCTGCGGATCAACAAGAACCCATACATCAACATCCCGGCCACGAGGAAGCGCACGCCGGCGCTCGCCATCGGAGGGATAGTCTCGACGGTGACGCGGATCGCAAGGTAGGTCGAGCCCCACACGATGTAGATGACCCAGAGGGCCGTCCAGAACAACCAGACGGGCGGATTGGCTCGCTTCGCCTCTTGGGGGTGGCTCATAGAGGTAGAGAACCACTACTCGTGCCGAGGTCTTCCGCATCCGAGCAAAGTCCGAACAATCCAAAGGTCACGTGGTACAGCCACCCCGATCCGCCTCGGACGCGCCTTCCAATCGAAGGAGGAATTCCTTGATGTGCACCCCCCCGGCGTAGTTGCCGAGCCCGCCCGCGCTCGGCACCACCCGGTGGCATGGAACAACTATAGGAACCGGATTACGCCCGAGCGCGCTGCCCGTCGCCCGCACTGCCCTGGGGTTTCGAGCCCGGGAAGCGACGGTTGTGTAGGTAGCGACGCGACCCCTGGGTATCCGCTGCGCCGCCCGAAGCACGCGCCGCCCGAACGGCGTCCGTACCAGCGAGAGGTCCACCGGTGTCTCGAAAGAGCTGAGGTCACCCTCGAGGTAGGCCTGAAGCTCGGCGCGTGCCGCTTCCGTACCCTTCTCCGAAGCCACGATGCGCGGCCCCAGCCCTGCGGCGACCTGTTCGAGCACTCGGTCCTCGCTCTCCGAATCGAAGGCGATGCGGCACAACCCCTTGGGCGTCGCGACGACGAGCAGGCGTCCCAGTGGTGTTGCAACGCTTGAGAACCACGCATCCACCAATCGGTGGCCGATGGCTTCATCCGATATCCGCTCCAAGAACTCTTGCTTCAATCTCACGACATCCTCCGTCTCATCGATCGAACTGCGCTCGAGACCCGCTGACGGGCCGCCGCGGGAGAGCAGCCCATCCGGCGTGCGATGGCCTCGTAGTCGAGGTCCTCAACGAATCGCAGCTGCAAGGTCGCCCTGACCTGCTCCGGAAAGTCCTCGATCAGGGCCGAGAAGTCGTCGAGGTGTTGATGGTCCCCCGCGACCGGCTCTGGGGGATCGGCGGTCGGGATCGCCCGCCGCGATCGCTCCCTATGGTTGTCGAACGCGGTGGTGGTCGTTATCCGATACAGCCACGCCCTCAGATGGTTCCCATGTGACAGACGGTCATAGCTCCGCAATGCGCGGAGCAACGCCTCCTGGAGCACATCCTCAGCGTCTTCACCGGCGAGCTTCCGGGCATGCACCAATAGCTCGCCACCATGAGCCTCGACAAGCGCCCAGAATGGCGGAAGGCCCAGCGACGCAGTCTTTGATCCTCTCATCACGTTTGGTGTAACCGATGGGGGGCCCGAGATGTGAGCATTAAGGTCAACTCATGGTCGTCGCTGCGGAGAGAGCTTATTCGGATGCAAAGAGATGGATGCGTTCTGCACGTCCGCGCAGGATCCAGCGGAATCGGTTCGCGTGGCGATCGTTCGGTGGTTTCTTCGTAGCGGGGATCGTCGTCCTTGGAGTCATCTCGCTGATCGCTCCCAACAGCTTCGGCGCACCGGGGACCAACACCCTCGGGACGGGGTGGCCTCTCGTGGCGATCCTCGGCCTCATCGCAGCCAGTCT
>JACCXF010000045.1 GCA_013697295.1 Actinomycetota bacterium | reverse complement strand
ACGATTCGACCCCCGACTCGATGCGTTTCGCGAGCTCGACCTCTTCCTGCGCCGTCAGGAGGGACACTCGGCCGATCTCCTTGAGGTACATGCGAACCGGGTCATTGGTCGGAGCCTTGAGGGCCTGATCGACTTCCCGCCTGGCCCGCACTCGCTCCTCGTCCGCGTCCGGGGCCGGCCCTGCCGCCGCGTCGGTCTCCTCGCGGATCGACTCGTCCTCCTGGACGTCAACCCCTAGCTCGACCAACCGCTGGTAGACCGCGTCGGTTTCGTCCGGCGTCATGTCGAGAACGGAGAGCTTTTCGGCCAGGTCGGCGGCCGTGATCGACCCGTCCCTCTGTGATTTGACTACGAGCCGCTCGACCTCGACCTGTGAGGGGGTGAGTTCGGTGATGGTGGCCCCCTCCGGAGCGCTCTGGCCCACCACGCCGTTCGTCGCGCTCGCGTCCTGGCTCATCTAGGCAGCTCCCTGCAGTTGACTAAGCAGGTCCCGGCGCTCGGCCTCGAGGCCGACCAACTCGGTGAACAGCTCGTCGTGGCGTTTTGGATCGTCCAATGGATTCACATCCTGAAGCACATCTCTGCGAGTCTTAATATTCCGCTCGAGGCTGAACACCTTCAGACGGACGAAAATTTCTTTCGCGCGTTCGCCGGGTTCCTCTGGGTAAACCTCGCGCTCACAAACGGCCAGTTCCGTGAACAGTGACAACGCGTCTGGAGACAAACGCGAGGCGAGCTCCGCTCCCGAGAACCCGCTGTCGGGACGCAGCGACCCAACCGCCTCGCGAAAAAGTTCGCGGCGGGGCGGGGACGTGAAATCTTGCTCGGAGATCCGCTCGAGCCACGGAGCCATGCCGACTTCTTCAGTAAGCAGCAATTGCAGCGCTTCCCTCTCTACCTTCACGTGACCGGGAAGCCGTCGCTCTACCGACCTGTCGGATCCACCCGGCGCCGTAAGCTCCTCACTCTGAGCCCGCTGTAACACCCCCACGTCAACACCGATCCGTCTCGCCGCCATGAACGCGTACTCGCCCCGTGCGATCGGATCGGGGTGCCACCCTAGCACCCTGGCTGCCTCGCGAACCGCTCGCGAGCGCGCCTCCGGCGTGTCCGTCGGCAGCTTGGCGAGGGTCTCCTCGAGGACGAACTCGAGCAGAGGTCTCGCGCTCTCGATCGCCTTCGAGATGCCGTCAACGCCATCCTCGGCGACCACATCCGCAGGGTCGCGGCCAGGCGGAAGCGGAGCCACGAGCACCTCCAGCCCGATGCGATGGTGCACGCCGAAGCTCCGTTCGGTCGCGCCTCTCCCCGCGGTGTCAGAGTCCAGCATCAAGACGACGCGTTGAGAGAACTTCTTCAACAACTCGAAGTGCGTGTCGCCAAGAGCTACGCCGTTCGTCGCAACAGCCTCTTCGACACCGGCTTCGTGTAGAGCGATCACATCCGTGTACCCCTCGACGACCACGGCCGAACCGCGTGCGATCGCGGATTTGGCGCGGTTGAGCCCGTACATCACGCGCGATTTCGAGAAGACCGGGGTCTCGGACGTATTCAGATACTTGGGTTGGGCATCGCCCATGGCCCGTGCGCCGAATCCCACTACGTCACCCTGCAGGTTCCATGTGGGGAAGGTGATCCGCTGGCGGAAACTGTCGTAGAGGCTGCCATCCCGCTCGCTGCGGCGGCCGAGGTCGCCCTGTTCGATCTCCTGCTGCGTGAATCCTTTCGCAAGGAGGTGTTTGCAGAGGGAGTTCCGTCCCGGTGCGTACCCCAGTTGCCAGCGCTCAGCCGTGGGGCGATCGAATCCACGGCCTTCGAGGTAACGGCGTGCCTGGAGCGCATCGGGTGACTCCATCAGGGTCTTGTGCCAGAAGGCCGAGGCCTCACCATTCGCCTTGATGATGCGCGCTCGGATGCCCGAAGCTTGTTTTTCTCCCGGTCGCATCTCCTCGTAGCGCAGATCGAACCCGACGCGTCTCGCCAGCCATTCCACCGCCTCGGGAAAAGGAAGGTTCTCGACCTTCTGAACGAACTGATAGACGTTGCCGCCCTCCTGGCAACCGAAGCAGTGGAACAGTCCGCGCGCCGAGTCGACCGTGAAGGACGGTGTCTTTTCCGAGTGGAATGGACACAGACCCTTGAGCGTGTGGCCTCCGGCCTTCTTGAGCCGCGTGTAACCGGACACCACGTCGACCATGTCCGCCCGCTCTCGGAGAGCGTCGATGTCTTCTTCATTTATCTTCGCCATCGGGGCCTCACAGGATCGGCGAGGTCTGGGGCGGGGAAGTGCCCATCATCCTAAGGCGCCGAGATCCGGAACCGGACCTCCATTCAGCCCTTTGAATGCGCGCACCGCGAATCGATCGGTCATCCCGGCAACGTAGTCGACGGCCGCCTGACGAGGGTCCTCGGCCCACCGGCCCTCGTCCTGGGGGATGGGATTCGAGGCGAAGTGGTCGAGCAGGGTGCGCACGATGTCGGAGACGGCCTCTTTGGTAGCCGGGGAGATGCGACCGAGATAGACCTTTTCGAAGAGAAAGTCCCTCGTCACCGTCATCGCCTCTGCGATATCCGTGCTCATGGCGATGTCTCCTGCCTCCGAGCTCGCCACGAGGTCCCCCACCATCCTCTGGATCCTTTCGGAGTGACCGGACCCGAGATCCGCTCTCGTCGCGGCCGGCAGATCATCCTCGGACAGGATCCCGGCTCGGGTCGCATCATCGATGTCGTGGTTGAGGTACGCGATGCGATCGGCGAACCGGGCGATCTGAGCCTCGAGCGTCGCAGGCATGGGCATCGACCACGTATGGTTCGCGATGCCATCCCGGACCTCCCAGGTGAGATTGAGATCCTCGAGGACCTCGACGATCCTCACCGACTGGAGGTTGTGGCGGAACCCCGGGGCCCACGAGGCCACCACCTCCTCTCCAAGATGACCGAACGGCGTGTGTCCTAGATCGTGGCCAAGGCACACGGCCTCGACCAGGTC
>JACCXF010000098.1 GCA_013697295.1 Actinomycetota bacterium | reverse complement strand
CGCGTAGCCCGATGTGGGCGTGTGCCCGACTTTTGGGGCGTGGGGTAACCTGGCAGCCCGGCGGATTCTGGTTCCGTTAGTCCTGGTTCGAATCCAGGCGCCCCAGCTGGATCGGCTTCAGATCGCCACAAGCATGGCCCGGTAGTCTAGTTGGCCGAGGACGCCGCCCTCTCAAGGCGGAGATCACGGGTTCGAATCCCGTCCGGGCTACCACAGCGGCACTTCGAGGTGTCGTGACGTAACCGATCAGGAAGAGAAGGAGCTGACGATGAACCCGACGGATCTGGTCGAAAGGCCGTACCTCCGGGACGACCTGCCCGACTTCAGACCAGGCGACACCGTGAAGGTCCACGTGCGCGTCGTCGAGGGTGAACGAGAGCGGGTTCAGGTCTTCGAGGGCATCGTGATCCGCCGGAGGGGAAGCCAGCTCTCCGAGACTTTCACCGTTCGGAAGGTGTCGTTCGGCGTCGGGGTCGAGAGGACCTTTCCGGTCCATTCGCCGATGCTCGCCCAGATTGAGGTTGCTACCAGGGGCGACGTTCGCCGGGCGAAGCTCTACTACCTGCGCTCGCGCATCGGCAAGAAGGCGAAGGTACGAGAGAAGCGCGAGGCCTAGGGCCATCCGGGAAGGATCTTTGCGAGGCCGGAATGGGATTTGCCCATGTGGCCCCCAAAAGGCCGTGACTGGGCTTAACGTTCAGGCATGACGCGCGGCGAAGGGCCACCAGAGCAACCACGAGTGGTGGGTTCGGACGCGCCCGCCACAACGCAGATGCCCGCCGCCACTTCGACGGTCGAGCGCAGCCCCGATAGGGTGCCGCCCCCCCCGCCGCCCGGTGATCCCACGGAGCGGGACTCTCGCCCGGCGACCGGCGATGACGGCGGCGCTCCTCCCGGAGACGAGCCACCGACCCAGACGGCGAATGAGTCGAAGAAGCCTAAGAAGCCCAAGAAGAACGGCTTCGTCCATCAGCTCATCGAGCTCCCGATCCTCATCCTGTTCGCGTTCATCATCGCCGTACTGATCAAGACCTTCCTTCTGCAGGCGTTCTTCATCCCGTCCGGCTCCATGGTTCCTACTTTGCGCATCGGTGACCGTGTGTTGGTCGAGAAGCTCAGCTACACGTGGGACGACCCGAGTCCACAGGACGTGGTGGTGTTCGCTCGGTCCGTGTTTGGCCAGGCGCCGCCAGACGTTCCCTGGTACGACGACGTTCGCAACTACATGCGAGAGCTGCTGGGATTGCCGACCGGCACCGAAGAGGACTACATCAAGCGCATAGTTGCGGTTGGCGGAGATAGCGTCCGGTACGAAGGAAAGCCGCGCACCCTCTTCGTGAACGGCGAAAAGGTCGAGGAGCCGTATATCAAGAGCGGCATCGACCGCACCAGCGGCCCGCTCACCGCGAACGATTGCGAGCGCCTGAACATGGAGGTGGCCGATGGGGGGTGCCGTGTCCCGGCCGGGCGCGTGTTCGTGATGGGAGACAACCGGAACAACTCGGCGGACTCTCGCGACATCGGACCGGTCGCCGAAGACAAGATCGTCGGGCGCGCATTCGTCGTGATCTGGCCTCCCGAGGACTTCGGGGGCCTCTAGCTTCTCGTGAGACGCAGATGGACGGTTTCATTGATCATCCTGTCTCTGCTGGGCGGCGTGATGTCCTCGGCTTCGGCCGCGCCGCCCTCGTGCTTCGGACGGCGCGCGACGATCGTCGGGACCGACGGTTCCGATGTGATCTCTGGTACGCGCCATGCGGACGTGATCGTCGGTCGGGGCGGCGGTGACCGGATCGAGGGCAACGGCGGCGACGACCGCATCTGCGGCGGCTCCGGTGGGGATTCTCTCGATGGTGGCGGCGGGCGAGACTCGATCATGGGGCAGGGGGAGCGCGATCTCTTCGTGGGGGGGCCCCGGGAACGACCGACTGAAGGGTGGTTCCGGCGTGCGTGACCGGGTGAGCTACGCGCTCGCTTCCGGTCCCGTGTCTGTGGACCTCGCCGAAGGGATCGCAACCGGAGAAGGCCGCGATGCGTTGAACGGCATCGAGTGGGCGGATGGGTCCGCATCGGGGGATCGCCTGCGCGGCGATTGGCATGACAACGGGCTCGTTGGAGGCCGGGGGAATGACGACATCGCGGGCCGCAGCGGATTCGACACGCTGACCGGAGGGGGCGGAGACGATTCGATCGCCGGTGGCGGTGGTCTGGGCGACGAGGCGAACTATGCAGGCGCCTCCGGTCCGGTCCAGGTCGACCTGCTGGCCGGGGTTGCGACCGGGCAGGGAGCCGACACGCTGAGCGGTGTCGAGAACCTCACCGGCTCGGGCTCTGACGACACGCTGATAGGGAATCGAAGGAACAACGAGATCTTCGGCGGCAGGGGGATGGACACGATCGAAGGCCGGCCCGACGACGACACTCTCGTGGGTGGTCCGAATTCAGACTCGCTATTCGGAGGCTCCGGCATCGACGCGTTCGTCGGGGCCGGGGGCAACGACGTGCTTTCGGGCGGCGACGGCTCGTTCGACGCAGTCTCGTACGCGGGGGCGTCGAGACGCGTGAACGCGGATCTGCAGGCGGGCACGGCCGAGGGCCAGGGCGTCGATGCATTGAGCGGCCTCGAAGTGCTGGTCGGATCCCGGTTCGGCGACCGCTTGGCGGGCGATGACGGGGATAACTACCTGTTCGGCGGACCGGGAGGGGACGTGTTGATCGGGCGCGGCGGGGACGACTATCTGCTCGGATTCACCGGTCCGGACGACCTGGCCGGTGGAACCGGTGAGGACACTCTCGATGGGGGCCCGGGGACCGATAGCTGTCGCAACGGCGAACACCGCTCCGGGTGCGAGAGCTAGGCGCGTGGCGCCGGACGATGTCGCCGCGCTCCACACTTCTCGGGGCGATGACGAACAGCAGAGGGGACCCGGCGCCCACGCGTTCGCTTGCGGAGTGCTCGAAGCTCGACTCGACGAGGCCGGCTTCCGGCATATCGCCGGTGCCGACGAAGTAGGCCGAGGGGCGCTGGCCGGTCCGCTGGTGGCGGCGGCCGTCGTCCTTCCGGCAGATGTTCGGATCGAGGGCCTCAGGGACTCGAAGCTCTGCACGAAACTGCAGAGGAACAGGCTCGCAGAAGAGATCATGGATGTCGCTCTCGGAGTCTCGATCGTGCGCGTGCAGCCCTGGAGGATCGACCGGATCGGGCTTCAGAAGAGCAATCTCAACGCTCTTCGCCGGGCGCTCAACGGGCTCCAGGTCGATCCCGACTACATCCTCGTGGACTGTTTCAAGATGCGACGGCTTCAACGCCCGTCGCTCGCGGTGAAGAAGGGTGATGTGGTGTCGAAGAGCGTGGCGGCGGCGTCCATCGTCGCCAAGGTGCACCGGGATGCCGCCATGCGCCGGTATCACAGGCGCTTTCCCGATTACGGTTTCGCGAGCAACGTGGGTTACGGCACCCGCTATCACTGGAACGCCCTCAAACAGAACGGGCCCTGCGAGATACACCGCAGGTCGTTCTATGGGGTCACCGGATTCTTCGAAGATGGTGTCTTCCGCCCTCATCCAGCGCGAGAATCGGTGGATACGGTGGACTTGGAAGAGGGGAGCGCATGAGCGTCGAGGACCTCGAGAAGTACGAGGCCGAGATGGAACTCCAGCTGTACAAGGAGTATCGGGATGTCCTCCCGATGTTCAAGTTCGTCGTGGAGACTGAGCGAAGGTTCTACCTGGCCAACGAAGTGAAGGTTGACACCCGGCACATGGGGGCCAAGGTGTGGTTCGAGGTCGAGCTGAACGACGCCTGGGTGTGGGACATGCACCGCCCGGCGCGATTCGTCTCTCACGTGAAGGTCGTGACGTTCCGTGATCTGAACGTCGAGGAGCTGTCACAACTCGCCGAGCGTGACCTCCTCCCCGAGCCCCCCGGCGCCGAGAGCTGACTCCCGCACCGAGCTAGATCCGTCTCCCCGAGCCCCCCGGCGCCGAAAGCTGACTCCCACCGAGCTAGATCCGTCTCACCTCCTGTCTAGAGTCCTCGAATGCACGAGCGAACGCTTCTGGGCCGTCGCGGCGAGGGTGCCGCCGCAACCTTCTACGAGAGGAACGGTTACCGCGTTCTCGACCGGAACTACCGCTGTGCCGCCGGCGAGCTCGATCTCGTCGTCGGCCGTAGTCGCACGGTGGTGTTCTGCGAGGTGAAGACGCGCGCGACCGATCACTTCGGCACCCCCGCGGAGGCAGTGTCCCTCCAGAAGCAGGCCCGGCTTCGCAGGTTGGCTGCGGCGTGGCTCGCATGCCGGCGACCGAAAGCCGTCGAGATCCGCTTCGATGTGGTCTCCGTTATCGTTCGAGACGGCCGGCTGCATCTGACTCACATCCCCGACGCCTTTTAGGAGCCGAAGTGAGCGACTACGCATCTTTGCGATGGGAGCAGGAAGGTCACGTCGCGACGATCACTCTCGACCGGCCCGAGAAGAAGAACGCGATGTCCTGGACGATGTTCGAGGAGATCGGCGAGGTCTTCGAACGCGTGACCGGCGACGGTGCCATCAGGTGCGCGGTCATCACTGGAGCGGGCGACGCCTTCTGCTCGGGGGCCGACTTGAGCGATCCCGCCAATCTCGTCTCGGGCGCGTTCGAACTCAAGGATCGGATGCACCACGTGCACCGGATCGCGCGAACCGTGATGACCTGTGCGAAGCCGACGATCGCGAAGGTCACCGGGATCGCTGCGGGCGCCGGGTGCAACCTCGCGCTGTCGTGCGATTTCGTCGTTGCAACCCGAACGGCCGCCTTTGCGGAGCTGTTCGTGAAGCGGGGACTTGTCGTGGACTTCGGAGGGACCTGGGCCTTGACGCGGGCCCTTCCGTTGAACAAGGCGAAGGAGCTGGCGTTGCTCGGAGAGACCGTCTCCGCCGAGGAAGCCGATCGCCTCGGGTTCCTCAATCGCTTGTGCGACCCCGCCGAGGTCGACGCAGTCACGAAGGATCTCGCCCAACGCGTGGCCGCTCTCCCGCCGCGAACCGCGGCGATGATCAAGGAGAACCTGAATCGCGCCGGCGAGCGTTCGATCGAGGAGAATCTCGACGCCGAATCGATCACCCAAGCTCTGTGCTTTGCGAGCGACGACACTCGCGAGGCCGTCACCGCCTGGCTCGAGAAGAGGGAGCCGCGCTTCACCGGGCGCTAGCCCGCGTATTTCTCGGGTCCCATCTGGATCCCCGGTTGCCTGCCTCGGACCACCGGGTGCGCCGGACCACCGGGCGTGCTCGGACCACCGGTTGCGTCTTGTGTCTCAGGGTCCCGATACCTTGCTGAGCGTGGGCCGCGCTCCCGGGATGGTGACGGGAGGTATGGATGCTTGCGAAGACGGAAACCGTGGCCCTGATCGGCACGGAAGCTCACCTCGTCCAGGTCGAGGTGGATGTGGGGGCCGGGGTTCCGCGATTCTCGATCGTCGGGCTTCCGACGACTACCGTGCGCGAGGCCGAACAGCGAACCCGTTCTGCTCTCGAGTCTTCCGGATTGCGCTGGCCTCGCCAGAGGATGGTGGCGAACCTGGCCCCCGGTGGCCTGCGCAAAGACGGAACCCATTTCGACGTGCCGCTCGCGCTCGGTATCGCGGCGGCAGACAAACGGATCTCGCAGGAGCCGCTCGACGGGTGGATCGCGATCGGAGAACTGGCGCTCGACGGCGCGGTGCGACCGGTACGGGGCACCCTCGCCGCCGCGCTCGCATGCCGCGCAGAGGGTCGAAGGGGCCTGATATGTCCGGCGGCGAACGCGGCCGAGGCGGCGCTGGTCGAGGACATCGAGGTGATTGCGGTGACCGATCTACGCCAGTGCATCGACTTCTTCAAAGGCCGGTGGGTTCCCCCGGAGCTCTCAAGGGCGTGGGAACCGAAACCTTTCGGCGGCGAAGACATGGCTGATGTTCGTGGGCAGGCGATGGCGAAGAGAGCCATGGAGATCGCTGCCGCAGGCGGCCACAATCTCTTCCTATAGAGGTCGGTACTCCTGTATGCTGTCGTCAGCCGTCTGGGCTAGGGCGAAAGAAGGTGTGAGTGGCGCTGAAGGCTGCGGGGTCGAAACCCCACTCTGTCGCAATCTACTGCCGCATATCCCAGGACGGCGAGGGATCAGGTCTGGGCGTGAGACGCCAGGAGGAGGACTGTAGGGAACTCGCCGACCGCAGGGGGTGGCCCGTGGCCGCGATCTACGTCGACAACGACGTAAGCGCCTACAGCGGCAAGATCAGGCCCCAGTACCGCCAGATGCTGCAGGACATCCGGGACGGGGCCATCGACGGCCTCATCGTTTGGCACCTCGACCGTCTACACCGTCGCCCCAAAGAGCTCGAGGAGTTCTTCGAGATCTGCGACCAGGCAGCCCTCAAGCACATGGCCTCAGTCAGCGGAGACATCGACCTCTCAACCGACGATGGTCGCTTCCATGCACGCATCCTCGGTGCCGTGGCTCGCAAGGAATCCGACGACAAGAGTCGACGGATCAAGCGCAAGCACATCGAGCTTGCTCGTGACGGCCAGCACTTGGGCGGTGTAGGGGTGCCCCTGGGCTACAGCTACGACCCCGCTACAAAAGAGCTCTCGATCGTCCCGAAGGAGGCCGAAATCGTAAGGCTCGTTTTTGAGCGCTTCCTGGAGGGATGGGGCTTGAGGCAGATCTCCAGGGAGGTCGAGGAACGTGGCGTTATAGGCAAGCGGGGCCGAACGCGATGGAGGGGGACGGGGGGCATAACCAAGATCCTCGACAACCCCACATACGCGGGCTTCCGTCATTACCTGGGAGAGCTGACCCAAGGCAAGTGGGAGCCGCTGATCTCGCGTGAACAGTGGGAGCAGGCATGTGCCTTGCGCGAAGCGGCGAGAGCTGCTTCGCCGGCTCAGAACCGTAAGGGGAAGGGCAAGGCACTCCTGTCCAACCTGCTGACTTGTGAATGTGGGGCCGCGATGTGGCGCGATTCATACGCCAGCAACGATGCCCGATCGGCCTACAAGTGCAGCCGTTCGAAGACCAAGAAGTGGGGCGACTGCACGGCGGGGGGGATCAGTGCGCTTCGAGCGGAACGGATGATCGAGCAAGCTTTCCTGGAACGTATCGCCCGCCCGTTTCGTGAGCAGGTTCAAGACAAACCCCGAACCGCGCTCGTTGAGGACTCGGCAAAGCGCCCGTCCGGTCCGGAGGACGAGCTTCGGAGGATCGAACAACAGATGGAACGGCTCATCGAACTTTCTTTGGAGGCTCCTGGACCGCTCGCGGCCAAGAAGTTCAATGAGAAGGCGGAACAGCTGGAGTCGCGTAGGAAGGAACTCCTTAGGGGGAGGTCCTTGCGCGTAGCCGCGGGAGTAGAGGATCGTCGTCGATTGGACGGGATCAAACAGCTTCGTGCTCGCATCGGAGACCTCCCGACGATCTGGCAACACGCGACTAGCGAGGAACGAAACATGTTCCTCCGGTTGGCGATCGACAAAGTGAGCGTTCATGGGCCGGGCCGTCCCAAGAAGATTCGTGTCGCCTGGGCAGAATGGCTGGGCGGGGAGAGCGAAGAGCTGTAGGCGCCCGACGCCCGCATTCAGGCGGTGCGGCGGCCCTGCTCCTGAGCGCCTTCCACCACCTCGTTGTCGCCCCCGACGGTTGCGCTGGTCTTCGACTCGCTGTCCTCGAGAAGTAGACCCTCGCGTTCTGCGATACGGACCGCTATCGCAATCATCTTGTCGAGCGGGTGCACGGTGTGTCCTTGCACCGGGGGGTTCGTGAGATCTCGCTTCGCCGTAGCCATCAAGCCACCTCCTGGGTCCAGTCGTCGGTCGACCCGGACCGCGAGCAGGGCCTTCAGGACCAGCCAGCAAGGGGGAACTCTTCGGAGAAGACGCGAGTACCGGACCGCAGGGAGGAACGGAGCGCCCTTGCGGGGTGGGCCGGCTCTGCTACGTGAAAGAGACCGACGGCTGGGGAGGTGGCGGTGAGGCGATGCGTCACGGACCGTGCTTGGACACCGGAGGCTGGACAATGAACAGGTGACGATCAAACCGATGTTGGTAACCGCAGGGCCCCTCCGCCCAGGCAACGACGAGTAATGGGGACGGTGG
>JACCXF010000007.1 GCA_013697295.1 Actinomycetota bacterium | reverse complement strand
GGGCCCGTACGTCGTTGGGTCGAGGCCGCGGTGATAGCGGACGCGGCCGATGCCGTGAGCGCGCTCGGGCGGCTCCCGAGCCTTGCCCCCATCCGACGGATGGGCCAGCTCGTGGGGGCCGGCGGCGGCGCGCTCCTGGGGGCCAAGATCGCGTCGTCAGTGGACGACTAGCCGGGCGACTCCAATCGCCGAAGCGCGGCCTTGAGGTGGAGCTGGAGCGGCTGCCCACCCGTGGCCATCTCGAAGTAGTAAGTGAGCTCGTCCCCGTCCACCCTCAGGATCCGCACCACTTCGTCGATCGGGTCGGAGGTCGAGGTGGGCGTGAGCGACTTCGATCTCAACTCGATCGTCCCGTCGACGATCGAGCCTTCTGAGATCTCGACCACACCGAACGGGTGGGAGGCGACGAGCTCCACTCCGTTCGGACCGGCCGGACGCAGGTATCCCATCTCGGAATGCAGCGGCTCCTCGTTCTCGACCGACCAGGTTCGCTGCATGTAGAACACGAACGGCTTGCCGACGTGCCAGAAGCTCGTTCTCTCGCCGTAGGCGAAGGCGTCGATCGTTGGGTAATCGCCTTTGCCCTCACCGGCCCACTCGCCCACCAGATCGCCGAGGGCCACGAGGTCTGGATGAAGCGGGGGCGTCGACATGCCCCAGGCTACGCACTGAGCACCGTCCCGTCACCTCTTTCCGATCGAACGGAACCTTGTACCTCTGACCGGAGTCTGTATTGGCAAGTGTCGAAATGAGCGAGGTGACGACCGTGCGACGTAATGTCTTGACGATTGTGGTGATGGCGACCGCGGTAGCTATGTTGGGCTGGGGATTCTCTTCGAGCCGCCAATCCGCGCCGGTGGCCGCCATGAAACCTCACGGCGGAGCTGCCCTTGGCGCAGCCGTCCCAGCTCAAGGCCCCATCCTTACGACCGATCGTTCAGGTGACGTCACCGCGATAGACGCGGATAGCGGAAAGGTGCTTCACAAGGCCCAATCCGGCGTTCTTTCTCCGACCGGAAACCTAATCTACGCACAACAGGGTCGGACGGTCACCGTTACTAAGCGCGTCGCGGGGCGGCCGTTCGCACGGGTGCGGGCGCCAAGAGACATGGAGCTCGAGGTCGCATCCACGAGCGGCCGGCTGCTCGCATTCGCGACCCCGCCAACGAACTCTGGATCGGAGTGGAGGCCGGATGGCCGCTCTAGGTCAAGGATCACGGTTGTGGGAACGGGAGAGAGGTCCCGGACGCGTACGTATGACCTCAAGGGCAATTTCGTGGTTGAGGCTTTCTCAACCGATGACCGGCAACTGTTTCTGCTCGAATACCTGCCCGCCAAGAATCCGTGGCACTACGAGTTACGTCGACTCGAGCTTGCCGGTGGCAAGATCCGACCTATCGCGCGCGACAAGCAGAATGCGCCTGGAGAGATGAACGGGACGGGGCGTCTCGCGCTGAGCGCTCCCTCCGGACAGGAGCTGTACACGCTCTACACACAGCAGGGGTTCAATTACACGCACGTCGACCCCCAGAATGCCAAGCCGAGCGAGGTGTATGCCTTCGTTCATCTGCTGAATCTCGGGGGGGCCTGGACGCACTGCGTCGACCTCCCCGCCCCCTTCGGCACCGGATCCGCAACGGCCCACGCGATGGCTGTCTCGGATGATGGGACCCGACTGTTCGTGGCCGATCCTTCCTCCGGCGGTCTGGCGGTTATCGAGCCGCAGGCGAAACGTGTGTTGAAGTCGGTGACGACGGATCTTCGCTCGCTGCGCGCTGGCGTGAGTGCCGACGTCTCAGTGAACGGCGACCTCTACCTCACCGGCAAGGACAGGGTTCTGGTGTTCGACGGGGAGACCCTCCAGTTACAGCGCTCCATGCGCCCCGGCTCGGGACTGTCGGGGATAGCCACCAGCGCAGATGGATCGAAGCTCTACCTGGGGAAAGCGAACCGGATCCTGGAGGTGGACGCCGGCACGGGGCAGCGCCTGCGGACGATCTCGATCCCAGGGGCGCGCGGACTATCTGTGCTGCCATGATGACGTTCCCCGGCCGTCGTCTCTCGGTGTCCGCTGTGGGAGGGCCAGAGAGTGGAGTGGATCACTGAGATTCGCCGGGCCCAAGCCATGGGGTTGCGGCTAGTGTTCGATCATGGATTTCCGGCACTCGGAGGAGCAGCTCTCCTTCTATAAGTCGGTCAAGGACTTCGCATCGCGGGTGGTTGAACCGGGGGCGCACGAACGCGATGTCGAGGGCCGCTTCGATCGAGATGTCTGGAACGCGCTGGGTGAGTTCGGCCTCATGGGTCTACCCATCCCCGAGCGTTATGGGGGCTCCGGCGCGGACATCGTGACGACCTGCCTCGCTCTCGAAGCCCTATCTGAGGGCGGTCACGATTCCGGTCTGGGGCTGTCACTCGGCGCTCACGTGACGATCGGGACCGTGCCCTTCTGGCTGCACGGCACGGACGAGCAGAAAGAGCGCTACCTGCCCAAGCTGTGCACCGGCGAATGGATCGGCGCGATGGCCATCACCGAACCCGAGGCCGGGTCGGACGCGAGCGCGATCAAGTGCCGGGCCCGGCGCGATGGCGACGGATGGGTGTTGAACGGTTCGAAGATCTTCATCACGAACGGTTCGATCGCGGACGTCATGATCGTCATGGCTGTGAGCGATGCAGATGCGGGACCGGGACACGGCGTCACGGCTTTCGTAGTCGAAGCCGGCAATCCGGGTCTTGTGGTCGAACGGGACCTCGACAAGATGGGAACGCGCTCCTCGCCGCTGTCGTTCTTGCATTTTGACGACTGCCGGGTGTCGTCGGACGCGGTGCTGGGCGACGAGGGCAGCGCTCTGTGGAAGATCGCGTTCGAATGCTTCGACTGGGAACGCACGGTGATGATCGCATCTTCGATCGGCGGCATGAAGGCGTCGCTTCAAGGCGCGATCGACTACGCCAAGGAGCGTGTCGCCTTCGGCAAGCCCTTGAGCAAGCATCAGGTGATCCAGCACAAGCTGGCCGAGATGAGGACCAACCTCGACGCCGCGCGCTTGCTGCTCTATCGGGCGGCCTGGATGAAGCAGGAGGGCCTTCCCCATCAGGCGGAGGCCAGCATCGCCAAGTACTTCGTGGCAGAGGCGGCGATGAAGAACGCGATCGAGGCAACCCAGATATTCGGGGGATACGGCTACATAAAGGAGTATCCGGTCGAGCGCGC
>JACCXF010000356.1 GCA_013697295.1 Actinomycetota bacterium | reverse complement strand
GCCGGCGACGAGTCCGAAGTTGCCGACGCGCTGCGTCCGATGTACCTCGAATACCTCGAGCAGCACCTCTCGGATTAGCCGACCACGAGCCCCGATCTTTTCCGATACCGGTGGCGAGATTCCCGCTCTAGCGGCGTGCAGAGAGTGGCGCCTCTTCCGCTGAGCCAGAGTCCTTCTCGTCGCCCGCGAAGCGCCGCGCCCGAGCGCGGGCCTCGCGGAGGATGGGCGGCCCGGGCAGCAAGATGTTGAGGCTGCGCGTCAGGGAGTAGATGTACGCCCGGACGAACGGGTCCACCGGCGGGAACCAGGGGATCCCATACATCCTCCTGACGTGTCGAGGCAGGATCGAGATCGCGGCGACGGCGGGCACACCCCACAGGGGGCGGGCCGGAAGGGGCATCGGTGGGCTCAGGACCAGCTTCATTCCCTCCTTAGCGGCGGGTGTGATGCGAAGGTCCGTGACGCTGCGAAGGTAGGCGCGGAGCTCGTCCAGTGTCTGAGGGACGTCGGCTTCGTTCAGCCCCACCAGCTCGGCCGCGCGGACCATCTCGAGCACGTACTGGTCGGCGTCCTCATCCGAAACGGGACCGGCGTAGCGGCGGTATGCCGTCAAGAATGAATGCACCTCGACGGCATGAACCCACAACAGCAACTCTGGGTCATCGGCCCGGTAGGGCCGGCCCGTAACGTCGTCTACTCCACGCACGCGACGGTGCAGAGCTCGAACGCGTGTCCCCGCAGCCTCGGCTGCGGCCGAGTCACCGAATGTCGTGATCATCAGGTAGTCGCTGGTCCGCTGCAGTCGCCCCCAGGGATCCTGGCGGAAATCGCTGTACTGGGCGACGGCAGCCATCGCCAGCGGATGCAGCGCCTGGATGAGCAACGCTCGCAGACCGCCGATGAGACCGGCCGGGTCGGCGTGGATCCGCCAGGTGACGCTGTCGGGACCGAAGAGGCCCAGGTCGGTGGGGTCTAGATGGTGCTGATCGATCATGTCCCCATGCTAGTGGTGCGGCTCCTATAGACGCCGCCCAGCTTGCGCCGTCCAGGCATCTCTCCTGCACTAGGGTTACGCCACATCCCTCGGGGGGCCGTGATCAACCTGGGAGCGACATGAGCAGGGAGCAAGGACAAGTGGGCCCGCGCCCGCGTAGCAAAGAGGAAGCGCGCCGGCGCATGCTCGCCCGCCGCCGGCGCACCTTCGGCGTGCTCGGAGTCTTGGCGATCGCCGCGGCCGGGGTCGGCGCCTGGCAACTCTGGCCTGCGAGCGACAGCGAGTCGGCTCCGGGATTGCAGCGGCAGGAGCGGCTGGAGACCGAGCAGGAGCCGGCTGAGCCGTCGGAGAAGGAGCTGGCTCAGCGCCGCATCAAGCACGTCATCTACATCATCAAGGAGAATCGCAGCTTCGATAACTACTTCGCCCGGTACCCGGGGGCGAACGGCGCAACGCACGGAAAGACATCCACGGGAGAGCGGGTGAAGCTGACGGTCGCTCCCGACGTGATGGAGCCGGACATCGGCCACGACTTTCCGGCCGGCATGTATTCGATCAACGGCGGGAAGATGGATGGCTTCGATCTCGTTGCGAACGGCGAATCCCTCTCCGGCTATTCATCCTTCACTCGTGAGGGCATCCCGAACTATTTCTCCTACGCCGACGAGTTCGTTCTCGGCGACAACATGTTCTCGTCCATGTACGGGCCGACTTTCCCTGCGCACCTCTACACCGTCGGCGCGCAGTCGGGGAGGGTGACCAGCAACAAGAATCAGGCGGAGGACCCCGGTGGGTACTGTGATGACCCGGGCGAAACCGTCTATCGCTTCCAGCAGCTGAGCAAGAAAGAGAAGAAGACCGTGATGGAGGCGGAAGAGAAGGCCGACATGGCGACCGTCGGCAACTTCTGGGAAGAGATCCGTGCCTGCCTGAACTTCGAGGTACTGCCGGATCAGCTCGTCAAGAACGACATCTCCTGGAAGTATTACGCGGATGAAGGTTCATGGATGAACGCCTTGCTGGCGATCAAGCACATGCGTTTCTCCAAGCATTGGGGCAGGGAGATCGTCCCCGAGGAGTCGTTCCCCGAGGACATCGAGAACGAGAAGCTGGCGGAGGTGTCGTGGGTCGTGCCCGGGCCGGGCGTGAACGAGCATCCCGGTGGCCCCAGCGTGTGCATGGGTGAGAATTGGACCGTAGAGATGATCAACAAGATCATGAAGTCGAAATACTGGAAGAACACAGCGATCTTCCTGACCTACGACGATTTTGGAGGCTTCTACGATCACGTGCCCCCTCCGCACTACGACATCATGGGGTTCGGGCCGCGCGTGCCATTGTTGATCATCTCGCCGTGGGCGAAGCAGGGATACATCGACTCGACCGAGTACGAGCTCGTATCTCCGTTGAAGTTCATCGAAGACACGTGGGGTCTCGACTGCATGACGCCTCGTGATTGCGCCGCTTCGAACATGTACAACGCATTCGATTTCGAGTCGGCCACGCCCCCGAAGGATCGGAAGCTCATCTTGGAAGAGCGCAGCTGCGAGGGACTGCCGGCGAGGATCTCACAGCAGTACGAGCGGCACGGCAACGACGCGTTCTCTGCGCTGGGTGACTAACCGCTACTAGGGGGCCGGGGGGATCTCCAGCTCGTCGCCCACGGATAGCTGCGCAGGATCCGTGATCCCGTTGGCTTCGGCGATCACGTCCGCCAAACCCACATCCCCGTATTGGTCTTCGGCGATCGTGTTCAGGGTGTCGCCCGATCGCACGACGTAGGTCTCGCTCTCACCACCGGTTCCACCACCTGTGGCTGACTCCGATGGCGCGGCGCTGGCGGGTTCCTCCGATGCGGCGGCCGCCTCGGTCCTCAGGGTGTCGACCTCGGCCTCCAGCTCGGCGACCTGGTCCCGCAGGTCCTGCACCTCTGCGTCCGATGAGCCTGCGGGGGCCGTGGTGCGGCCGAGGAAGAAGACGAGAAGGAGCGCTACGACCAGGGCCAGGATCCGTCCCCAGAGGAGGCGGGGGCCCTCGCGGGACTTGGCCTCATCCTCGAAGTCCCAGTCGTAGCTCGCGTTGGGATCAGAGGCGTCGTACTGGCGTGTCGGGTCCTCGCTCATGCCAACCGTCCTGATCCCCGTGATTTGCCTCCCCAGGGTACCCAGAATCGGCCCCGCCGGCAGGCAATCTCCACCTTTACTGGTTCCTGAAGCGATCCAGCATGCTGGGCCGGAACGCTTTGACGAAGCGGCGGGTGGCCCTGCCGGACCGTCTCAGGTCCCGCTTGGACATGTTGGCTACCCGATCGGAGGGGTCGTGATAGTTGGATTCGGGGCCGCTCCACATGAAGCTCGCGGGGATCCCGGCGCGCTCGAACGGGCCGTTGTCCGAGCAGTCGCACGTGACCCTGTAGGTGACGTTGTAGTTCGAGCGATTGAGTTTCCGGTAGAGGGTGCGAGCGACGATCCGGGGCCCGATCCCCGCGGTCCCGATGATCAGGGGACGTCCGTCGGCGACCATGTCAACCGAGACCATCCCGGCGAGGCGCCGTCTCCCGCGTGATCCCAGCCGATTGACGTAGATCTGAGAGCCGACGTGGTGGACTCCGTTGCTGCCGTATTCCTCGGATCCGAAGGCCGCGAAGCGAACGAAGCGAGCCTGACGCTTGCCGGCGAAGAGCCTCGCCATCTCGAGCACGATGGCAGTCCCCGATGCATTGTCGTTGGCTCCGGGTGCTCCGGCGACGGTGTCCATGTGTCCGCCAACCACCATCGGGTAGCGCGCGGCCCCCGGCCACCACGCAACCACGTTGCGGGATGTGCCGTTATCCACGTCGAACTTCTGGATCTTGGTTCGATAACCGTAGCTGTGGAACTTACGGGCGATGTATCGCGATGCGCGGTACTCACCACGGGTCCCCCGCACGCGCACGCCGATGCGCGATGCCAGCTTTCGCACATGACCCATCGTCCGCCACGTCGAAAACTTGCCGATCGAGCCGGAGCCTCCGAGGGCCTCGAGGTTGTCATCCGATCTCTGCCGGCCGTTCGAAGCGTTCTCGGGCATCCCACACGCGATGAGGGCCAGTCCTAGGGCCAGTGCCAGCGCGGTTGCTTTGATCCAGGTCTTCATCGCTTTGCCATCCATCCATAGTCTCGCTCTCGGACAGCGAACCATAAGAGCAGCATCGGTGAAACGGCCGGGCGACTACAGTAGAGCCATATGGCGAACGATCAGAACGCGAAGGCTCCTATCCCCACAGGGTGGTTCGAGCGGGGGGCGAAGCTCGCCAATCAGACGAGCCGCTCCGCGGCCCGCTTCGTCGGCACCAGATTCAAGGCTTTCGCGGACCCCGAACGGGGGCCGGAGTTCATGAAGGGCTTCCACGACCAGACCGCCCAGCAACTCGTCGAGATGCTCGGCGAGATGAAGGGTGCGGCGATGAAGCTCGGTCAGCTCGCCTCCTTTTATGAGTTCTCGGCTCCAGGTGAACACCTCTCTACGTACCGGGACGCGCTAACCATGCTGCAGAACTCCGCCCCTCCGATGGACCCAGCCGCCTCGAAGGC
>JACCXF010000090.1 GCA_013697295.1 Actinomycetota bacterium | reverse complement strand
CGAGGCGGCGGAGGACCGCTCACTGGTGCTCGAGCTGTCAGAGCGCGTGCGGGACACCATTCAGGTGAAGCTCCTCGAGAACCTCGTGAAACGCGGACCGGCGTTTCTCTGAGCGATGATCTAGGGTTGGTCCCAGGATGGGATTTCGTTCGCCTGAGGAGTTCAGGGAGGTCCTCGACAAGACCTTCGGGATCATGAGCGAGGATCTCGAGATGGGGCCCAAGCTCCGCGACGCGGAGACTCCGCAGCGGTTCGAGTTCCCGGACCTCGACCTGGTGGTCAACATCACGTTCGCGCCGGAGGTGACCGATGGACAGCACCTGCGCTGGGTCTGGTCAGATGACGCGCCCTGGGAGCCGGACGTGGAGATGACGATGAGCTCCGAGGTGGCCAACCGCTACTTTCAGGGCGCCGAGAACATCGCGATGGCGATTGCCCGCCGGCGGATCAAGACCTCCGGCAATGTCAAGAAGGCGCTTGCGCTCGCGCCAATCACCAAGCCGGTGTTCGCGAAGTACAAGGCGATGCTCGAAGCCGACTATCCACACCTGCTCGAATAGCCGCCCGGCCTCCGCGCCGGCGGCCACGACACTCGGCGCTCGACGCTCCGGCGCTCAGAAGTGCACCCCTCGGAGCAGGTACGCCATCGCGACCGCCTCCGTGGACATCTCATCCTCCTTCTGCGGCTCTCGAGCCGCTTCGACCTCCGGAGCGTCCTTCTTCGCCTTCTTGGCCGCGCTGGAATCGGGGAAGAGGGCGTAGGCCTGGTGGAGGACGATGTCCACCGTCGCGGGCGAGAGCGTGTAGAGCAGCTCGCCGAAGTTGCCCAGGCGCGAGGCCTTCTTCTTGGGTCTGTCGACCATCGAGTCGCACAGCATCTGGGCGGCCTCCGGGGGAGTGAGCGTCGGGAACGCCTTGTAGATGTCCGTCGGGGCGATCATCGGGGTGCTCACGAGTGGCATGTAGATGGTCGTGAACTTCACGTTGTCGGCCACGCATTCCGGGGCCGCACAGCGCGTGAACGCGTCGAGGGCGGACTTCGAGGCAACGTAGGCGGAGAAGCGCGGCGTGTTGGTCTGGGCGCCGATCGAGGACACGTTGATGATGTGGCCCGACTTTCGTTCCCTCATCCCCGGGAGGAGCGCCAGGATCAGCTTGAGCGCGCCGAAGTAGTTCAGCTGCATCGTGCGCTCGTAGTCGTGGAAGCGGTCATAGGAGCGGGCCACGCTGCGGCGGATCGAGCGTCCCGCGTTGTTGATCAGGATGTCCACGCCCCCGTGCTCCTCGAGGACCTCCCGGGCCAGCCTGTCGATGTCCTCGAGCTCCGACAGGTCGGCCGGGTGCACGTGGGCGGTGCCGCCCGCCTCCTCCACCTGCCTTGCCACTTCCTCGAGCTTCTCGCGTGTCCGCGAGACCAGCAGCACCGTCCCGCCGGCCTCGCCGACCCTGATCGCAGTCTCCTGTCCGATGCCACTCGAGGCGCCGGTGATCAGGACTCGCTTGTCCTTGATCGCGGTCGCCAGCGAGCGGTCGCGGAACAGGTCCGGGTCGAGGTTGCGCTCCCAGTAGTCCCACAGCTTCGGCGCGTAGGTGTCGAGCGGTGGCACCGCGATGGCCGTGCCCTCGAGCGCGCGCATCGTGTCGCGGGCGTCGAAGTGGCAGTGGAAGTCGCGGTTCAGCATCGCGTCGGGCGGGATGTCGAAGTCGCGCAGGATCTGGTTGCGGAGGCGCTTCACCGTCGGCAGCGCCATTACCCCCGACCGCACCGCCGCCGGGATCGCGTTGGTGAGGTGGGGGTCGATCCGTATCGCGAACTGGGGCGCGTGGGCGGCCTTCGCGAACGTGTTGATCGCCCCCCCGACCGACATGGGGTCCGGGTTCACGAGATGGAACGTGTCGCCGGGTAGCTCCGCGTCGGGCAGGTGGGCGATGTGATCCATCGCGCGAGCGACGAAATCCACCGGGACGATGTTGGTCTGGCCGCCCTCGGGTCCGGCCAGCGGGAGCCACTGCGGCAGGGCGTTGCGAAGCTTCTGGATCAGCTTGAAGAAGTAGTAGGGCCCATCGACCTTGTCCATCTCGCCCGTCTCGGAGTGGCCGACGACGATGCCTGGCCGGAAGACGAGCGTCTGGGCCTCCACCCCCTGACGCACCAGCTTCTCGGACTCGTACTTGGTCCGGTGGTAGTGGTGGGGGAGCTTCTGACCCTCTTCGAGCATGTCCTCCTGGAACACGCCCTTGTAGGACCCGGCGACCGCGATCGAGCTCGCGTGGTGAAAGCGCCCGACATCGTGGGCGTTTGCGAACTCGATCACGTGACGGGTGCCGTCCACGTTCGCCCTGACCGCGCTCTCCTCGTCCGCTTCGACGTCGTACACCGCGGCCAGGTGGAAGAGATGGTCGATCTTCTCGTCGAATGCCTCGGCTCCGAGGCCCGGCTTCGTGAGATCCCCTGCTACCGCCACGATCCGGCCCTCCTCGGCGCGGAGGCCGTGCGCGAGCTCGTCGACCTTGGCGCGGGAGCCCTCGCGGACGAGCACGTAGATCGTGCCGTCGCGCTTCAGCAGCTCCTCGACCAGATGGCGACCGATGAAGCCCGTGGCTCCCGTGACGAAGTAGTTCAAGACGGCTCTCCCATTCTCCCTCTGGACAGGGCGAGAGTCTATTACGCGGCGGATCGCACTCCTTCCTCCGCTCGAAGATGGCGGAGGCTCGGTCGCGCTAGCGTCAGGGCTGCGTGAGCGAGAGGTCACTCACCTTGAAGGAGGCCGCGGTGCGCGCGGGGGTCTCCCCGGCCACGCTCAGGCGGTGGGCG
>JACCXF010000297.1 GCA_013697295.1 Actinomycetota bacterium | reverse complement strand
GCTCCAACACTTCTACTGCTCGATGGCGATATCAGAGCCCCTCGATTCATATCGGGGGGTTTCTGCTTGGAGTGGCCCCAACGGGATTTGAACCCGTGCTACCGCCTTGAAAGGGCGGCGTCCTGACCAGGCTAGACGATGGGGCCTTCGACGAGCGAGCCTACAACGGTGAATGAGCGGCACTTCCGAGCTTGCACCGTGTCCTGGTCCCCAGTTTCGCGACGCTTAATCCTCCGAGATCTCGACCCTCTCGAGAACGACATCCTCGGCCGGCCGGTCCTGCGCGGCGGTCTCTACGGTCGAGATCTTCTCGACGACGTCCATCCCTTCGGTGACCTCCCCGAAGATCGTGTGTTTGCCCGTGAGCCATGGCGTGGCCTTCACGGTCACGAAGAATTGCGAGCCGTTGGAGTTCGGACCTGCATTCGCCATTGCCAGAAGACCCGGCCGGTCGAGCTTGGGTCCGCCGGGAGGGCATTCATCCTCGAACCTGTATCCGGGACCCCCCGTCCCACTCCCGAGGGGATCGCCACCTTGGATCATGAAGTCCGGGATGACCCGGTGAAAGACGGTGCCGTCGTACAGAGGCTCGCTCTTCCGTTGGTCGTCGTTCGGATCCTTCCACTCGCGTTTTCCGGTGGCGAGGTCGACGAAGTTGGCGACCGTTATCGGGGCATGGTCCGGCATGAGCCGCGCCTTGAAGGTTCCCTGAGAAGTTACGAATGTGGCGTTCGACATGAGGCCTCCTTGAAGGATGAACCAGGAATCCTAGTGCTGCCGGAGGTACCTCAATTGCCGGGGCGCACCGAGTCGGTATTCACGACGACGAAGTCGCGGGCCGTCACTCCACCGAGCTCATGCAGGTCATCGTTATCCCAACCGCTGTCGGGCGCTCCGCTGATGTACATGTCGGAGCCGTTATCCGCCACGATCATCCCGTAGCGCTTGAAGGGCGCGCAGGACGATCTGGGACTGGGGCCCGAAAGGCGTGATGTCGAAGCTGCGTTTCAGTCTCAGCCGTTGCCCCATGGCCGGAAGGTTCCTGCTGGTCAGCGAGGACGCATGGTGGCGCGCTGGGTAGATGAAGTGCCGCCGCGAGCGCGACACCGTGAAGCGCAGGGCGTGATCGATGCGACCGCGGCCTACCTCGTCGTAGCGCTAGCGGCAGGGCGGGGGCGGGGGTGGCAAGCAAGGCGAGTGCGACGAGAACCAGCAAGAGGGCGGACGTCGTGACTTTCGTCTTTGGCATCATCCTTTATCGGCAAGAGGGTTGCCGCTTCTTGAGGCGGCGCTATCTTGGGAGGAACGACGGGAACCGGTCCGCTCGATCAAGGAGACCAAGCTGGCTTCATCAATGGCAAGGACCACGCGCCTGCTGTGCGCGCTCGTCCTTGTCGGAACCTTGTTGGGACCGGCATCTGTTGCTCATGGTCAATCTCAGTCCGCCTACAATGGCTTGATCGCCTTCCACAGCAATCGAACCGGCGTGGTGAACGTTTTCGTCATGGACGAGTTCGGCGGCGGACAACGGAAGCTGACCTCGGGCGGGGGTTACGACCCGGACTGGTCGCCTTCCGGTGAGCAACTCGTCTACGCGAACGACCAGCGCAGTGCTAGCGGTGGCTTCGAGCTGTACCGGATCAACGCCGACGGCTTAGAGCGGCAGCGTCTGACCACGAGCGCCGGGCGTGACACCCTGCCCGACTGGTCGCCCGACGGGACACACATCGCCTTCACGAGCGATCGAACGACCGATGGCGAGGTATTCGTGATCGAAGCGGATGGCTCGAACCCAACCAACCTGACGTCTCACCCCGCCGACGACGATGCTCCTGCATGGTCACCAGACGGCACGAAGATCGCGTTCCACAGCACCCGCAGCGGAGGAAGCGACATCTACGTGATGAATGCAGATGGCTCGGGGTTGATCCAACTGACGAGCGATGGCGCCGTCGACGCGGAACCAGCGTGGGCCCCGGATGGTTCGAAGATAGCGTTCTGGTCCACCCGCGATGGGGATGCCGACGTCTTCACGGTCGATCCCGATGGCAACAACGAGACGAAACTGACGTTCAACAGGTTCAACGACCAACAGCCTGCGTGGGCGCCGGACGGTGGGAGCATCGCTTTTGCGACGGATCGCACCCAGCGCGTTGGGGATGCTGAAGTCTTCAGCATGAACGCGGACGGGTCGGGTGCTCGCAATCTATCGCGCAACCTGGCCTATGACGAAAGGCCGGACTGGCAGAACGGACCCATCTGCACGATCCTCGGGACCGAGAGCGGCGACACCCTGCAGGGAACCAACGAAACCGACGTGATCTGTGGCCTGGGCGGCGATGATGTGATCGACACAGGCGCGGGTGACGACATCGTTGTGGGCGGGGACGGCCACGATGTGATGTCCTCGTCCGGCGGCGTCAATAGATTCCTAGGTGGCAACGGCAACGACGAGATAACCGGTGGCCGCGGGGTCGACAGGGCGGTAGGGGGTGCGGGGCAAGACTTCATCACAGGTCTCGGCTCCGACGACAGATTGTTGGGTGGGTCCGGCGACGACATCCTCCGAGGGGTGGCAGGTAAGGATCTCCTTCGGGGCGGCAGCGATGCGGATGTTCTGCAAGGCGGTGACGGCAGGGACAAGCTGGATGGGGGGTCCGGGCCCGACTACTGCTCGGGGGGGTCGGGAGCCGACCGGATGTCCAGTTGCGAGCAGCGCGGCTAGGAACCTCTAGTTCGCGCGCGGCACTTGCACCTCACGTAACGTGAGCCGTTAGCGTTCGTCAGATGCGAGTGATCGTGGAAGAGAAGAGCTGGAAGATCGGTGAGCTGGCCGGGGCGACCGGCTTGACCGTGCGTACCCTTCACCACTACGACGAGATGGGCCTGCTGGTTCCCATGCGTAGATCGAGCGCGGGCCATCGCCTGTACAGCGAAGCCGATGTCCGGCGCCTCTATCGCGTGCTCGTTCTGCGACACCTCGGATTCCCGCTGCAGGACATCGCCGACTACCTGGAGCGCGGCGGGTTCGATCTGCGGGCCGCGCTCAGGCGTCAATTAGACGAGCTCGAGCGCCACCTCCATGCGCAGGAGGAGCTTCGAGGACGCTTGATCAGGATCGTTGAGGCCGTCGAAGCGGCGGAAGAGCCGTCGGTGGAACAGTTGATCGACAACATGGAGGCGATGATGGACGTAGAGAAGTACTACACACCCGAGCAACTTTCGCAGCTGGATGAGCGGCGCAAGCAACTAGGTGATGAGGGGATCGAGCGGTCCCAACGGGACTGGGCGGAGCTGATCGCAGACGTCCAGCGCGAACGGGAGGCCGGCACAGATCCGGGCGACCCCCGGATGCAGGAACTGGCCGGGCGCTGGCAGGGATTGATCGATGCATTCACGGGCGGTGACCCAGGGATCTTCAATTCGCTGCAAAGCATGTACGACGATCAGGGCCCAGAGAAGGCGTCGCGCGGGATGGTCGATCCCGAGGCGATGTCCTACATGCACCGGGCGATCGAGATCCGCAACTCGAAGTAGGAGGGGGACCGCCCCACAGGGGCGGTAGTCCTCGCCGGTTGCCGTCGTCCTACGTAGTTTTGCGTATGAGCCCGCCTGTTTCGGGCGTCGATACCGATTATTGGATGTACATCGACGTGCCAGGGGGCCCGTGGACAATCAGGACGCCGTAACCGTCAAGCGCCTTTTCCCATACGTGCTCGTCGCGACATTCCTGGTCGCCGTGGTGCCACTGCGGATCACGGCCGCCGTCGAGGAGGGACTCGGGCTGCCCCTGTGGATCACAGTGCCTCTGGGCGCTTTCCTTTCGCTTGCGGCCTCGCTTGGCGGCGCCGCCCTGTGGAAGAAGTATCTGGGTTCTATGGATGTGGTGTTTGGAGACATTCTCTTGTGGGGGTGGTTCAAGCGGATCCGGGTGGAGCGACGGCTCGCTCGGACGACGCGACTCATCGGCAAGTCCGGCAAGGGATGGGGCAAGGATGCGACGCTCACTCCTCTCGAGCAGGCGGACGTCCTTCAGAAGCTGGCGGCGGACCTCGAGGTTTCCGACCCTTACACCCACGGGCACACCAAACGTGTAACCCGGCATGCATTCATGACGGCGAGGGCCATGGGGTTGGCTCCGGAGATGGTCGAGAACATCCGCGCGGCAGCGTCCGTTCACGACGTTGGAAAGCTGTTCGTGCCGCTCGAGGTCATCCGCAAGCCGGGTGCTCTGAGCGATGAAGAATTCGAGATGATCAAGGAACATGCGGTACGCGGGGCCGAGCTGCTGGAGGAGCTAGGTTCTCCGGAGATCGTTGCGATGGTCCGACACCATCACGAGCGACTCGACGGCCGTGGTTATCCGGACCGTTTAGGTGGCGAGGACATTCCGCTGGGTGCTCGGGTGATCGCGGTCGCCGATACCTTCGACGCGATCACGTCTACGCGCTCCTACCGGTCCGCTGCTCGCCACCGCAAGGCCATCGAGATCCTGAAGAAAGAGGCCGGGACCCAACTGGATCAGGCAGCTGTTACTGCGTTCTTGAGCTACTACTTGGGCCGCAATTCCTTCAGTTGGTGGGCCACGCTCTCAACCGTTCCGCAACGATTGTTGGCCGCAGCGCGCGCCTGGATAGAGAGCACCGGTGTGAGCATCGCTCATGGAGCTGCGGCCGTAACGACGGCTGCTGTCGTGGGCGGGCTCGCGCCGATGCAGGGGGTGGTGGGGCCCATCCGCGATCTCTTCGTCGAGCCATCCCGGCAGGTGACGGCCGCTGCCCAGTTGGAGGGTCTGGAGGACGTCACCGCGGCCTTTCCGGCGGCACCTGCGTCCTTCTCCCGGTCGGGAGACGAGAGCCAGGACCGGCGCCACCAACGAAAGGAAACGCATCCTCGCAAGACCGGGAACAAGCCTTCGGGGGGAGACTCGAGCTCAGGCGGCTCGGGAGACGGCGGTTCTACAGGGGGAGGATCGGGGTCACCCGATGGTGGAACGATCGACCCCGGGACGACCGATCCCGGGACCACCGACCCGGGAACGGGCGGCGGTTCGGGCGGGGGCACGGGTTCGGGCGGTGCCGGCAGTGATGTCGGGGGCGTTGTCGATGACACAGTGGATACGGTCGGCGGGGTGGTTGACGACCCCGTCGACACGGTTGGCGGCGTCGTGGGCGATCCGACCGGCACAGTGGGAGACGTTGTCGGCGGGGTTGGGGACGCGATAGGCCAGGTCGGCGGCATCCTCAAACCCTGAGGCTGACCTCCCGGCCCAGAGCGTCCCGGCGTGAAGATATCGTCACCAGTGACGTGGTCGACGAAGTTGGGCAGGAGTGTCGCAACGGCTGCGGGGTATGACCTGTGTATGACGCAGACCTGCGGCGAGACGGACGACCCGATCGTTATTCCCTATCGAGATGGACCCATTCTGGTGCGCGGTCCGATCAAGCTCAGCGATCCGGAGGGACGCCCGGTCCAGACCCATCGGAAGACGGTCGCGCTCTGTCGATGCGGGCGATCCTCGATCCGCCCCTTGTGCGACGGCACCCACAAGAGGATCGGCTTCACCGCTCCCGGGCGCGATGGGCGAGTCGATCCCGGATGCGAGCTCGAAGCTCCTTCCGAGGGGTCGCTGCCCGCTTGATCACGTCGTCCCGGTAGGGGACTCCGCCCTTGACCGTTCGGTACCACACCGCCCCCCAGGCACAAAGAGCTCGTTCTGCAAGCCACAACGGAGCGAACAGCGGCACGGTTGCCGGATAGACGTCCCGGCCTCCGCCACGACGACGTCCCACTTCTGCGACCGCGACGACGGTGACCACGGATGCAACGATCTGTCCGTATCGTCGTCGGTACAGGGCTGTTGCACTCAGCGGCACCAGGCTCAACCACGCCGCCATTCTGCCCGGCAGGGTGAAGTCGTCGTACGCCTGACGGACCCTCTGGGACCAGAAGGCCTTGCGCTCGGGCGCGAGGTGTCTCACGAAGAGGTCGTTCGGTTGAGTCACCCTGGCTCCTCCGAACCGCATGCTTCGGATCAGCTCGAGATTCTCGAAGAGCACGTCGCCGTTGTAGCCGCCAACCTCGAGGAACAACGATCTGCGCAAACCGATGGCGGCCGGAAAATGCACACCGAAAGCGCGATTCAGGAGGATACGGGCCTCGTCCCATTGAGCGTGCCACGGCGTTGGATCGAAGAAGCTCTGAACGATGACGAGGTCGTGGTTCTGGAGCTCGTTGACCACCCGCTCGAGCGATGCTTCATCGAAGCGGATGTCATCGTCGGCGACAACGAGCGCGTCCGTCCCCGAAGAACGGATCCCGGTGGTGACGCCGTTTACCTTCCCGTTCACGAAGTTGAGCGAGGGATCCGGAGGGATGAGCTTCACGTACGCAGACCACAACTCGGAATGAAGCTCGTACACCTCGGAGGGCGATCCGTCGACGACGATGACGTCCATGTGGCCCGAGAGCCAGCGCAGGTACTGAGTCATTTCGGCCGAGCCCAGCGCATCGTGCCACCGCAATGGCAGCACATACGTCGCGTCCACCTTCAAGGCTGCGACGTCACCGACTCCTGCGAGAGGAGCGAGGACTTACCCACATCCCAAGAAGACAAGAGATGCTCTGCCCATGTTCGCTCGAGCGCTAGGAGACATCGTGCTCCCCACAGGACGTCCGCTGCCAGTTCGGGTTCGTCACGCACGAAACCGCCCACGAGGTCATGGATAGCGATAACTTCGTGCACCGAGTCGGCTTCGACGTGCTCATCGAAGAAGTCCGTCGCTTCTCCGTCGTAGCCGAGACGTCGCAGCCCCTTGGCGTACCGGCCGTTCGGCTCCGACGAGGTCGTTTCGAAGGTAGCCAGGTGCCCGATCCCTGCCCCCCGCAGCCGCCGGTTGAGACCGAACAGCGACATGAGATTGACCGTCGCAAGCGTGACGCCGGGTAGTCGGTTGATGTAGGCCCCGTACGAGGGATCGAGTCCCAGCGCGTGCATCGCTCTTGCGAAGAGAACCGAATGGATCCGGTCTGCGTGGCCCCCGCCATACTCGTCGCTCTGGATCTCGACCAGAGCGGCCTTCGCCGGCGTGCGCAGACGCGGGATGATCCAGGTTTGGGGATCGGCTTCTTTCAGCTGGTACGCGGATCGGTGCGTAACGAACTCCCGCACTTGTTCGATAGTCGCTTCCTGCTCGATGAAGCTTGAGAGCGATCGTCCTTCCTCCCGGGCGATGGCTTGGAGGAGGGCATCGATGATGGCGGAGGCATCTTCGTTCCCGCGCGTGACAAAGTCACGCAACGCGCCTTCGAACGCCCGTTCCAGGTGGCCCCGGAGCTCGATCAGGGCTGGGTCCCACTCCCAGCGAGCGTCCACGCCCTCGATCGAGGTGTAGTGAAGCTCGTAGCAGAGATAGAGCGCCAGATGAAGGTCATCGCTCGTCAGCGGATCCGAGGTGGGGGGGTTCGGCGACTCGGTCCCCGGCGGGAACGTCCGGAGACTATCGATGACGAAGCCGCTCAGCGGGCCGCGGGCCGCGGGAAGTTGCATGCATCTCCTCGAGTCATTCACCGAGCGACGCGGGTCGCTTCTGTGACCTCGACTCTACCCAGCCCCTCGCTTATCCATGTGCGGGTCGATGAAGCGACGGGCTACAGGGCCAGCCCTAGTCGCTTCCAATCGGAGATCAAGATAAGGCCAACTCCCGGCAGATCAGATTGTCACGAATCATCTCTATCGGAGTGTCCTTAACCGCCGCTCTCGCCGTTGTTCTTGCTACCCGGCGGTCTGTTAGGGAGGAACACCCGGAAGGATGCTCCTCCACCCGGTCGATCCTCGACCCAGGCGCGACCACCATGGAGTTGGGCGAAGCGCGTCACCAGCGTCAGGCCCACGCCGGTCCCGATCACGGGTTTCTCGGCGCCCTGTCTGAAGAGCTCGAAGATCGCCTTCTTGGATTCGTCATCTACCCCGGGCCCGTCGTCCTCGACGGCGAGGAGTGCGCCTTCCGGATCTTTTTCCACACGTGCCCAGATCCGGCATCCTTCTGGCGTGTGACGTATCGCGTTGACGAGGAGGTTCTCGACGATCCGTTCCACTTTGGCTGCATCGACCAGGATCTCGACCTCGTGCGCGTCGATATGGAGAGTTCGATCGCCCATGTCGACTTCTTTGGCCATCCGGTGCACAAGGTTGTCGAGCCGAGTTTGACGGAGATGCGGCTCGAGTACGCCACGGGTCAGCCGGTCGAGATCCAGGAGATCGGTAAGGAGCCGCTCCAGCTTTCGTGCGTTCGAGGTCAGCATCCTCAAGATTTCCTTGTATTGAGTCTCGTCAAGAGTGCCTGAATGCTTTTGGAGTGTCAGGGTCAATCCCAGTACCACCGTCAGGGGCGTGCGGAGCTCATGGGACACCGCCTGCAGGAACGAGTTCTTCATTTCGTCAACTGCTCTCAAACGCTCGATCGACTCCTTCTGCTGTTCGTATACCAGGATGTTCTTCACACCCTGAGCGACGCCTTGCCCGATCGAGGTGAGCAGATGGAGCATTTGCTCCGTCGGAACCTGGACCTTGGCGAATCCGAGGTTGATCGTGGCGAAGACTCGATCGTTCTCGAGCAGGGGCACGACGATGTACGAGCCGATGCCTCGCTGTGCCAGCATCTGATCGAAGGGCCATTGGCTGGTGCGCGTGTCCTGGACGATCAGCGGCCGGCCTGAACCCGCCACTTCCTTGACCGAGTTCCCCTCGAGCGGAACGATCTCGTCGCGTGAGAAAGCGCCCCCCTGATTTCCCACGCTGACCACGCGCCTGTAACCGGCGCCTTCGATGACGCTCAGCGTGAGCTGTGCGAAAGGGGACACCTCTTTGAGGACCTCGGCGAAGCGTGTAAAGGCCCCGAGCGGATCGAGATCGGACGCGACCGCGGAGGACGCGGTCTCTACCAACAATCTTTCGGTGACATCCCGGTAGCTGCCGACGTAACCGATGATGTTGCCGCGCTGGTCGCGTACTCCGGAAGCCGTAAGCTCCGCCTCGAATACCGTTCCGTCTTTGCGGAGCCGGGGGACGATCTCCTCGACGATCAGGCCCTCTCGTTCTCGCCTGAGGATGTCGCCGGCCTGATCGAGCGCCTCGGAGGGAAGGAGAGTCGAGAGGGGCTGACCTATGATCTCAGCCTTGCTCCAGCCGAACAACCTTTCCGCTGCGGGGTTCCACTCGATGATCGTTCCGGAGAGCTCAACGAGGCAGATGGCATCCGCAGAACTCGTGACCACGCGCTTGAGCAGCTCGCGCTCCTCGGACGCGGCCTGAAGCTCAGCGCTTCGCTGGGTGATGTCTTGCATCGTGATCACGAAGCCATCGACCCCCTGCGCCTTCGACGCATTCAACTCGGCCAAGAAAGTGCTTCCGTCGGCGCGGGCGGATTGGGCCTCTGCGGTGGCCCGTGTGCTCTTGCCTTCCTGCAATGCTAGGAGGTAATCGCCGCCGATCGGGTTGGCCCTGGTGGGTGACAGGTCCCGAAGGCTGAGGCCGATCAGGTCGTCGGACGAGTAGCCGAGAAGTTCCTCCAGGGCTGGGTTCGCGTCTCGGATGCGTCCGTCGAGATCGACGAAGGC
>JACCXF010000279.1 GCA_013697295.1 Actinomycetota bacterium | reverse complement strand
TGGGTGAAGTCCCCGACGCCGATGCTCCGCTCGAAGCCGCTAGGGGCCCGTTGCGGCTATCACCGGCGCCCTCTCCGAGGGCGGCGGCAAGCGCGCCCGTGGAGAGGATGCTCTTCTCGAGGCTCGCAACAACGGCAGCCGGTCGCGCTCCGAGAAGCGTGGCGGCGACGCCCCACTGCGCTCCGTCTCCGAACAACTTGAACGCACGCTTGAACGCGCTCGGCAGGCCCGCATCGACCGAGCGAGCGATCGCGAAGCCGATCAATAGGTCGGCGTTCGAGGACGACATGTACCGGCGCATAAAGCCGACGTCGCGGTCGGCCAGGCGGCGGAAATACCCCACATCGAGGCGGCCCCGTCCGATCTGTCGTGACACAGCAACGCCGAGGCTGTTCATCTCTTTGTCCAGGCGGATCACGTCAGAGAGCAGCAGGGCGTCCCAGGGGTCCCCGTAAGACAAGCGATAAGGCTTCGCCCGTAGCAACTCTCCGGCGGAGAACGAAGCCTGGTGCAGGGCCTCGACCGCGACGGCAGTCTGCCCCGGAGCCTCTAACCTCACTGCGCCTCTATACGTGCCGACGCGCGCAGAGGCCCGACCGCGGTCGACCCTGAAGATTCCATTCGAAGAGACCAAGCTGACATCGCCGACCAGGATCTTCGTCATCTCGGCAACGCGTGCGAGTAGCCGGCCTCCATCGAGGGACTCGAGGCTTCGTCCGTCTCCCACACGGAACTCCCCAAGGCCGCGCAGTCCGACAGCTCGTTCACCCTCGAGCCGCAGCTCGGCTCGGGCGTCGCCTTCCGTCGTGATGATGTCTCCCGGCTCCAGCGAGGCGGTGTCGACGACGTCGAAGGTCTCATCGCCGCGCTGGATCGAAACCGAACCGGAACTCCTCTTGACCGTCATCTCGGCCAGCGAGTCGGAATCGGAAAAGAGTCCGCACCCGGCGGACAGCAAGCAGATGACGATTGCGGCGGCTGTTTTCTTCATCCCCTGCCCGATTGTCGGTTCGTCCTCTGGGTGGCTTGAATCGCTCTGCCAGCCTAAAGCGCCTTACTGTTCGTCGTCGCGCCGCGGGCCGGGATCAAGATCTTCACCACCGTGCCCCGGTCCACCACGCTCTCGACCTCTACGGAACCGCTGTGAGCCTCGATTATGCGCTGAACGAACGCCAAACCCAGGCCCAGGCCACCATAGGTCCGGGTGGCCGACCCATCCAGCTGGTGGAAGTCAGAAAAGATCTTGGGAAGGTCCTCCGCCGCGATGCCGATCCCCTCGTCCGCGATCGTGAGCTCGATGCCGCTTCGAAAGGGGCTGCGATCGTCTCGACGATCGCGCGGAACAAGACGGCCGTTCTCCTCCGCCCTGGCGGCGAGTCGTATCGTGCCTCCGTCGGGCGAGAACTTGATCGCGTTGTCGAGGACCTCCTCGAGACTGCGGCGCAGAAGACGTTCGTCGCCGATCACCTCCGGTAAGGCCCCTTCGACCTCGGCCACGACCTCGTGACGCGAGCTCCGCCCGGACCATTTTTCAGCCAGGGCACCGATCACCTGCTCCATAGGCACCGGCCGGTTCCGAGGCTGGAGGCGACCTGCCTCGAGGGCCGAGAAGTCGAGCAGCAGCTCCACGATCCGTTCGAGCCGTGCGGTGGAGTCCACGATGCCACGTGCGAATTTCGCCGCCTTCTCCCGAGGTACGTCGGGACGCCCGAGGATCTCCGCGTATCCACGGATCGGTGTCAGTGGAGTTCGCAGCTCGTGCGAGATGTTGGACAGGAACTCGGACTTCATCCGTTCGACCTCACGCTCTCGGGTGATGTCGCGCAACACGGCTACTGCTCCAACCACGTCGTCATCGTCGTCGTGGAGGAAAGCTGTAGTTATCGCGATCGGTATCTTCTCGTCGTCTGGGCGCACCAACAGGACCTCCAGCGGGACGCCCTCCTGCAGGTCCGCGAGGATCAAGGAGCTCCTGTCCCCGTCGCCGGTGCTCGTGACCAGGACCTGTTCGACCGCGGCCCCGATAGCTGCGTCGGCGCGCACGCCCGTCAGCCTCTCCGCCTCCGGGTTGAAGGCAAGGACCTTCCCATCCGCGCCCACAGCGACCAACCCGTCCGCCATCGACTCCATGATCGTTTCGATGCGAGTGCGGAGCCGCTGCTCCTCAGCGGCGGCCTCCCGCAGGTCCCCGGTCAAGCTGAGGAGAGACGCAGTCATCTCGTTGAACGTTGTCCCGAGCCGTCCGACCTCGTCGTCGCTCTTGATGTCCGAACGAGCATTCAGATCCCCCTCACGCACAGCCTCCGCGGTTTGGGTCAACCTCTGGATCGGGCGAGTGATGCGCAGCCCCGACAACCATGCCAGCGCCAATGCGATCAGCCCGACCCCGAACGTCACCAGGAAGAGGATCCTAGTCACACCTTCACGCGTCTCCGCTGCGATGCGCGAGGGAGAGGACATGACCAATACGGAATCGGTTGACCCTTTTCCGTCCTCGCCCAAGGGAACGAATGCGCTTAGGTAGGAACGGCCTCCGAGCACCTGCTCACTCGTCTCGACGTTCCCCTCGATAAGCGCCTGGTTCAGCTCGGCAGGAACGATTCTTCCCGGGGCGCGGCGCAGCTCGGTGGCAACCACCCGCCGGTCGACCACGAGCGAAGCGCGAGTGGGCGCGACGCGCGCTGAGATCTCTTCGATAGAGCGGTCGTCGATGAACCTGCCCACCGCCAGGAGCCCGGTCGCGCCGGAGGCGCGAGAGGTGATGTCTACGGCGGCGATGCTCGCCAACGTCTCCTTGAGCCGCGTTAACCCGAACGTGACCTCGACGGGCCCGGCCGCCTCGGTAACCGCCGGCGAGGATTGCACTCGGAGTAGGTGCGCGGTCGAGAAAGCACCCCTCTTGTCACTTCCGTTCTGGGGTCCCTTGCCGGCAAACGCAAGGACCTTCCCGCGCGGGTTCATCAACACGGTGAAGTCTGCCTCGAACACTTCAGAGCGAGTCAGCGTGCTTGCGAGCTTTCGAAGGCCTTGGCCCGTCCGGAAGGCATCCCGGACCGTCGGCAGCAAAGCGATCGTCAGAGCATCGTTGGTGAGCTCGCGCGCTTCTACCCCGGAGAGATCGGCGGCTGCGTTCTCGGCCTGGTTCTTGACCCGTTCGAGCTCACCCTGTTGCACGTTGCTGGAGATCACGCCGGTAAGGGCGGAAGACAACGCCAGTACGACTATCACGAGGAGAGCCGCGAACGAGGCGACGTAACGCGACCGGATACTCGACCGCATCCCAGCCCACAGCCAGGTGGCGACGGCGAGATAGCCGAGCGCCTTGACGGTATGAGCTGCGTAGGCGTAACCATCCACGGTCCCCACCCCGAACGCGCCCCGTGATGAGAGTCCAGTAAGTGCCTCGGCAAGAGCCAGCAGAAAGGTTGCGAGCGAGAGTCTTCGAAGCGTGCGCGACGCGCCGCGGAACGACCTCTGCATCGAGACGACCGCCACAAGTAGGGCTACAACGGACGGCGCGACCAGTACCGGGTCGGTGATCGTCACGCCTGCAGGGGCAGCGGTGATGGTGGCACTGCGAGCAACTCCGAGCAACAGGAGGAGAAAACCGATCGTACGGATGAGGACGAAAGCCAGGTCGCCGTCGGAGTCCAGGAACGCGCCGCCGTGGAGCACCTGGCCGGCGGCGAGCGTTGTCATCCCCAGGGCGGCCATCCATCTGTTGGTCCGCCCGCCCGGTAGCAGCAATGGGCGAAGCAAGACCACCAGTGCTCCCCCGGCCATCACCAGGAACCCGAGGAACTCGACGGTGAAGTGGATTGGGACCGTCATAAAGCTTGTAGACATCCGTCCCAGTGTCCCACGCAGCCCTCAGGCCGGGCCTATTTCAACCCTTCCAGGTAACGGACCGCGTCGTCGAAGGTCGCGATCGAAACCACCTCGATCTCGGTCGCCACTCTTTGGGCCTCCTCGAAATCGCCCACCGGAGCCAGGAAGACATCCACGCCCTTCGCCTCTGCGGCGGCGACCTTCAGCCCGACGCCGCCGATCGGCCCCACGCTTCCGTTACAGGCGATCGTGCCCGTCCCCGCGATGTCGCGTCCGGCCGTGATGTCCTCTGGAGTGAGCTGGTCATAAAGCGCCAGCGACATCAGCAGGCCCGCGGAGGGCCCGCCGATACGTCCCGTCTTGAACTCGATCTCCTCACCCGCCTCGAAGTCACGCTCTAGTTGCTCGAGCTGGACGCCAAGGAACGGCTGCCCGGGTAGTTGTGGGTTCTCTGCCGTGGCGACATCGAAGGTTCGCTTGCGATCCCGGTGGCGGATCGTGATCGACACCTCGTCCCCCACCTCGCGATCGGCCAGCAGCGTGGACACGTCCATCGGCCCGCAAACGGGCTTGCCGTCCACCGCCAGTAGCAGATCGTCGGGCGCGACCCTGCCCTCCGCCGGAGATTCTTCGACCGTCTCGACTACCTTCACTCCGGCCGTCGGCTTGGCCAGCCCGAGTTCACTCAACGCAACCTCCTTGGCATTGAGTTGTGACTGCTCCATCTCGAGACGAGCCGCGCGCAGCACTTCTTGGTCGGATGCGCCTTGGGTGTAGTCGCTTTCGAGGATGACTTCCCGATGCTCGTCGACGGCGGCGCGAACCAGGTCGACAAATGTGACGCTTACGTCCACCCCGACCGTGGTTAGGTACAGTCCGCCCTCCGACGAATACGTTCGCCCGTCGCGGACGCGAACGAGACGTTCAACGTCCAAGACCGGACCCGGCTCGAAAACATAGAACAAAGGGATCGGAAGTACGAACGCCGCGCCGATCACCAGAGCAGCTACGAGGGCGCCGACGATCAGCCAGGTCGTCCGGACGCCGCCGAGCCGCCGCCGCGCCGGCGGTGGCGGAGGCTGATAGGAAGGTTGGTGTCCCTCTGGCGGCGTTTTCATGGTGAGCCCAACCCTACGAAAGAGCCACCGTTACGACGCGCTATTAACGCTTGACGCCCAAGAAGATGGACTTGGCCTCGTCGAAGGACTCCAGGCATCTGCCCGCTCCCATCACCACGGACTCGAGGGGCTGCTGAGTCACGTGAACGGGTACCTCGGCCTCTTGGGAGAGAAGCATGTCCAAGCCAGACAGCATCCCGCCGCCCCCGGTCAATGTGATGCCGTTCGTGAGGACATCCTGGACCAGATCGGGAGGTGACTGGCCGATGCACTCGATCGTTGCAGTCAGGATGCCGCGGATCTGTTCGTTTATCGCTTCACGTATCTCCTCCGACGTGATCACGACGTTCTTTGGAAGACCGGTTGCGAGGTCACGGCCGCGGAGTTCGGCCTTGTCCTCTTTGGCGCGAGGAAATGCCGAACCGATCGAGATCTTGATCCTCTCGGACGTTCGCTCGCCGATGGCCATCGCGTACTCACGCCGGACGTAGTTCTGGATCGCTGCATCGAGATCGAATCCACCAAGCCGGACGGCGGTGTTCGTGACGATCCCGCCGAGAGAGATCAACGCCACCTCGCTCGTCCCGCCTCCTACGTCGACCACCAGGTTGCCCGTCGGTTCGTGGACCGGAAGGCCGGCGCCGATCGCAGCCGCCATCGGCTCCTCGATGAGGTAGCAGGAGCGTGCACCCGCCGATAGTGTCGCCTCTTCGACCGCGCGGCGTTCGACCTCCGTCAGGGCACTGGGCACACAGACGAGAACCCTGGGACGCGAGAAACGATTGACTCCCGACCGCTGCATGATCAGGCGGAGGAGTTTCTCGGTGATGTCGAAGTCGGAGATCGCTCCGGAGCGCAACGGCCGCACCGCCACGATGTATCCCGGCGTTCGGCCGATCATCTGCCATGCTTCCTCGCCCATCGCGAGCACGGCCCCCGTTTCCTTATTGAGAGCAAGCACGGTTGGCTCCGCGAAGAGGATGCCCTTCTGGCGCTGGTAGACCAGCGTGTTAGCGGTGCCGAGATCGATCGCTAGGTCGCGCGACAAGAAATGTGTCCTTTGCTCGGGGAAGAACTAATGGATGGCGCTGGTGCGAGCGGCACGCCGGCGGTCGGCGATACGACGCTTGGCAGCGGCTCGCCGCTCCGGTGTCAGAGGCGACGGCCGGTTCTCGGGACGATCCGACCCCGTCCGGGTGGCCACTCGGGGGATGTCGACGCGACGCTCCTCGGGGGTGGGCTCTGAGCTCCAGATCCCTTCGGCCGGTTCGGGAGTAGACAGTCTCTCGAGGCTCGATCGGAAGCCCTCGATCGAGCTCACGTTGCCCCTCTCCCGGCGTTGCTGGATCCAGAGTTTCAGGATCCCGGCCGCAGCGAACGCGACCACGATGAAAAACAGAGTCAAACCGCTCAAATGCTCACCTCTTTGCCCCAGCTTGTGATGTGTGCGTGAAGGGCCCGTTGGGTGATTCGCCGCCTCCCGCAGGCGGCCGAGCCATCACTGAGGGTAGCAGAGCATGGAAGGTGCTGGCTTCCGGCCTGACAGCGCCTACGGCAGCCGGTTGAACCAGAGGGCGGAGGCGCCGCCGCCCAGCAGCAGCAGAATCGCTCCGGCTCCGACGAACGCAGTGGTGACCTCCCTGTTCTCACGTACCAGTGTGATGCTCGAGCCGAGATCCTCGTAGACCCTCTCCAGGTCGGCGGCCGTGGGAGCGGAGAAGAACTCGCCATCCGCCGCCTCGGCGACCTGCCGCAGGGTCTGGTCGTCCGGCGCCTGGCCGGGTCGGCTTGAAGATGCGTCGCCACCGAACGAAACGGTGAAGACCTTCACGTTCATCCCGTGCGCCCGCTCTGCAGCCTCGACGGGATCCACGCCCGCAGTGTTGTTGCCGTCAGACAGCAAGACGACGACCATCGGCACCCGCCGACCCTCCGGGCGCGAGTCGAGAGCCACCGAGAGGCCGTCACCGATCGCGGTGCCGGGTTGGGGTTTGAGAGCGTCGAGCGCAGACCGCAGCGCGACGCGGTCGATCGTGGGCCGGCTGAGGACCTGAGCGCGGCGGGCGAAGGTCACTACGCCGACCTGGAACCTGGAGGGCAGATCGTCCAGGAAGGACTGGGCTGCTCGCCTCGCCGCCTCGAGGCGGGTCGGGAGTACGTCGGTGGCATCCATCGAGCGTGAGGAGTCGATCGCGAGCACGACCGTCGCGCGCTCGCGAGGAACGCTCATGGCCCGCTGCGGACGAGCGACCGCCAAGATCAATGCGAGCGCACCCAGCGAATAAAGGACGAGGGGGATGTAGCGCCTCCACCGCGGTGAGGCCGACACCACGTTCGGCATCATGTGCGGGGTGGCGAACGCTTCCGCACGCGCCGAGCGGCGCGCTTGAAACACGAAGAGGGCAACCAGCACCAGCGGGATCGCCAGCATCGCCCAGAGCACGGACGGCCATTCGAAGCTCACCGGCACGAAACAATCACACCCGGGGTAAAGGTCGCTTAAGCGGTAGAGCAACCGGGTCCGCTCCAGTCTTGGATCCGGGACGCGGCTCTGGCCCATGACTCTTCTTAGGAACGGGGGGAAGGGGGACGCCCTCTTCGGCTCGCACGGGAAGCCACACGATGAAGGTGGAACCGTGACCGGGCTCAGAGAGGAGTTGCACGCTCCCGCGATGCGCAAGAGCGATCTGCCTCACGATCGCGAGACCCAATCCGGTGCCTCCCCGGT
>JACCXF010000057.1 GCA_013697295.1 Actinomycetota bacterium | reverse complement strand
TGCAAACCCGCATGGTTCCGTGGGTCACTTGTGCCAGACGTGCCCCGCGAGCGCAAACGGTGATTCGCGGGTGACACGCACGGTTCATACCTCGTTCCGAGCTGCCGCGTGCACGGACGCGACACGGAGGTCACGACGACGGGCTAGGTTAGGGGAGTGCGTCGACCCTTCGGTTATGAACGCCCGTTCGGTGGATATGGAAGGTCCTCGCCGAAGCACTCTTCGTGGAAGCGCTCGAGAAGTCCTTCCGCGACGGCGTTCGGGTTTCCCATTGCCCCTGCCTCGATGAGCTCGGCAGCGGGGAAGCGTCCTATGGTCGTCCGCTGCTATCTCAGTTCCGCATTCTGGGCAAACATGAGTCATTCTCGAAGTCGGCCGGTTTTACGTCTTGTCGGGGTACGGATCCTTTGCGCTGTCCACGCCCGTGAGAGCATTCCAACCGTAGGGACCTTCGCATTTCGGGCAGGGCGGAAGAGACTGGACTGACTGGACGCCGAGCTCGTACCCACACGTGATGCAGCGGTACGTGCCTGCTTGGACGTCACTTCCGACAGGAGCAGGATCAGCCATCGAATGCCTCCTTGGTGGCGTTGGTCATGCCCGAGACCGTAAAACGATTCGCAGCGCGGGGTGCGGTGCTACCTGCGACAGGAGGTGCTTCCGCGCCTAACAAAACGAGGCCGGGAACGCCGCCTTCGATGAGGTTTCTTCCTAGACCCAACCGCGCATTTTTGCCGCGACGACTGTGGCGGCGGCGAGCGCGATAATCACTCCGCAAACTGCCCAGAAGTACGCGCCGGTCTCGAATCAGGTGTCTGGCGAGGTCGCGGGCGTCTACGAGGCCCGAACCAAGGCCGGTCGCCAAGTTCGCCGCCCATCCTCCGACGGGTTCTCTCGCGGCCTAGGTCCGGGCCCCGATCTTCTCATGCCCGTGCGGCCTCCTCACAGGGACCAGTGCGCTCCACGATCGGCAAAGCTCCCTCAGGCGGGTTCGTCAGGGTCTTCTTCCGATGCCAATTTCAGCGAAGTCTCGGTGACACCCGCGAAGTGGCCACGCTGGATCGGGAGCGCCCACTCGACGAGCTCGCGGACGGGTTCGGAGCCAGCTTTCTCGTTGAGCGTCTTCAGAACCGACCAGTGTCCCACCTCGCCCGCTTCCGCCATCGTCAAGAACTCGAAGCCGTCGAGGGCGTCGGCGTCCTCGTCGAGGTACGTGGACATCATCTCGCCGCCCTTGCTCTTCGTCGCCTGCGCTTCTTCGAGTATCGCTGTTCTCTTCCCCTCGAAGGATCCCGCGAGATCTGTGCAACGACGTTCGGTCTCCGCAGCCTCCTCATGCATCTGCTCGAGCCTGGAAACGACCTCAGGATGCTCTTCCTTGGCCAGAGTGATCACCTTCTTGGTTGCGGCCTGTGCCGCCTTCACAAGCTCCGTCACCTCGCCGAGCTTCGCCTCGAGTTTTGTCAACTCTGCCATCGTGCGTGCCTCCGGTGTCCGCGGCGATTTGCCTCGTTGTCGGTGGGCCGCTCGATACCCCACGAAAGAAAGGACGCGAACATCGGGGCGTAACGCGGCTAGGGTCGGGAAGCGTCGTGGATGGCGCACCGTTTGCGAGGGACGGTCTACCGGGTAGACCCCCAGCAATGGGATCGGCTTTCGAGCGAGGTGTACCTCCATCACGAGCCGACCGCACATCATTCTGGCTCGACACCACTCACGGTCCCGATCTGCCGTCGGTCACCGGTACCGAGGAGGTCGACGTTGCCGTAGTGGGCGGCGGAATCGTCGGACTCACGACAGCCCTACTGCTCGCCGAGGCCGGACGTAACACGCTGGTCGTCGAAGGTGCACGGCTCGCCTCCGGGGTTTCAGGTTTCACGACCGCCAAAGTGACGGCGAGCCATGGCCTCGCCTACTCTCGCCTCGAGAGCGATCACGACGAAGATGTAGCGCGTCGCTATGCAGAGGCTCAGCTCGCGGGACTCGCCCTCGTCGGCGCTCTGGTTGAGAGGTACGCCATCGGCTGCGACCTCGAAACGGTCCCGAACTACGTTCTGGCGCAGACTCAGGATGAGCTTGAGTACATCGAGAAAGAGGCAGCGGCGGCACGGCGAGCGGGTCTTGAAGCACGCGTCGTACCCGGATCAGATGAGCCGTTTCCTTCGGTCGGTGGGATGGAGCTCACGGATCAGCGCCAGTTCCACCCGCGTCGCTACCTGTTGGGGCTGGCGGATGCCTTCGTCCGGGCCGGCGGCAAGATCGTCGAGCGCTCGGGTGTGCTCGAGGTCAAGGGTGACGGCCCCTACATCGTGCGCACGGAGGACGCGGAAGTGCGCGCAGCAACAGTCGTCGTCGCAACCAACTACCCGATTGTCGAGCCGGGGTTCTTTGCCACCCGCATCCATCCCTGGCGCGCCTACGTGGTCGCGGCGAGGCTGGCTGGCAGCTGGACGCCGTCCGGCATGTTCATCAACGCGGGAAGACCCGCTCGTTCGGTTCGTACCGCGCCGCTTGACGATGGCGGCCGACTCGTTCTCGTCAGTGGCGAGGGCCACCGCGTGGGCCAGGAAGCGAATACCGAGGAGCGCTACGCAATGCTCGAGCGCTTCATGCGAGAGCATCTGGACGTGGGAGAGACCCTCTACCGATGGTCGACCCAGGACGCGTACAGCATCGACGGCCTTCCCTTCATCGGACGGATCGCGGACGATCAGGACCTCTTCGTCGCGACGGGCTTCGCGGCCTGGGGCATGACGAACGGCAGCGCGGCCGCACTCGCGATCGCCGGTGAGATAAAGGAGTCGTCGCCGCCGTGGGCGGAGGTGTTCGCATTGGATCGACGGACGATGCGCGCTTCTGCGACGGACTTCGTGCGGGAGAACGTAAACATCGCCGTGCAAGAGATCGGCGGGGTACTTCGCGGGAGCAGCGGCTCACCGGCTGATCTCGGCACTGGGGAAGCTGCAGTGGTCGACGTCGACGGCAGCGACGTTGCCGCCCACCGGGACCTCGATGGGACACTCCACGCGGTATCGGCCATCTGCACGCATATGGGCTGCAAGGTCTCGTGGAATCCCGCTGAGGCAAGCTGGGACTGCCCCTGCCACGGGTCGCGCTTCGCGCCCGACGGAGCCGTCCTTCACGGCCC
>JACCXF010000252.1 GCA_013697295.1 Actinomycetota bacterium | reverse complement strand
TTCATCATGAGCCGTGCAGATCGCTACCAGCTCCAGCCCCCCCACCGCCTGCACAGCCGGAATATGCGCCCGGGGACCAAAGCCGCGGGATTCAGCGCCGATCACACCGACCCTCAAGGGAGCAACCACGCGTCAACCTCTATCCGGGTCCCTAACGGAACCCAATCGGCTTCTCCGATCCGATGACTCGAACAGGGTCGCAGATGGGTCGTCCCACCTTGGCGACCCCGTCCGCCCGATTCAGGAAAGCACTATCCAGTTGTCGTCCTGGTCCGTGGTCCGGATCCCGCCGTCCTTGGATACGAGCACGTTGTCGGCAATGCTGATCCCGCCCAGAGCGAGGCCTTCGTCCGGATCATCGAATTTGATGGCCGGGTGCAGGTTGATGACCATGTTCTCTTCCATCACCCGATCCTTGCCTGGCACCCATGGCGGCTCGAGGGAATCGACCCCGATCCCATGAGCGGTGTAGGCGAGCACTCCCTCGGCGGACTGGCCGTACTTTCCGTACACGCGATCCCGGGCGGCCAGAATGTCGGTCGAAGGCTCGCCGGCCTTCATAGCCGCCACGCAGGCAGCAAAGGTCTCGACCCGGGTTTCCCAATAGCGCTGTTGTCTGTCTGTCGGAGGAGCGAAGCTGTAAACGCGCCTCAGTTCGACCCAATACCCCGAGGGCCCTCCCCACTCCAGATCGATCACCATGACGTCATCCTTCTCTATGACGCCGGTGGTTCCGATCGAAAAGGATCGGAAGGGTGGCCGACCCATCAATGCAATCCCTTCGACGCATCCAAGCTGGCGGCACAGGCGGTGAGCCTCGGCCAGCACATCCACCTCGCGCGCGCCGGGGCGTATCTCGGCCTCGAGGGCCTGGAACACGGTTCGAAGGATCCGCCCCGTCTCGCGTACTGCCTCGATTTCCTCGTCGCTCTTGATCGCCCGCACATCATCGAACAGATCGGTGGCGTCCTGCCAGTCTGCGTTCGGGAGGCCGGCCTTCATGTCCTCGAAGTCGGCCACTGCGGTGATGTCGGCGAGACCGACGACGCCGATCATGGCGGATCCCAGCCCGAGGTTGGACAGGATTTGGGCGATCTCTGTGCCCGCCCTCTCCGGCATCCGGTAGTCAGACAGCCACCCGCCCAGCTTGGCGTATCCAAGCCCCCAGAGGGGATCGACCAGAAAGGTCGCCTCGCCCTTGAGCGGAAGGACAACGAAACCCCTGCCTGCCCACTGGAAGATGTCGGAGACGTACTGGACCCGGCCCCTGACGAACTCGTCCCCACGACTGCAAATGACGAACGCCGCCATTCCGTTCTCTTCCATCACCGTCCGAAGTGCGGTGTAACGACGCTCCCGCTCCCCCGCCGAAGTTACGTGCGTTATCTGGCCCTGCGTCACAGTCTTTTTCCTTTCGCATCAAGAGGTTTTCCCGCCGCTGGTGGCTATCCGCCCGAGAAGAGTAGCGATAACTGTCAACCGTTGACAACTACGTTGGCACGTTTAAGGGCTCACAACGACCCGGTCTCCCCGCCATCGACGATCAGTCCGGCTCCGGTGATATGGCTCGCCATCTCCGAGGCCAGGAAGACGGCTACGGCGGCCTGCTCCTCGGGCCGGGCCATACGCCCCCGAGGGATCCGGCTCTCCGTAGCCTTCAATTCATCATCCAAACTTATGCCCTTCTTCGCGGCCCTGGCGGCCGCCAACTCCAAGGCCCGGTCGGTCGAAGTGGGTCCCGGGCCGAGATTGTTCACGGTGATTCCGTAAGGGGCCACTTCGGCGGCCAGGGTCTTGGCCATCCCGGCCACGGCGAGGCGGATCGCGTTTGACAACATGAGGTTGGGGATCGGTTCGCGGAGGGCCCGTGATGTGAAATTGACAATGCGCCCCCATTTCCGCTCTTTCATGCCGGGGAGCACTCCCCGTATGAGCCGGACGGCGCTGAGGAACGTCAACTCAAATGACAGCTGCCATTTTGCGTCGGTGGAGTCCTCGAAAGAACCCGGCGGAGGCCCCCCCGAGTTCGTGACCAGGATGTCCACCGGGCCCAACTCCTCTGTGACGCTCGAGACCAGCCTCTCGATGGATGAGGCGTCACGAAGATCGACCTGCCAGCCTTGGACTCTGCCGCCGGCCGCAGCACCGGCCACCCGCTCCCGGGCCGCGTCAAGTGCTGCTGCGTTGACGTCACAGATGGCAACGTCACACCCTTCCATCGCGAAACGCTCGGCCGTGGCCAAACCGAGCCCGTTGGCCGACGCCCCGACGAGGGCCACCTTTCCGGCTATCCCCAAGTCCACTGCCAGTACCTCCCGTGTTCTTCGTCCCTAAATGTGGTGGGACTGCCCGTGACTTCGGCCTTTTTCCCTCAAATCCCGCTGTACCCACCTCGATTCTCCCATCGGGGATCGACTCAGGATTGGGGGCGGTATGTTAACAGTTGACCACTTGGCGATTTAGGTGGATGTAGGGTTCCCAACCCAGAATGACGGAGAGGGTGTGAGCAAACCGGATTCACAACGGAAATTCGTGGGCATTCAGATCAGTCCGATCAGCTTCATCGACGAGGGAGTCGAGACCGTGCTCGATACTCTTCACGATCGGGTCGGTGTCAACGTGCTGATGATCGGGACCGTGTCCTGGCTAGGGCTGAAGGCTGGGAGAAGCATCTCTCATGAACTCGACGGTTGGCCCGATCACGGCATCCCCGAGCCGCTGCGAATGCGGGGAGGAGCCTATTTCTCCCCCCACTACGAGTTTTACGACACGACGTTCATCAAGGACTTTCGGGCCAAAGACCCCGAGATGGGAGACCTCGACATCCTCGCGGAGGTGATACCCGGGGCTCGCGCGCGGGGAATGAGGGTAATGCCCGAGCTGATGGAGCCTCTATTCAGCTATGCGGGCCACGGCTCTGTCAACTACGTCGACATTCCGAATCTGCCGCAGTGTTTGGAGATCGACCTCATTGGACGGTATGGCTCGGCCCCGTGCACCAATAATCCGGATTACCGGAGATGGTGGCACTCGATGATCGAGGACCAATGTCGTAGCTATGACATTGACGGGCTCATGTGGTGCAACGAGCGTCGCAGTCCCTTGGACCAGATGATGCACGGTCAGACTGCCGCCTGCTTCTGTGAGCACTGTCGTCACCTCGCGAATGGACGAGGTATCGATGTCGAGTTGGTCCGGCGGTCGTTTTCGGAAGTACAGGCGTATTTCGATGATGCTCGGGCTGGAGCCGGCTTCGTCGACGGGTCTTTCATCGAATTCTTGAGGGTGCTGCTCCGCAATCCCGAGGTGCTGATCTGGGAGCGGTTCTGGCTCGAGCGCAACAAGGACCTGGACCGGGAGCTGTATGGGATCGTCAAATGGTGCAACGCCGATCTGCAGTTCGGCCTCAACGTCTGGAACCGGAACCATTTCAACCCGTTTCGGAAGGCGCAATGGCCCTGGGAGGAACAGACCAGGTATGCGGACTGGGTGAAGCC
>JACCXF010000239.1 GCA_013697295.1 Actinomycetota bacterium | reverse complement strand
TCGCCACCGTCGTGTCTGAAGCAGAGCTGGCAATCTCACACCTGAATCACTCGGCTCCTCAACTTGTTCCCTTGGCTCGTCTTCTCTTGAGGACTGAGTCCATCGCTTCCTCGAAGGTAGAAGGGATACAGGTTGACGCTAAGCAACTGGCTCGCGCAGAAGTGCGCGACGACGTCGGTCGCAAGGCGAGCGTTGAGGCTCTTGAGATCCTCGCGAACGTCGACGCGATGCAGTTCGCGATCGAGGAGACTGCGAGCGAAAAGCGGATCACTCCCTATGAGATCGTCGCGCTCCACCGCGTGTTGATGGAGAAGTCCAATCGGAAGATCGCAGGGCGGCTCAGGGACCGACAGAACTGGATCGGTGGTAACGACTACAACCCTTGCGGGGCGGATTTCGTGCCCCCCCCACCTGAGGCTGTGGAGTCCCTGTTAGATGATCTGTGCCGCTTTTGTGAACGGGACGACGTACCTACACTCGTCCAGGCGGCGCTCGTTCATGCGCAGTTCGAGACGGTCCACCCATTCGACGATGGGAATGGACGCACGGGCCGCGCCTTAGTCCAGGTCATCCTGAAACGCCGGGGGTTGGCACCTGCCTTCGTGCCGCCTGTAAGCGTGGTCTTAGCGCGAGAGAAAGAGAAGTACATCAGAGGCTTGACGGCTTATCGCGAAGGTCGCGTGTTGGAGTGGATCGAAGCGTTCAGTCTGGCGGCTACTACCTCGTCCAAGCTGGCAGAGAAGTACTTGCAGCAAGTCACCCAGCTCCAAGAAGAGTGGCGTGCTCAACTCAGGGAGAAGGTGAATCCTCGGTCCGATGCGACCGCGTGGGCACTGATTGACGTCCTTCCGGCGCACCCAGTTATGACGCTTCCTGTAGGGGTTGCGGCAACGGGAAAGTCCAAGCCCGCAGTCAATGGGGCGATCCCGGACCTCATTGCTGCGAGCATCCTGAAACCACTTTCAGAATCGCAGCGAAACCGAGCCTGGGAGGCGAGCGAATTGTTGGATCTAATCGTGGAACTTGAGGCTGGTACGGGATGAGTCCTGCGCTCGATGCTAAAGGGGGCACCGGATGACGAGACCGATGCCCGTGGTTACCTATCGTTGTCCTGGCACACGAGGTCTCTTGGTTCAAGGTGAAGGGGCATGCAACCGGGGGCCGGAGCGCATCTGTCAGGTAGGCAAGGACACGGCTACTGCTTCGACGCCTCGAAGTACGGGTTGGTCCCAGAGGCGTGATCGGTGACGTCGACGATGCGGTTGATCTCGGGCACGGCCTCGGCGATGGCCACCTCGATGCCCTGGCTGAGCGTCACGGTCGCCATGCCGCAGCCCTGGCACCCCCCGGACAGCCGCAGGTACGCAACGTCGTCCTCCACGGCAACGAGGTCGGCGCGCCCGCCGTGAGCCGCGATCTGTGGGTTGATCGATTGGTTGAGCACCTGAGAGACACGCTGCGCGACGTCGCCCGAGAGGTCCGCCGCCGGGGCGGTGCCCACGGCCGGGCTCGCGCGCGCCGGAGCGGGGGTGGGCATGACCGGGAGCATGCCCATCGGCGGGCCCTCTTTGTTGGGATTGTCGAGCAGGAGCCCGCCGCCCTCGAAGAGGTCGCCCTGGAAATCGATCGTGGCGTCCCGCACCTTGTCGATGCTCGAGGCGGTCACGACGATCGGGAGGTCGTCGTGGTGCACGACGGCATCCTCCTCCGACGCCTCGTCCAGCGACTGGAGGTACATGGTGTAGGTGTAGTCCCGGCCCCGGCTGCCGGTTAACTCGAGCCACAGGGCGAGGCGCTCGGGCGCGGGGTCACGCGCGCGGATCTGGAGGACGGCGGATGAGGCGGCCTCGGTGATCCCGACCAGCGGCACCTGAGACGCAGACGCCTCTTCAAAGGATTTGCGCTGCCCGAAGCCCATAGGCCCTTTCACAAAGATGCTTTCACTGTCGGGGAGTCACTCTTGGTCTGGTCCCGTCATGACGCTTCACGTCATGATAGAGGAATGGCAAGACTTCACTCCCCGGTCCCACCGAGGCGACCCCGGGTGCTTTTGCTGCTGCCTACGGAGACCTACAGGGCCGCCGACTTCCTCGACGCGGCCCGTGCTCTCGGCGCAGATGTGGTGGTCGGCTCGAACCGCCGCTTTGCGATCGCCCCAGCGATGGAGGACGGGCCCGTCCTTGTCGATTTCGAGGTGCCCGAGGCAGGCGCCGAGGCGATTGCCGCCTACTCCGAGCAGGCGCCGCTCGACGCAGTTGTGGCCACCGACGATCAGGGCGTGCTCATGGCGACCCTTGCTGCCGAGCGCCTCGGGCTGCCCCACAACCCTCTGGGCGCCGTGGAGGCGACCCGGGACAAGGCGGAGCTGCGCCGGGCGTTCGAGGCGGGGGCCATTCCGCAGCCTCGCTACAGACGGGCCGAATCGGGAGCAGACGTCGCCGCGCTCGCCACGGAGGTCGGCTTTCCGGTCGTGGTCAAGCCGGTGTCGTTGTCCGCCAGCCGGGGGGTGATCCGGGCGGACGACGCCGAGTCGGCCGTGCTCGCCGCCACAAGGGCGCGCTCGATCTGCGAGAAGACGGGTGCAGGTTCCGGCGCGCCGCTAGTAATCGAGAGCTACGTGCCCGGCAAGGAAGTCGCCGTTGAGGGGATGCTTCGGGGCGGGGATCTCGAGATCCTTGCGCTGTTCGACAAACCCGACCCTCTCGAGGGCCCCTTCTTCGAGGAGACGATCTACGTTACGCCGTCGCGCTTGGCCGATGCGACCCAGGGCGCGATCAAAGAAGTCACCAACCGAGCGATCGCCGCGATCGGCCTCACGGAGGGACCGGTACACGCTGAGCTGCGAGTCGACGATGGCGACGTGTGGATGCTTGAGATCGCGGCGCGCTCGATCGGCGGGCTGTGCTCGCGCTCGTTGCGGTTCGGCTTCGGCGCGACGCTCGAGGAGCTCATCCTCCGCCATGCGCTCGGGCTCCCGCTGCGGGAGCGCGGCCGGGAGTGGGCCGCCTCCGGCGTGATGATGATTCCGATAACGGCAGCCGGCGTCTTGCGGAGGGTCGGCGGGCAGGAGGCGGCGCGCGCCGTGCCCGGGATCGCAGGGCTGGATATCACAATCGGCCGGGGGCGTCCGGTCACGCCGCTCCCGGAGGGCGACCGCTATCTCGGGTTCTTGTTCGCGAGGTGCGAAAGCCCCGAGGAGGTCGAGGGTGCATTGCGCACCGCTCACGGTCTACTCGAGATAGAGATCGACGGAGCAAGAAAGTGAACCCGGCGGATGGGTTGCGCCTGAGGTCGTGGCAGGATGAGTTGATGGCTGTGATCGACGCCCTCGGACGGCCGCTGGGCGATCTGCGTATATCGGTAACCGACCGCTGCAACTTTCGTTGCGTCTATTGCATGCCCAAAGAGGTGTTCGGGCGCGACTACGAGTTCCTCGACCGCGCCGAGCTTCTGACCTTCGAAGAAATCGAGCGCGTCGCACGTATCTTCGTGGCCCTCGGGGTGAGCAAGATCCGTCTCACCGGAGGAGAGCCCCTCGTGCGCCGCGACATCGAGAGGCTCATCGAGATGCTGGCAGCCATTGACGGCCTCGATCTCGCTCTGACGACCAACGGATCGATGCTCGCCACGCGAGCGAGAGGGCTCGGGGAGGCCGGATTAAGGCGAGTCACGGTGAGTCTTGATTCGCTCGACGACGATGTCTTCAAGGCGATGAACGACGTCGATTTTCCAGTGGGGCGGGTTCTCGGAGGTATCGAGGCGGCCGCGGTTGCCGGCCTCGGTCCCGTCAAGATCAACATGGTGCTGAAACGCGGGTTGAACGAGAACAGCATCCTTCCGATGGCCCGATACTTCCACGGTACCGGTCACATCGTCCGCTTCATCGAGTACATGGACGTGGGCAGCACCAACGGCTGGCGGCTCGACGACATCGTCCCCGCCCGAGAGGTGGTCGCGACGATCGACGCCGAGATGCCGCTCGAGCCGGTCGATCCCAACTATCGGGGTGAGGTCGCCAACCGTTACCGGTACAAGGATGGCGGGGGTGAGATCGGCGTGATCGCCTCGGTGACGCAGCCCTTCTGCGCGAACTGCACGCGGGCGCGCATATCGGCCGAGGGCAAGCTATACACGTGCCTGTTCGCAACCAGGGGTCACGACCTGCGTGAACTCGTACGCGGCGGAGCTCCCGACCACGAGATCGCGGATGTCATCGCGTCTCTCTGGAAGGTTCGCGAGGACCGCTACTCGGAGATTCGCTCGTCTGAGACCGCGGGGCTCGAGAAGATAGAGATGTCCTATATCGGCGGCTGATGGCGTCCTTCCGCCGGAAGAGATAGGTGAGCATCTGCAGCTAGCGACTCTCGAATGGGGGGAAAGGGGTCCCCGCGCCTTGCTGATCCACGGCCTAACCTCCTCGGCGCGGAGTTGGTGGCGCTTGGGTGCGGAGATGGCAAGAGCCGGCTACCGGGTTGACGCACCCGACCTGCGCGGCCATGGCGACAGTCCGCGGGGGGACGACTACCTCCTCACCTCCTATGCGACCGACGTGCTGGCACTCGACCGCGAGTGGGACGTTGTCGTGGGCCACTCGCTCGGCGGAGCCATCGCCGCCATCGCCCAAACGACGGACCGCGGTTTTGCGGATCGCCTCGTGCTCGAAGACCCATTGCTGCGTCTGTCTGAGCCGGAGAGTTTCATCGCCGAATATACGAAGCCCTTCGAGGACCCGAGCGCTGGTGCGGTCCTTGCTCAGCACCCGAGGTGGCACCCGCAGGACGCTCGCATCAAGGCGGAAGCGCTCGAGGCATCGAGCCCGGAGGTCGTGCGGCGCACCGCCCTGGAGAACCAGCCGTGGGATGTCCAGTTGAGGGCATCGGATTGCACACCGATGTCGGTCCATCGGACATACGCGGAGTCAGGCTCGTCTGATTGAAGTCGAGGGAAAGTCGAGTTCCTCTTCGGAATCGTGATCAGGCCGGCGCAAGCGTACGCGCACCCTTGCCGCCGGGCCCGCCCCTCTAACGTCGATGACGGTACCCCTTACTTCTGTTGACTGCCACGGCACGATTACTTCATCACCAGGTCGAATGACTGACGATCCTCTTTTTTCTAGAAGCAGTTTAAGAGTTGGCAACTGCTCCAGGTCTCTGTCACGCGCGACCGTCTGCTTGGATCTGATTATGTCCTCGAGCGCTGCGACCTTCAGTTGGATGCTCCCCAATTCAAGTTCCTCAGAGTTCGAGGCGAGCTCTTGGAACCCACTGAAGCCGCCCGGCCGGTGGATCAGGTCCAGCTTGCCGAAGTCAGTTAATAGATTCAAGAAACTGAATTCGACGATCCACCGTCGAAGATCCTTGCCTGTGAAGTCGAGTCGAATTCCCTCCGGATACTCCGTTGAACGCAGACGGGCGTTCATCTCATTAAGGGCATCAGCGAGCGCGTCTAGATTCCTTTTGGACAATGCTGGGACGATGTCTACATCGTCTGTCGACATGGGGGAGCCGTATAAAGTCCCACCAACTCCACCAACGATGACATGTTCAACTTGGTGTCTGGCCAGAATCTCAAGGATCTTTTGAGGATCGAAGTCCATTAGGGATCCTGATTTCTTCTTCTCACATTGGCAGCTAACCCCTCCAAGGCACTCCTGCTCCTTGACAAACGCTCCAACCGCTCAACTGGCGCGAGCCGCAGCGCATCGTCAATCAAGAGTGAGTGCTCGTCGTCGCGATTCACGATCCTGACCGATAGGTCCAGACCGCAAGCTCTGACGGCCTGCACCACGCGATCAAACGCGGGAGAACTCTTCCCCGTCTCCCAGCGCGCCACGACCGCCTGTGTTGTGGTTAGAAGCTCCGCTAACTGACGCTGTGTCAGACCGGCCCGCTTGCGAGCTTCTCTGATGATGCTTCCGCCTCTCATGGGCGTAGGATATCAAATCAGGCATCATCTGTAAACCTTTTCAGGTGTTCTCAAGATATATAAAGAGATATCGTCATGATATCGTCATGATATCGCTACAGATACAGTACGGGCGAAATACTTCGCCCTCGGAATAGTGCCGAGAGGCGGACCGCCCCTCTAAGAAGCCCCTGGCGGCGCCTGCTGCGGGCGCATCACCCCGGCTCGAACACCTGTAAGGGCGAGTGGCGGGCGATCACCTCGAAATCCGCGTCCATGTGGAGTAACTCCCCTCCTACTCTGATGGCCGTAGCTGCGATGAGGCAGTCCGCCAGACGGCGAGGCGTCTCGCCGGCATTCCGGCAGCCGCGGTAGATGGCGGCTGCCTCCTCGAAATCGGCCAGGCCCTCGAGGCGGACGAAGGGGTAGGCGAGAAGTCGGCCCCGCAACTCCCTGATCGCCCGGTTCGAGCCGGCGCCGGAGAGAAGCTCCATGAAGATCAGCTCCGTTATGGCGAGATCGGCTTCCTGCGATACAAGCGTTCTCAGCCGCCGATGCGTGTCGCTTTCGGTCCCGCGCAGAAGCTCGATCCAGGCGGACGAGTCAACGATGATCACGCCGGCCGATCGCTCCTCAGCTCGTCAAGGTTCCCGTCCCAGCCCGCTCCTTCGAGATCGAGCATCGCCCGTCGATCGTGGCCGGATAAGAGGGCACGAAGGGCGAATTCGATTGCGGCGCGAGTCGTAGGCAAGCCGTACAGACTCTTCACCTTGGACACGAGGTCTTCGTCCAGGACGACGTTCGTACGCTTCATGGTTCCCATTCTACACCTCTATACACATACTGATGTATCAAGGCTCTCCGAGGGGAACGAGGGCAGCCACGGCCGCAGCGGCTTCCGCCTGCATGTGCGGCAGCATGTGGCTGTACACGTCGAGAGTGAAGGCGACGGTTGAGTGTCCGAGGCGCTCGGAGACGATCTTGGGATGCACGCCGGCCTGAAGCGCGATCGTCGCGTGAGTGTGGCGCAGATCGTGCAGTCGGATGAGCGGCAGTCCGGAAGCTCTAACGAGTTTCGAGAACCTCTTCGAGACAGCTCCGGGATTCAGGGGAGAACCGTCTTGGTCACTGAATACCAACTCGCTGTCCGGTCCTATTTGGCGATGTTTCGCAAGGATATCGGCGGTTGAAGGATCAAGCGCGACCACTCTGCGACCTCGTGCCGTCTTCGGTCGAGAGACTTCGATCCGCCCGCTTACCAAGAGCACCGTTTGTCGAACGGCGAGCTCACCGCGATCGATGTTTACGTCGATCCAGCGGAGACCGAGCGCCTCTCCGCGGCGCAGACCCGTCATCGCAAGTAGGACCCACAGGGCAGAGAGGCGATCGCCTCTCACAAAACCCAGGAAGGCTGCGAGTTGGGCGGGGGCCCAAGTGCGCATCTCGGGTGCCGACGCCGCTCGCTGCCGTGGGGGATCGCAGGCATCCCCCGGATTCTTCTCGAGGTGGCCCCAGCGGACCGCGTCACGCAGCGCGCGATGCAAAGTAGCGTGGATGCGTCGCACGGTCGCCGGGCTGAGAGGGCGTAGGTCCCTATGGCCGTTGGCAAGGAGCGTTGCATAGAACGCGTTGAGCACGCGTGCATCCAACTCGCTCAGGATCGTGCCACCTAGGCGCGGAATGATGTGATTGCGCACGTGGCCCTCGTACCCAACGAACGTCGACAACCTGATCGTCGAACGCACAGCCGGAAGCCAGATGTCGTCAAGGAACTCGCCGAGAGCCAGAAGACTGTCTCGGCCCACACGACGACGATACGGATAGAGGAGCTGGCCCCCTGTGACGCGTGCCACGAATACGTCGTCGGGGCGTAACCTAGACGAGGCCCCCTGCTCGAGGATGTTTCTCCGACGAGCAGGGGGAACGTCGACAGGAGGGGAGGCTTCGTGTACGCGAGAGTCACCGTGGTGCAGGGATCGCCGGACAAGATGGACCAAGGGATCGACACTTTCAACAAGGAAGTGTTGCCGGCCGCCAAAAGTGTCGCCGGCTACAAAGCCGCGTTCCTTCTCGCGGACCGCGAGACGGGCAAGGGTATCGGCATCACCCTGTGGGAGACCGAAGATGCTCGCCGCCAGGGTGGCGAAGCCGTGGAGGATGCGCGGGCGGCAGCCATCGCAGCGATGGGCGGGAGCGCTCCTCCGGTCGAGGAGTTCGACGTCGTCGCTTCCGATCTGTAGAGAAGATCCTTATTCCTGGTCCGCGAGCTGAGTCCATCTTCTTGGGAGTTCCCGCTGCGTATCCGGGGCCATAGCTTGCGCATCGCGCTACGCGAAAGCGGTGCCGCGAGCAGGCCACGGTAGAGCGCAGAACGGGGCCGGCCCGCAGCAGGCGTCCACCGCGGGGCCCGCGAATCGATTGAGGTGAGCTTCTTCTCATTAGGGGAAACAAGCGACATTTCTCAGCGGCGTGTGCGACCATGTTCTTCTAGACTTTCTCGAGTCCGGTAGTCGAGTAGGAGGAGAGGCGCATGCCGTTGTTCATGGACGTCCACCACATGGAGGGTGGCGTCAGCGTAGAGGACGTCGCGAAGGCTCATGCGGCGGACGTCGAGAAGCAGGGCGAACATGGAGTTGACTACCGCGCCTATTGGGTCAACGAGACTACCGGGAGGATCTTCTGCCTGGTCGAGGCCCCCGACGCGGAGACCGCCAACACCGTCCATCGCGAGGCGCACGGCCTCGTCGCCGACGAGATCTACGAGGTCAAGGAAGGAAGCTGAGCGGCCGAGCTGAGCCATCGCACGCGACCCCCGCTCGCAAGGACCCCCGTCGCGATCTGGTGACCGTGAGGTGAGCTTCTCTAGGCCGGGTGGCGCCGACGAACAGAGGCGAGGCCGAGGAGCCCAACGAGCAGAGCCGCGCCCACCAAGGCCCCCGCGATGAGGGGGGCGCCGAACATCTGGCTCGTCAAGGCCGCCAAGGCGAGTCCGCTGGCAGCGACCACGGAGTAGGTCGTCCCGCGGGTCCAGGACGGACGACCGACCCCGGCAAGAAGGCTGAGTATCACTCCGATCGTAAGGACCGGCATGCCGATCATGCCGACGAGCCCTATGTCGTGGAGCAGGGCGAGTGACGGATTCGTCCGGGCGTAGCCGTCGTAGCCGAAGGCGCCGACCGATTCCAGGATCTGACCGAGGGCGAAGACGCTCAACCCTGCCACCAACACGATGCGGCCCACGCGCCCAAGACCGGCGGTGGGCGGAGCCCAGAGCGTCACCGCAGCCACCGCCACCAGGATCAGGGGAATCCCGATGGCCAGATGGCCGGCCGCATGCTCCGCTTCACCGGCAGGCCGGACGAGGCTTATGACTCCGGCAAGGGCCGCTGCGAGCAGAACGGCCGCGGCGACGCTGGATGCTATGGGGTGACGGCGGATGAAGTCTGTCATGAGGGTTTCTCCTCGCTTGTCTGTTCGAACGAGACGGGTTCAGCCTGGCCGTCGAAGACGCGGGGAGCCAGCCTGCTGACAGGCAAGAAGGGATTGGGGCTACTACCACTCCTGCTCGGGGACCCCTATCCCCGTTCGGATAGGAGCAGAAGCACCGCCTTGACCCGGCGATGAACCTGCTTCTCGCTCGACAAGCCGAGCTTGGAGAAGATCGAGTTGCTGTGCTTCTCGATGGCCCTCTCGGTGAGCGTCAGGCTCGACGCTATGGCCGCATTCGTCTTGCCCTGCGCCATCTCCTTCAGGACCTCGTGCTCTCGGGGAGTTAGCGCGTCCAGAGGTGAGCGCTCCGCGCGCAGCCGGGCGGCCACGAGCGACTCCACCACCTGTGGGTCGATCCACGACCCACCGTTCGCGACGTCCCGGATGACGTTGACCAGGTGGTCGAGGTCCGAGAGGCGCTCCTTCAGGAGATAGGCCCGACCTTGCGAGCCCTTCTCCAGGAGCGCCAGCGCGTATTCGGGCTCGTCGTATTGACTGATCACGACGACGCCGATGTGGGGATGGGATTCGCGAAGCGATGCAGCCGCTTGGATGCCCTCGTCGCTGAAGTCCGGCGGCATCCGGATGTCGGTCAACACCACGTCCGCGTTGGAATCGCCCACCGCATCCATGAGCGAGGCGAGGTCTTCGCACACGCCTGCCAGCTCGAGCTCCGGGTGGTTCTCGATCAGTCGGAGCATGCCCTCGCGCACCAGGTAGTTGTCTTCGGCGATGAGCAGTCGAATGCTCATAATGGCAGGATAAGACAGGATCTAGGAATGGGCGGATGGGTGTCATTACACCGCGATAGGGGCGCAGCTTCCTTGCCCCGGCGATCGGCTGACCCATAATCGAGTTGTGAAACCACGGCGCCGTGACGTCGCGTTCTTCATCGGGCTCGCCTTCGCTTTCGCGATCGCTCTCGTGTGGCTGCTTCTGGGGATCGCGCCGATGCTGGTATCCATCTTTTCCTCGTGGCATGGAGCCTTCCATCGGTGGGGGGAGGGGGTGGGCGCGCTCGCGGAGATCGCCCGCAACATCGCACTCACCTCCCACAACGAAGCTTCGATGGCACACGCCGCCTTCGATTTCGTCTTCAGCGCGATCAACCTCGGGCTCGCCGCGATCCTCGTCCGGCTCAAGCCTCGAGAGCTAACGGCTCGGTTGCTGGCTCTGGGAATGATCGGGACCGCAGTGGCCTTCAACCTTCAGGCACACGACGCGCTCCAGGTCGTGCCGGTGTCCCTCGTGAGCGAGCTCGACGTGATCCACGTCCTGATCCACGTGCTGTCCGGTCTCAGCTATCTGTTCGCGCTCTATCTCTTCCCGGACGGGCGCCTGATCCCTCGCAACCCGGTCGCCAAAGCGCTGCAGGTGCCGCTGATCGGGTTCTTGGCGCTGGTCTTCACGGCGTTGTCTCTCTTCACGACCGACGATCACACCTTCGGTCTCGTCGTGGTCTTCGGTGTCCTTATCCCGATCGTTGGGGTGGCGGCACAGCTGGCGCGTTACGTGCCGACGAAAGAGCCGGCCACTAGAAAGCGGTCGCGCCTCGTGCTTGGAGCGCTCCTGGTGGCGATCGGAGTCGCGCTCCCTCTCGTGCTGACAACGGGAGGACCTTCAGACGACAGGGGAAGAACGCTGACTTACGAGGTGCAACCACTTCCCCCCGGCACTTACTTCTTCCGCTGCGACCCACATCCCGATGACATGGTCGGGGTCCTCTCGGTTGTGGATCGTCCGGCGAGCCCGACGCAGACGGTCATCGAGGCGCGCGACAACGCGTTCGATACAAGGCGTCTCACCTTGGCTGCTGATGTGACAACGAGGAGCCGGTTCACGAACTTCGATGCCGAACTGCACAACGTTGCCATCTACGAGGATGAGACGGCCGCGAAGCCGATCTTCATCGGAGCCGAGTTCTCCGGTATCCAGTCCGCGGTGGTCTCCTTCCGGATCTTCCGGGTGATCTTCCTACTGATCCCCCTTGCCCTGTTCGTAGCACTGGTGCGCTTCCATCTCTGGGACATAGATCGGATCATCAACCGCACGCTCGTCTACTCACTCGTGGTCGGTGCCATCACCCTCGTCTACCTCGCGATCGTCGTCGGTTTGGGAGCTCTCGTGGGTGCGGGCAATCGAGTAAACGTCTTGCTCACTATCTTGTTCACCGGCATCGCGGGTCTCGTGTTCCAGCCCCTTCGTCAACGTGCTCGACGCCTCGCCAACCGGTTGATCTACGGTAGGAGAGCGACGCCCTATGAGCTGTTGAGCGAGTTCTCCGGCAGGGTGGGCGAGACCTATGCCCCAGAGGAGGTGCTCCCGGTGATGGCAAGAACACTTGCCGAGGGTACCGGCGCGTCGCGCGCGGAGGTGTGGCTGCGGGTCGGATCATCCTTGATGTGCTCGGCCACGTGGCCCAACGAGGTCACCGGCGAGGCGAGGCGTGTCGAGCTCGACGACGGGCGACTTCCCGAACGCTTGGGTTCGGCCACGGCTGTGGCCGTCATGCACCACGGCCAGCTGCTCGGGGCGCTCACCGTTACCAAGTCTCCTGGGGAAAGGGTGACGCCCGTCGAGGAACGGTTGCTGGCCGGACTTGCGGGCCAGGCCGGGCTCGTCTTGAAGAACGCTCAGTTGACCGCGGAGCTGAGCGCCCGCATCGAGGAACTTCGGGCGTCCCGCCAGCGCATCGTGGCCGCCCAGGACGCCGAACGCAAGCGCATCGAGCGCGATATCCACGATGGGGCACAGCAACAGCTCATAGCGATGGGTATGAAGGCGCGTTCCGCGCGCGAGCTGGCCGCCGCCGATCCCGGCAGAGCGGAGGACCTGCTCGAGGAGATCGTCAACGATTCGACCGCTGCCGTACAGGCCCTGCGCGACCTTGCCAGGGGCATCTACCCGCCGATCCTCGCTCACAGGGGGCTTGGCAGCGCGCTCGAGGCCCACGCTCGTCGCTGCCCCGTGACCGTCAAGATCGAGAGCGATGGCATCTCCCGCTACGCCTCGGACATCGAGAACGCGCTCTACTTCTGTTGTCTCGAGGCCATCCAGAATGGGATGAAGCACGGCCGGGGCCCGCTCACGGTCACGCTTCGAGAGAGCGACGATTCCCTTCGTTTCGACGTCGTTGACAGGGGGCCGGGCTTCCAGAGTGAGGACACCGGGATCGGCTCCGGCATGCAGAACATGGCCGATCGTCTGTCGGCCCTGGGCGGGAAGCTGGAGATCGCCACTGGCCCCGAGGGAGGTGCCTCGGTCTCCGGGCGCGTTCCGCTCTAGAGAAGCGCCTCGGGCATCTGAACGGGCTTCGTTGGCGCGTTGCCCCTGAAGTGGTCGGAGGTTCATCCGTGCTCTTCCAGGAAGTGGTACTAGCACCAACGGAAAGACGCCAGCTATCCGGATTCTCTACCGGAGACGGTCTCTTCACACTGAAAGAGGCAGGAACGTTTCGGGGATAGGAGAGAAGGGAGCCAGAGATGAGAATGAAAGCAGGGCTGGTCGCGCTAGGGGCGGCGGCTTTGATCGTTGGCAATGCAGGAGCGGCGCTGGCCGACCATTCGCACTTCGTAGTGCGCGTGGCCCAGGACGGCACTCGTCACTGCCAGTACCTGGCCGCGGGGCAGTCCGAGCCGTCCGCCGCCCACCCGCTCCACTACCTGGTGCACCTCGGGCATCCGGGCAGCGATTCCAATGGCACCGACGTGGACAAGAACGCTAACGAGGCAGCCCGTTGCGACGTCGTGTCTTACCCGGGATCCAAGACCCTCTAGATCCACGCTGAGAGTGTCGGTCAGGGCCCCGCATAAGAGCGGTGGGGCCCTGCTGCGCGCGTTCGCGGGGCCTAAGGACGGGTCGCCTCAGTGGGTGGCGATGGCGATGACCGACAGAGCGATCAGCAGCGCGAGGAGGGCGGCGGCCGGCTGGCGGGCTCGCCGGCTCGCGGGGCGGCGATCATTGGTCGTCGCCGGCGCCGATCCCCCTCCTCGGAGGAGATGGGGCGGAGTCAGAGAAAAGCGATAACCATCTAGACGGCCTCGGAGCAGAGGAGGTAATCTCTTCCAGTAATGGTCGACCGTGGGGGCAGGGGGCTGCTCTGGCCCGGGTCGTCGCCTGACGCAACGCCACCCTGAACGGAGGAAGCTTGTTGAAGCCATCGACGTCCCGGCCTTCAGTGCTCCTCGGCGAAGCCACGACCGTCCATCTCGACGAAGAGAGGCCCGATCAGACGAAGAAGCACTTGGATCACGACGATCATTTGGCCGTGCTACAGCGGCTGGTGGAGCTAAGACTGGCCCGAGCCAGTTCCAGCACCCCCCGCTCCCCCGGCTCCGCTTCTCTAGGAGCGCCGGACTAGAATCGAAGTCGAGCCTAGCCGGCGGTGCCCACGGGCTCCGCCGGCCGGCTCACCTTTTGGCGAGGACCTCTTCGATGTTCAGGTCGAACAAGCGGGCCGTCACGGTTTCGCTCTCACCTGTTGGGGCATCGCTCCAGATAGGGCGGCGTGGGGCGCACGCTATTGGGTAACGGGTAGGCAACGACCCAACGAGGAGGTAGAGCCGTGGCCGAACGAGATGCGAATCAACAGGACAGCCCCACGCCCGAGGCGGATTCCAAGCTGGATACCCCGCCCACGGGCCAAGAGGTCGATCCCCACGACACTCCCGAGGAGCAGGCGGCCCAGGAGCCGGACCTCGGCGACGCCGGTTAGGCCGCGCCGTCGGCGCTTTTGCGCGCTTCTTCCAGGCCTACGACGTTCGGGGTGCGCGTTGACCTGGTGACCTGGTCCCGGCCCCCGCGCTTCGACGCATAGAGGGATTCGTCGGCTGCGGCGACGAGCCCTTCGGGGTCTCCCGCGTTGTACGGGTATGAAGCGACACCCATGCTCACCGTGAGGGTGATGTCCTCATAGCAGCGCCGTATCGCTTCGGCCAGACGCCGGGCAAGCAAGACGGCCTCTTCACCCGCCGTATTGGGAATGATGATGCCGAACTCTTCACCGCCATAACGCGCCACCGTATCGAAATCTCGACACTCTCCCTCCAGGACCCTGGCCACCCGATGCAGTACGTCGTCACCTTTCTGGTGCCCGTAGGTGTCGTTCAACATCTTGAAGTGATCGAGGTCCAGCATGATCAGGCTCAGTTGCTCACCGCCGCGCGATACGCGGTTGATCTCGCGTTGCAACGACGCGTCGAAGGTGCGACGGTTGGCGATCATCGTCAGGCCATCCGTGCTGGCCATCCGCTGGACCTTTTCGAGCAAGGAGGCGTTCAACATCGCCAGCGCAGCATGAGATGCGAACCGCTCGAGCATGCCGACCACGCGACGCTCTATCCGGGAGCCGGACTTCAGCGAGTGCTCCACGATCAATACGCCGACCGAACGGCCTTCCGCAGACAGTGGACCGACGACGACGTTGCGCGCATCCGGCAGCATCGAGGCGAGGCACGGGTCCGTACCCGGTTCGAGCTCGGTGACGAGCAGGGTCTCTTTATCGTCCCTGGCCCTGCGGATGACGGAGTCATTTCCAGGGGAGGCCCCCATGCGCGCGGGGCCGACGTCTCCTCGGTGACCCATAAGGTGGAGGTCCTCTTCCGGCGATCCGAACATGAGGACCCGCCCGAAGTCGAACGCGTCAACCACGGTTGTTAGAAGGACATCGGCCACCCCGGGAGCGTCGTCCGCGGCTTCGAGGTCCGTCGCCATCTTCGCGAGTCGCTCGAGGTCGAAACGCCTACGTCTCAACTCGCGCTCGTTGATCGCAGAGAACGTCGAGGTCGCGATCGTGACCAGCCACAAGGCCACCGAGAACGCGATGATCCGCTGGAACTCCGACCCCGGAAGGGCTCGGATCGCGTCCGTTGGAGCGTTGAGGATGCCTGCCTCTTGCGCATTGAAGACAATGAACAACAGCAACGAGTGCCACAGCGCGAGCATCAGCCCGGTTCGATACGAGGCGAGTAGAGCGACCGAGATCAGGTGCAGCAGGATGAGGAATCGGAACGGGCTGATCAGCCCACCCGTGAGATAGGAGATCCACGCGAGGTAGAGCCCGTCCACGATCAGCAGGGTCCCGAACAGAACAGTGCTACGGCGGGTGAACCTCCACATGGCCTCGCCGGCCAGAGACGCCACGACGTAGGCGACGGTGACCAGGGCGAGCTTGTCGAACCCCGCCCCCAGCGCGCCCGGCACCAACCATGACGCAAGGAGCACCACCACCGCGACTCCGAGGCGGAGCAGCTGCATGTAGCGGATCCGTTCGGAGATGGGAACGAGGTCTGTAGAAGCCGAGTGCGTGCGAACCTTGCTCATGACGCCTCGGTTGACGTGGCGGTGTCGGCGATCGTGGACATGAGGTCGGTCGCGGCTTCCGTTGTGGATACCGTGAGGAGCTGCAGCAGCGCGGGCGCGAGAAAGACGACCGCGATGCGGTCGCGATGTGCTTGTGGTCGTCCCTTAGCGCTATTCACCGACGTTGCTTGTCCCTTATCGACGCGACGAGCCATCATTCGACTCCTGTACTGATGCGTGATGTATCGACCCCCTAACCGGGGGAGTTGATAGTCCGAAAGGACTAGGCCCTCGTAGCACCCGAGGGCATCGAGAGGGCAACGAGACGTGCCGTTTTGGGAATGCGGCCCGGGCCCGAGCCGATCGAGCTTTCAAGGCGTAGGGCCGGAGAACCGATGACTCATAGGTGAAGGGTCTAAGAAAGCGGGGGTTCTCTCTTCTCGCCGTGTTCGCGATCGCCGGAGCGATCCCGATGGTGGTGCTCGCCGCCATCCTGGCTCGCCAGATCGAAACGCGGGTGACAGAAGAGAACCTCAGAAGAGAACCTCAGAAGCGCAACCGAGGCGGCCGAGCTCATCGCGTCGCTCGGCATCCAACCGTTGCTGAAGAAATCCGACCTGGGCGCCGGCCTGACGGAATCCGAGCTCGCGCGATTGGATGACAGGTTGCGCGCTGGTCTACTGGGGAAAGAGTTCGCGCGGATCAAGATATGGAACCTCCGTTCGGAGATCATCTATTCCGAAGACTCGTCCCTCATAGGCGAACGTTTCGAGACTCCGCCCGATCTCGCAGAAGCCCTCGAAGGCCACGTCGAGGCAGAAGTGAGCGATCTAGAAGAGGACGAGGAGGCGAGCTTACGGTCGTTCGGCCGTCTGCTCGAGGTTTACGTCCCCATCTACTTCTCGCCGTCCGAGGAGCCCGCCGGCGCCTTCGAGATCTACCTGCCCTATGAGCCGATCGCGGCTTCGATCAACGAAGACGTCATGCAGTTGCGGCTCTGGATGCTCGGGGGCCTGGCTCTGCTGTACGTCATTCTCTACCGGATCGTCGCCCGGG
>JACCXF010000212.1 GCA_013697295.1 Actinomycetota bacterium | reverse complement strand
GATGCCTGCCTCGAGGACCGAGCCCGGGCAGGGCTAGGCTGCATACCGCCTCTTCCTCTCGCCACGGGGCAGGCGTATGCGCGCCGGCTCATGCTGCCAGCAGAGCGTCGACCCGTTGTAGATGGAGAGCCTCGTACCGCACCCGTCCGCGTCGCACACGCGGCCCGTCGGGGAGGTGCGATTCGGCCGCCCGGTCCAGACGGGGTACGCCCGCCACACCGGCACCTTCTCCGTCCGCATCCTGGGGCTCCATCACCTTCTCCGTCCGCATCCTGCGGCTCCATCGGGAGGCCGCGCCTATCAACCGCCAGACTAGAGGCGATTTCACCGATTGCCCAGGTGAATACCGTCTAAATCTCTCCCGCCATAGGGAGGAGCTGGCGCCGGTGCTCGTGTACGCAAAGGTTTCGCCCATGGGTCGAGCCTTGGGAGCGGCGGTTCCGCGTCGGACGGCCTAGTAGCATCGCCGCAACCTCTGCTGAAAGGGGAAGCCCGATGGCCCACAGGACCTTCTTCAGCTTCTACTCCGACGAGGACGTGTGGCGAGCCACGAACGTCCACAACAGTGGCGCGCTCGACAAGGACGACATCGAGTTCATCGACGCCTCCCTGTGGGAAGAGGCGGAGACGGAAGGTGACGATGCGATCAGGAAGCTCATCGACGGAGCCCTCGCCAAGAGTACGGTGACTGCCGTCCTGATCGGTGCCAATAGCGTCTCGCGCAAGTGGGTGAGGTATGAGATCAACGAGAGCATCCGCCGAGGGAAGGGCCTGTTCGGCGTTCACATCTACAGGATCAAGGATCAGAACGGCAACGAGTCCACCCAGGGGACGAATCCACTTCCCGTTGACTACCCCGTGTATCTCTGGATCAAGGACAAGGGAGCCGGAAACATGAGCAAGTGGGTAGACGCTGCCTACGACGCGGCGAACTGACGATCCGAGCCTGTGACAGACCATGTGCCCGCCGACGGCTGTCAGTTCAATGCGATCGCTCGCGGCGCAAGACCCATCGGTCGAGCTGATCTGTGGCGTCGGCGATGATCGTCGACGATGGCTCCATCGGGGGTGGTCACGTGGGATCGCGCACTCGCCTCGGCGCCTCGGCCGCGGGGCCTCGATGTCACTCCGCCTTTCTGAGCCGAGAGGACGGAGCGCTCCGGTGATCCCGAGTTGCTGGGCCGCTGAGTTTCCGGTTCGCGACGAGCGGCGTATGGCCGTCGTGGGGTAAGAGCGAAGACGTACACTGAAACGGATGCGATCCCCATCCATCTGATGGGAGAAGCAGGAGTCACGGAGATCGCATCAGCCGATCCCGTTCCATCGCCGGTCCAAGCGAAAGCTCGATACCCCGAGCGAATTCCGCTCTCGATCTGGCTCACGTTGGCCCCGTCGGTCACGGGTCCGAAACGATCGAACATCGAAGGAGAAATCACACATGGAGCACGTACGCATCGCAACGTATGAGATCAAGGACGGTACGTTCCAGGAGCTCGCCGACATCGCCCGCAAGGGGATGCTCCGCACGTTCCAGGAGCAGCCCGGCTTCATCCGGTACGGCCTCGCGGACCTCGGCGAGAAGAAGTGCGTGTCGCTGAGCCTGTGGGAGACCCGCAAACAGGCCGACGCCGCCGTCCCGGTGGCTGAGCGCTGGGTGCGCGAGAACATCGCGAACCGTGTCGACCTCCGCACGACCAAGATAGGGGACCTGGCCTTCTTCGAGGGCACGCCCGCGAGGGTCTGACCGGTCGGTAGTTCGCGGCGGCGTCGCGCCACTGCATGAGCGCGGCCGTTCGGGGAGGGGGTCCACTCCGGTGGACTCCCTTCCCCACGACGAAAGTGAGGGCACCATGTCGATCCTGAAGGATCCGGTCCGCCCGCTCGATCCGTCTTCGCAACAGGAGTTCGTCGAGCCCGGCCGTGAAGCCGAGGCCGAAAGGGGAGGGCCGGAGCCGCTCGGAGACCAGCCCCTCCCACGGTCGTCGAGGCCGGAGCCGCCGCGCGAACCAGGCGACGATGTCCGAGCCGCCCTCCGACCCCGCGGGCCATCGGGGAAGACCTCGTTCGAACTGGCATCGCGTGGGGGGCACGCCCGTACGGTGACCGGGACGGTCTCCTATCTCGACGAGGATGCGCAGGACTTACATGGTGCTCGGGGGGCGACGGCGAGCTGCTCCGGGTGCCGCTGAAAGACATCACGTCGACGCATGAGACGGCGATGAACGATGGCGATCGACCGCACTCCGGGCACGCGGAGGGTCTCGGCACGGGGCAGTGACGGGATGTGATCCGCTTCCGCCCGCCCGGAGCTACCTCGCGGAGTGAGGGGTAGTGGATGACAGACCCACCTTCTTCCCCTCAGGCATGCTTTCGCTGCGGCAGTCCTAGGATTCAAGGGATCCGGATGGCAGGGGGATCCCAGTACGCCTGCCTGCAGACGCGAGGGCCGTGCGGCTTCTGGTGGGAGCGCTCGGACGGGGCGCGAATCTTTCAGCGAACCAGGATGCTTCCCGACGGACGTGAGCATCCGGCCCTCTCACCCGGGGCAATCGCGCGTCATGGGCGCTTACTGGAGGTCGTGAGGCCAGAGCAGCCGCCAAGACCGTGAAGTGCGCACCAACGACGGACTCCTCGGTCATTCGCCCGGCAGGTGCGCCGGAGCCCCGCTGCCGACCGCATCTTCGTGTGCCGCACGCTCGCTCAGAGCGGGAGGATGACGGGCGCAGCCTCTGACCAAGGAATACGGCCCGTAAGCAGCAGAGCGGGTGACGCGGGGATCGAACCCGCACCACCAGCTTGGAAGGTTGGGCTCAAACGGCAACTGACCTGCGTGAACGCTGCGGCCAGGTCGCCTCCAGGCCGCATCCATGCCGCGGGGTCGCTAATCTTCCGCTGTGCTCGCGGCCTACGCGGAAGTCATCGGCACTCTCGGATTCGTTCTCGCCTGTATCAGCCTCGGCTTGACGTGGTGGTTTCGGCAGCAGGAGCCACAGCACCAGGTGGCCATACGGAAGGAGCTCAAGAGAGCCGATCGTCTTGACGAGCTCCACCCAAGACTGAGGTCTTCAATTACCAGCTCACTGCAGTTCTTGGAGGCTGAGCCTCGTTGGCCAATCGAGAAGATGGCCTGGAAAGAATCCGGGCGGTTGGAATCGGTGCGAGAAGCATGGGCCGAGGTTCGACCCGTTGCCGGCACCCCTCTGCTCAGTGAGTACGGGAAGCTCGGCGTTGATGCCGCGATCGACTGGCTGCGCTCGGGCTCATGGCCAGACCCAAAGGCCTCAGAGGAGTACCTCGATTCACTGGCTGACCGGCTGCGCGACTTCCGTCAATGGCTCGATGAGGGACTTTCCTAGCACAGTGGTCGAGGCGACCCGCGATTTGCCTCATCGAGGCTCCCGATGTGTACACGATGTCCGTCAGTTCCAGAGGGGGCACCGTGTGATGTCTCACGACATCGGGCCGACATGTGTCCACCTGCGTGCGCGTGTCCCCCGTGCTTCTGGCTTCGACTGACAGGAGCAGGTAGCCCTCACCGTTGCCACGACGATGTTGAGCCTATGCGACTACACCCAGCTCTCCCGCCAACCCGTTCACTCCTGGATGAGGCAGACTGCCTGGCCGAGCGAGGTGGGTCGGCAAGGATCGAACCGACGACACTAGTCCTCGGTCAGGTTCGCACTCCCACTGGCACCAGTCGATCGCGGCCCCGGGTATAGGGGCCTGGCTTTTGACACGGGGGGCGGCCAGACCACGAGCTTCCTCCCGCGCCGCCACTGCACAAGGACCACCTCGTGGCCGACCTGCAGGCCCGTTGCGGGGTCGATACGGAACCGCCCGAAGAACGTCGCACAGTCCAAGGCGCACGCCGCGCGCCACAGCGACTCGTCGTCGGCGCCGGCCTCCTCCAGGCAACGCTGGGCGATCAGACAGGCGGCGTAGGCCTGGG
>JACCXF010000205.1 GCA_013697295.1 Actinomycetota bacterium | reverse complement strand
CCTGCCGTCGGAGAGGAGCCGCACCCAGCCGGTGACGCCCAGTTCCTGGGCCTTCGCCCCGACCGCATCGCGAAACTCCGCGCCATCGAGGTCCCCGGCCACGAAGACGTGTACTCGGGTCTTATCTTCCAACTGTCATCCTCCTCGTTGACCGGTAGCTCACGACTGGCACTGCGGGCAGAAGTACGTGTCCTTGCCGTCGAATCTCTCCTTGATGATCGACGATCTGCAACGGCGACACGATTCTCCTTCGCGTTTGAATACCTTGAGTTCCGATTGGTACTGCCCGGAAACACCTCCGAGATCGGTGAACTGCGTATCTTTCAGTGAAGTGCCGCGCGCCTTGACCGCGTCTTGAAGCGTTTCCGTCAACGACCGGTACAGCCTCCGGACGTCCTGCGACGACAGCTCGTCCGAAGGGCGGTCGTATCGCAGCCCCGATGCGAACAAGATCTCATCCGAATACAGGTCGCCCAGTCCGACGACGAAGTTCTGGTCGGCCAGCAACCTCTTCATGGCTTCCTTGCGATCCTCGAGCATGGCCGAGAATCGCTGCCACGCCAGCGGCGTCTCGAGCGGATCGATCAGGAATCCCTGGTACTCCTCCATCCCCTTCAGGTCTTCGGGTGTCGTCACGAAGATCTCACCCGACAGTTTTGGATCTACGATCCGCAGCTGTCCCCCGATGGTGAAGCCGATGACGATGTGGGTGTGGGGCACGATGACGTCCGAGGCGCTCGTCTTCACGAGGATCCCCGACTCGCCGAGATCGATCACCGCCACCCGATCGTTGTCGAGCTCCAAGAGGATCCACTTGCCATGACGATCGATGGATTCCACCTTGGCGCCGGTAAGGAGGTCTTGGAACTCCTTGCGGCGGCCGTGGCGTTTGATGATCTTCATGGCGTTCCTGCCGGTTCGCACTTCGACATCCTTGATGCGGCGGCCGACGACCTCCTTCTCGAGGTCACGCCGGACGATCTCGATCTCCGGGAGTTCAGGCACTTCGCTTCCCTCCGACCGGCAGAGCGGGTGCGTTCCATCCGCCCAGCGCCTCCCGCGCAGCGTGCAGCTCAGCTTCCTTCTTGCTCCGGCCCACCCCTTCGCCGATCGCCTCGCCATCCACCAACACTTGAGCCGTGAAGCGTTTGTCGTGATCTGGGCCCGCGGACGAGACCCGGTAGCTCGGACGCAGGCCGAGGTCGCGTGCGACCTTCTCCTGCAAAGCGCCCTTGGGATCCTGACCCCCTCCGGCGGCCACGACTTCCGCGATCAGCTCGGCGAAGACCGGGACAAGAACCTCGGCCAGGAAGCGGCCGTTCCGCTCGATGAATGCTGCGCCGATCAGCGCTTCGAGGGCGTCCGCGAGCAAGGACGACTTGTCCCGACCTCCCGATGCCTCCTCGCCCTTGCCCAACCGAAGGTGATGGCCTAACCCGACGTCTCGCGCCACGATGGCGAGAGTCCTCTTCTCGACGACCGAGGCGCGCAGACGCGCCATCTCGCCTTCGGGCAGATCGGGATAGCTCCGGTAGATGAATTCCGTGACTATCCCCTGGAGGACCGCGTCGCCGAGGAACTCAAGCCGCTCGTTGTGCGGGGTCGTCTCGGGCTGCTCGAAGGCGAAGGATCGGTGGGTGAGGGCGAGTTCCGCAAGGGAACCGGGCCTCGCCGGTATCCCAAGCGCCTGCAACAAGCCAGGATCGCTACTCGGTCTCGACAACCTGGCGCCCCGAGTAGTAGCCGCAGTTCGAACAAACTCGGTGAGGCATCTTGGCCTGCCGGCACTGAGGACAGGCGGCGTAGGTGGGAGCCTCCACCCGCCAGTGTGCGCGGCGCATCCTGGCTTTAGATCTCGTCTTTCGCCTCTTCGGGACGGCCATGGTTGCCTCCTTATCCTTGAGTTTTCTCGAGCTGCTCGCGGATGACCGCTAGAGCGGCCCAGCGAGGATCCGAATCGTCCTCGGTGCAGTCACAGCTTCCTTCATTGAAATTCTGTCCACACTGCGGACACAGCCCCCGGCAGTCCGTTGCGCACAGGGGGTTCAGCGGCAGAGCGAGCACCAGCTCATCGCGCAGGAGGGGCTCGAGGTCTATCTCGAGGCCCGAGATCTCGTAGGCGTCCTCGGCGGCGGGCAACTCGTGTCCGGGTGCAAGGAACAATTCGCAGACGCGTTCGAGGGGCACCGCCGTCTCGAAGTCCGTAAGACAACGAGCGCATTCGAGCACGGCCATCGCGTCGACCGCGCCGGTAACGAGGATGCCTTCGACGACGCTCTCGGCGCGAAGATCGGCGGTCACGGGAGCTCCGTCCACCCGCGCGAGGGGAGTCCGTACGCCGGCGAGGGTGCCGCGCACGGTGAAATCCCGGTATTCGCCCGGCCGACCGAGGATCTCGGCCACCGAATGGGTTAGTTGTGACACGGGCGCAGTCCAGTCCGATAGGGCGATGTTGAAGGGCGAGCCCACGCTGAAGTGGCTCCGTTCCGGCCCACGATGATACCAGAGGGACCTCTTTTGCCAGTATTTGCCAGGCTCTAGAGCGCCGGTTCCCCCACCTCGGCGGCGTCGAATGGCCCATCGGGCGACTCGGTGATCTCGACGTGGTGGGTGGTCGTGGGGGTCTGCCCCTGAAGCTGCTGGCGCCCACGCGTCACGGAGCCGAGGGTCTTGTTGAGCAGGATCTCGAACGCTGCGAGCTTCTGATCGATGTAGTCCTCCGCTTCGAGCCGCATCTTGGCGCCTTGCTCCTTGGCGTCGTCGATCAGCGTCTCGGCCTGACGCTCGGCGGTGTGGACGATCTCGGTACGCGACAGGAGGCGATCCCGCTGCTCGCGGGCCTCAGCCAAGATCCTCTCGGCTTCCTTACGGGCTCGGGCGAGCAGCTCATCTCGGTCGCGGCTCATCCAACGGGCCTGCCGGATCTCGTCCGGTACCACCTGCTTCAGCTGGGCCAGAAGCTCGAGGAATTCGTCCCTGTCGACGACCGCGCTCGAGGAAAACGGAACCGATTTAGCCTCCTCGATGAGCACCTGCAGCTCGTCGATCCGCTCGATGAGATCCATGGGTCCACTCCTCTTCGCCAACACCTGTCGCCAGTTCGCCACACCCGGGTTCTACGACCGGGTACCGGCGGCGTCCGCCGCCGCCCAACCAGGGATTTCCCACTCTAACCCGTGAGTTCGGCTCGCCGCCACGAGCGGATCACCGCCCGGCGTGTTCCTCCAGGGCCTTCGAAACGCCGGGCGGGACGAGACCCTCGGTTGAACCGCCGTAGCGTGCCACTTCCTTCACCAGGCTCGAAGACAAGAACGCCCAGGCGGGTTTGGCGTTGACAAAGAACGTGTCGAGCCCCGGCGAGAGAGCCGCGTTCATCTGCGCCATCTGCAACTCGTACTCGAAATCCGACACGGCGCGCAGACCCTTGATGATCAAGCTCACGCCTCGCTCTCGAGCGAAATCCACCAGTAGCCCGTCGAAGGACTGGATATCTACGTTGTCGACGTGGGCAAGCGCGTCTGCCAACATCGACTCTCGCTCCTCCAGCGTGAACATGGGCCGCTTTGATGGGTTGGCGATCACCGCGACGACCACTTGATCGAAATAGCGCGCCCCGCGCTCGATGACGTCGACGTGTCCGTTCGTGGGGGGATCGAAGGAGCCGGGGCACAGGGCCTTAGCCATCTAGCTCTCTTCTTCTTCGTGGCAGAAGATGTAGAGCGCCGATTGACCGTAATCCCGTTCCCAGCACACCTCGAGCCCGAGTGGGGCCAGCCGTGTTTCCTTTCCGGGGCGCTGCAACACAACGCGCCCGTTGTCCGCAAGCCAGCCCTCCATGACAATCAACTCGAGATCGGTTCTCACATCCGACGCCGACATGGAATAGGGGGGGTCGACGAAGATCAGATCCATACGCTCGTCGGGGGCTCGCTTGAGGGTCGAACGCGCGTCGTTCCACGCGATCTCCGAGCGGTCCTCGAACCCGGTTGCCTCCACGTTTCCCTCGAGCTTCACGATCGCATCGCGGGCGGTCTCTACGAAGATCGCACTTACCGCTCCACGCGACAGCGCTTCGATCCCGAGCGACCCCGAGCCGGCGTA
>JACCXF010000194.1 GCA_013697295.1 Actinomycetota bacterium | reverse complement strand
GCGGGTCCACCGAAGTTGATGAATCCGAGCCGGGCCCAGTAACGGATGGCCTCCCCGAGAGGCACGAGGTCTCGCCTCCCCGACGTCCTTCGCATCCCTGGCTCCCTGGTACCTGTAGCCGACAGCTCATGCTCTCCCATGGCGTCGAATGTAACCGTGGTCCGGTGCGTGAGCGTCGGCCCGATGGGGGCTCTCGCCTACGGCGCTCGTTCCCTGCAGGAACATCTCGAGTCGTCGCCGGGTTAATGGTTCCATGCTCTCTCCTCACAGAATCGTGCTCGCGCGGGTTGTACAACGTGGATCATGAATAGCGAGATAGCCACCCCATCCCAGGCGCATCGCAGTCGCTTCCTCCAGAGCGGCGCGGGCACGCGTCTCGAGGCGTTCGGCCCCTCCGAATGGGGGCTGCTCGCCGCCATCGCCGTCATCTGGGGTTCCTCGTTCGTGCTGATCGATGCGGCCCTCGTGTCTTTCAGACCGGGAGTGATCACGGCCGTGCGCGTGGTGCTCGGGGCCGCAGCGCTTGGCTTCGTCCCCGCCGCCCGAAGATCCGTCGATCGAGCGGACCTCGGGCGGATCGCCTTTCTGGGCCTTATCTGGATGGGCATCCCGCTGTCGCTCTTTCCCATCGCCCAGCAGTCGATCGACTCGTCCGTCGCAGGGATGCTCAACGGTGCGATGCCGCTGGCAACCGCGGCGTGGTCGACGCTGCTGCTCCGGGGACTTCCCGGCCGCTTCCAGATCACGGGCCTGATCGTGGGCTTCACCGGGATCGTCGCGATCTCATGGGAGCAAGTGCAGGGATCGAGCGCAACGCTCCAGGGCACCCTTCTGGTGCTCCTTGCGGTCACTCTCTATGGTCTCTCGGCCAACATCGCGGTTCCGTTGCAGCAGCGTTACGGGGCCCTCCCAGTTCTCCTGCGTGCCCAGTTAGCCGCACTGATCGTTGTGGTGCCCTTCGGGCTGGCGCACCTGCCCGGGTCGAGCTGGTCCTGGGGCGCAGCCGCAGCGATGGTCCCGCTCGGTCTTCTCGGAACCGGCATGGCCTTCTTCCTGATGGCGACCCTCGTGGGCCGCGTCGGGGGCCCACGAGGGTCGGTTGCGATCTACTTCGTGCCCGTGGTTGCGATGTTGCTGGGTGTGACCCTGCTCGACGAGGTGATCGCCTTGTCCGCCATCCTCGGCACCGCGCTCGTCCTTACCGGGGCATGGCTAACCTCACGCCGGGAGAACTAGCCCGGCAGAGCCCGCGCCAACTACGACGTTCTGACGCTTACTTCGTGGTGGCCTTGTTGTACTGCCGGACCGAGAGCGGGATGAACACCGCCAGGATGATCGCGATCCACATGAGTGAGTACAAGAACGGGTGATCCAACGACCACACTTCAGGTTCCGGCAAGTCACCCGTGTTACCGAAGGCCTCGCGCGCCGCCTGCGCCACGGCCGAAACCGGATTCCACTCCGCGACGGTCCGTAGCGGCCCCGGCAACTGTGAGCTGTCCACGAAGGTGTTCGCGACGAAGGTCATAGGGAAGATGAACATGAACGATGCATTCTGAACTACCTCAACACTTGGAACCTTCAGTCCCACGTACGCCATAACCCAGGAGATCGCGTACGCGAACAGCAGCAACAGGAGGAACCCTCCGATCGCCTCTAGCGCAGAGGTTCGGATCCGCCACCCCACGAGCAGGCCCGTGAGGGACATGACGAGGATCGAGATCGAGTTGTAGAGGATGTCGCTTCCAGTGCGGCCGACCAAAACCGCCGAGCGGGCCATAGGTAGCGACCTGAACCGGTCGATGATCCCTTTGGTCATATCCTCAGCCATGCCAACTCCCGTGCCGCTTGCGCCGAAGATCACGGTCTGTGCGAAGACTCCTGCGATGAAGAACTCGCGGTAGTTCGTGCCCGCGATGTCGATTGAGCTACCGAACACGTAACCGAAGAGCAGGACGAACATGATCGGCGACATGGTGGTCCAGATCAACAGCTCCGGCACGCGTCTGATCTTGATGAGGTTTCGCTTAGCAACCACAGCGCCATCGGCAAACGCCAGGGCCAGTCGTGTCATCGGACGGCCTCCTTCTCTCTTATCTCGTCTCGTCCCGACCCCGATCCTTCTTTGTCGTCCTCGCTCGTTTCCGTAGCCTCCTCGGCGCCGTGGCCGGTGAGCGTCAGGAAGACATCGTCCAGGGTCGGTCGACGGAGCCCGATATCGGCGACCGCGACATCCTTCTCTGCGAGCCGCTGAAGCACCTGCCTGAGAGCCTCTGCACCGCCCGTAACGCCGGCTGTGAGGTTTCGAGTGTGCTCGTCCACCTGAACATCCCCGCCCGACAGCTCGGCGAGTATCGACCGACCCGCAGGTATGTCGGCGGAGTTGGCGAGGATAAGTTCGATCCGCTCGCCACCGATCTCGACCTTCAGTTCGTCAGAGGTGCCGTGGGCGATCATTCGCCCCCTGTCGATGACGACGATGTCGTTCGCGAGTCGCTCGGCTTCCTCCATGTACTGAGTCGTCAAGAGAACGGTCGATCCGCCACGCACAAGCTCCTGGATCGTCTCCCACATCTGGGAGCGGCTCCGAGGATCCAACCCGGTGGTCGGCTCGTCGAGGAACAGGACGTCCGGCTCCGCCACGAGCGCCGCGGCGAGGTCGAGGCGACGCCGCATGCCCCCCGAATAGGTCTTCGCCGGGCGATCGCCTGCTTCGAGCAGATCGAACCGTTCTAGGAGCTCGCGAGCGCGCGCCTGCGACTTCTTCTTGCCCGCGTGGTAGAGACGGCCCACCATGTCGAGATTCTCGTAGCCGGTCAGGTATTCGTCTACGGCCGCATTCTGCCCGGAGAGCCCGATGCGCTCCCGCACCTTGTCCGGTTCCTTCCGGATGTCCAACCCGGCTACCTCCGCCGAGCCCTCGTCCGGCACCAGCAGGGTCGTGAGGATCCGGACCGCCGTCGTCTTGCCGGCCCCATTTGGGCCCAGCAGTCCGAGAACGCTCCCTTTCGGAACCTCGAGATCGAGGTGGTCGAGCGCGACGACCTCACCGTACCTTTTGACCAAACCCGTCGTTTGAATCATGTTGGTCACTCGTCACCGCTCCTTTGTCTCGTTTCCCGACGCACTGTCGATCTGTCGCCCCTGAAGGCGCCCATCTCCCTCTCCCTCTTAACCGATGCTGTTGGCTCTCGAGGCGTTAGACCGGACCTCGAAGCACAACTCATCGGTCTCCCTACATATTTCTTATGATCCGGTGCCCGCCCGGGACCCTGGACGCCCCCGCCTCACATGACACCCGGCGATGAGTTTCGCCTTGCTGCCCGGTCTGTAGGTGAAGAGAAAGCGGAAGGAGGTTCCGATTGGCCGCTCCTGAGGGGTCGCCGACATCATTGCACGCGCTTCGACCGCCACACGAACCGCGCACGATCGTCTTGATCATCAGCGATTCGATCTCTCGTGGCGACCTCCCGGGACTCTCCCAGCGCGCCGGCATCCTGCTGGAGGGCTGCGACGCCGATCTGATCGTTTGCGATGTGGCCACCCACGTCGAGCCGGATGCCGTCGCGGTGGATGCCTTGGCCCGCCTGCAACTCGTCGCTATCAGATCCGGGCGCCAAGTGAGGCTCCGTCACGCGTCCGGCGAGTTGCTGGAGTTGCTGACGTTGTTGGGGCTAAGCGACGTGGTCCCTTCGTATGACGGCTCCGGCATCGAGCCTGAGGGGCAGACCGAAAAGCGGGAAGAAACGCGCGGTGTCGAGGAAGAAGCAGATATCGGTGATCTGACCGGCTGATACCTCGAGGACCTGGAGCGCCCACGCCTCGTGGGCGCCGTCGGACGCCGGCCGGTACTGCCCGAACGCGGGGGCACCATTCGCCACGGTGGAGATCAAGCGCGAGCCATTGCAGCCGATGCCGGTGCCGAGACACCACTTGCGGATGTCGTCATGGCCACGCAACCACAGTTCGTAGGGCGGCATCGACCACGAGGCGTCCTCGTGGAGCAGCGCGGTGAGTGAATCGAGGTCGTAACGCTCGAAAGCGTCGACGTATCGCGCCAGGAGCGCCTGCTGTTCTTCATCCATCGGCTCTGCCGGGCTGTCTTCCGAGGTTCCGCGCGCGCTGAGCGCCGCACGGGCTCGTTGCAGCGCGCTGTTGACGGACGCAACCGTCGTGTCGAGCAGCTCCGCAACCTCGGTCGCCTTCCAGCGGAGCACCTCTCGCAAGACCAGCACCGCGCGCTGCCGGGCGGGCAGGTACTGGAGGGCGGCGACGAAAGCAAGCCGGATCGATTCGCGCACTTCGGCGAGCTCGGCGGGATCCCCACCCGCGGGAAGGACGCGGCTATCGGGGATCGGCTCGAGCCAGGTGACTTCTGGCAGTGCGTCGGGCAAGGCCGAATCGGCCGAGCTCGCCGACCCGAGATCCACGGGACGAGTGCGACGTTCCTTGCCGCTCAGCATGTCAAGACATACGTTGGTCGCGATGCGATAGAGCCAGGTTCGCAGAGCAGCTCGACCCTCGAACCGATCGAAACTCCTCCACGCCCGCAGCATCGTCTCCTGCACGGCGTCCTCAGACTCGAAGGCGGACCCCAGCATCCGGTAGGAATACGCGGTTAGTTCGGCTCGATGCTGCTCCAGGCGGCGCTCGAGCTCCCCCGGTTCAAGGGTTGCCGTGCTGGGGGCCGCGTTTCCTCTTGTGGTCAGCTCAGTCATGCTTGGGTTGCTCCTTCTTACCGCCTCCAGCCAGATGCCAGTGTGACCCGACCGTCCCAACTCATCAACCACTATGACGGCTGCCGGGGACGAAATTCATCGGCCGTTCTCGTTCGTTTCGCAGAGCGGGCCAGCCGCCCCCCACATGGGCCCGGACCGATGAGTTCTGGTCCCCCGAACCGTCTAAGGGGTGGATGGAAGGAAGCGGATCAAGAGACCGGAAAGGCAAAACATGTCAGTGAAGGACGCGAGCACCGTCGGCCGCCGGGCCAGCCGCAAGGAGTGGATAGGGCTAGCCGTGATCGCCGTGGCCTGCCTCCTTTACGTGATGGATCTGTCGGTTCTGTACCTGGCGGTCCCGTCCCTGACCCGCGACCTCGAGCCCTCGAGCTCCCAACTGCTGTGGATCACCGACATCTACGGCTTTTTGGTCGCCGGTTTCTTGATCACGATGGGCACGTTGGGCGATCGCATCGGTCGGAGGCGGGTGCTGCTGACGGGAGCCGCTGCGTTCGGTGCGGCCTCGATACTGGCCGCCTTCTCGAACAGCGCCGAGATGTTGATCGGCGCCCGGGCGCTGCTCGGGATCGCCGGGGCGACCGTGGCCCCGTCGACGCTATCCCTGATCCGCAACATGTTCCTCGACCCGCAGCAGCGAACGGTTGCGATCGGAGTGTGGGGGACCAGCTTCGCGGCGGGCGGCGCGATCGGTCCGTTGGTGGGCGGGGGGTTGCTCGAGTTCTTCTGGTGGGGCTCGGTGTTCCTGATCAACGTGCCGGTCATGGCGCTGCTGCTCGCCCTCGGGCCGCGGTTGCTGCCAGAGTTCCGCGACCCGACTGCGGGGCGGCTGGACCTGACGAGCGCCGCCATGTCGCTGGCCGCGGTACTGGCGGTCATCTACGGCCTCAAACAGATCGCTCAGGATGGCCTGGCATGGTCGGCTGCATTGTGCATAGCGGCCGGACTTGCCGTGGGGGTGGCGTTCGTGCGGCGGCAAACAACGCTTGAAGATCCGCTGATCGACCTCAAACTGTTTCGCGTGCCGAAGTTCAGCGTGTCGGTGGCCTCCAACGCTCTTACCGGATTCGTCGTATTCGGGATGTTCCTTTACATCGCGCAGTACCTACAGCTGGTGCTACGACTCTCGCCCTTGCAGGCGGGCCTCTGGACCTTGCCCTCGTCCGTGGGAGTCATCGCAGGATCGATGATGGCCCCAGTGATCGGGCGCTGGGTGCGTCCGGCGTTCGCCGTGGCCGGTGGGCTAGTGATGGCGGCGCTTGGCTTCGGGATCCTTACTCAAGTGGATGCAACAGCCGGGCTCCCTCTCGTGGTGACCGGATCCGTCGTCTTCTCCCTGGGCCTCGGCCCCGTCTTCATCCTGGCAACAGACCTGATCGTCGGGACCGCACCGCCCGAGCGCGCGGGCTCCGCGTCGGCGATCTCAGAGACCGGTGCCGAGTTCGGAGGGGCGCTCGGCATCGCGCTTCTGGGCAGCGTCGGCGCTGCGGTGTATCGCAGCGGGGTGACGGAAGCGATACCAGATGGGGGCCCTCCGGCGGCGCAGGAGGCGGCGCGGGACACCCTCGGCGGGGCCCTGGCCGCGGCCCAACAACTCCCCGACCAGATCGGTCAGAAACTTGTCGACGCGGCACACGTCGCGTTCACCGATGGCCTTCACCTGACGGCAGCGATCGGCGCGATTATCGCTTTGGTTATCGCATCTCTCGTTGCCATCCTTCTCCGTGACGTTCGAGCGGGTTCCGATCCCGACGAACAGGCGAGCAGCGAAGCCGATGGTGCGGACGGGGATGCGTACCCGTATGAGGCCTTGGACCCCGTTCCCTGTGAGGCATAGGAGTGAAGTACCCAACCACGCGCGAAAAGGAGCCGAGACATGACTGATAGACGAGAGTCGAGCAAGTTGATCGCGGATATCACGATGTCGCTGGACGGATTCATCACCGGGCCGAACGCCGGCGTCGAGCACCCATTGGGCGAGGGCGGCGATCGGCTACACGCCTGGGTCTACGACCTGGCGACCTTCCGCGAGAAGCACGGCCAGTCCGGTGGGGAGTCGAATACGGACTCCGAGGTCCTCGGCGAGGCGTTCGAGTCCGTAGGGGCGACCATCATGGGCAAGAGGATGTTCGATGTCGGAGTGGAGCCCTGGGGAGACGATCCTCCCTTTCACATGCCGGTGTACGTACTTACGCACGAGACTCGAGAGCCGCTGCCAAGAGAGGGAGGGACCACTTTCAACTTCGTCGGCGACCTCGAAACCTCCGAAGACCAAGCGAGATCCGCTGCGGGCGGAAAGAATGTTTCCGTTGCCGGAGGCGCAAACGTGATCCAGCAATTCATCAAAGCTGGCTCTCTCGACGAGATACAGATCCACATCGCGCCGGTGCTGATCGGCGATGGGATCCGGCTGTTCGAAGACACCGGGGCGGAACACATCGAATTCAAGACGACGAGGGTCATCGATTCCCCTGAGGTCACGCACATCAGATTGCAGCTCGCGAAGTAACACCAGAGCCCTGAGCGTCTGGATAAGGTGGCGGCATGCCGCCGCCGCTCCTTCAAGTCGCTCTCAACGGATCGCGCGCACTTGCGGAGCATCCGGCTATCCCGAGAACCCCGCACGAGCTCGCCGTGGAGTCTTTGGCGGCGGTGCGGGCGGGCGGCCAGGTTCTCCACCTGCATGCTTACGACGAGTCGGGATCCGAGACGTTCCACGCCGAGCCATGTGCGGCAGCGATCCGGGCCGTTCGCGTGGCCTGCCCTGGCATCCCGGTCTCTTTGAGCACATCGGAGGCGATCGAATCCGATCCGGCGCGACGCCTCGAGCTGATCGCCGACTGGACCGAACTACCCGACCTCGTGACGGCCAACCAGGGCGAGTCTGGGATCGTCGAGCTGTGCGAGCACCTCATGGAACGAGGGGTGGGTATCGAAGCCGGGTTACTCGGCGTGGCGGATGCGGAGACCTTCGTGCGGACGGCTATCACGGATGTTTGCGCACGCGTGATGATCGAACCGATGGACGAAGATCCGGATCAGGCCGTCGCGCATGCGGCCGCGATGGAACAAGTCCTCGTCGACGCCAGCATCAACCTGGAACAGGTGCACCACGGGGACGGCATCGCAAGCTGGGCCGTCAACAAGCGCGCGGTGGCACGGGGCCACGGCATCCGCACCGGTCTCGAAGACACCATTCTCATGCCCGACGGGCAGTTGGCTCCCGACAACGCCGCCCTCGTGCGCGCCGCCACCACCTTGCGCGCGGGGTGAAGTCCAAACGAACTCAGCCGCGGTTGCCCCGGAAACGCTGCACGGCCTCGGCGTGGTCGACGATCGGCTCCGGGTAATCGATGCCCTTCCGGATCGAGACGTCGAGCTTCCATGGCTCGTGAACGGCTCCGCCCTCGATGCCCTTCAACTCAGCCACGTAGCGTCGGACGTAGTCGCCCTTCGGGTCAAAGCGACGCGCCTGACGGATCGGATTGAACATGCGATTCGGTCGGGTGTCGTTCCCGGTACCGGCGACCCACTGCCAGTTGCCCGAGTTGTTGGCGATGTCACCATCGACCAACAGATCCCAGAAGTGCCGCGCGCCGAGCCGCCAGTCGATGTAGAGGTCCTTGGTCAGAAAGGACGCCGTGATGAGACGCGCCCGGTTGTGCATGTACCCCTCTCGGGCGAGCTGACGCATACCTGCATCGACGATGGGGATCCCCGTTCGACCTTCCTTCCAGGCTTGGAACCCTTCGGTATCGTGATGCCACCTGTCGTTTCGCGTTCGATAGTCGGTCCTCGGCAAACCGGGGAACGCGGCGAGAACCTGGTAATGGAAGTCCCGCCAGCAGATCTGGCGGACGAAGGGATCCGCGCCTTCTCGCCCGGCGGCGCGCGCCACCACCTCGGTGGGTGAGATGCATCCGAAGTGAAGGTAAGGACTGAGGCGCGAGGTGACGTTTCCGGCGAGGTCGTCGTGACCATCCTCGTACGAGGCCAG
>JACCXF010000185.1 GCA_013697295.1 Actinomycetota bacterium | reverse complement strand
CGACGATCCTCACCGACTGGAGGTTGTGGCGGAACCCCGGGGCCCACGAGGCCACCACCTCCTCTCCAAGATGACCGAACGGCGTGTGTCCTAGATCGTGGCCAAGGCACACGGCCTCGACCAGGTCTTCGTTGAGGCGCAGCGCTCGCGCGATCGTACGAGCGACCTGAGTGACCTCGAGTGTGTGTGTCAAGCGGACCCGGTAGTGATCGCCCTCCGGCGCAAGGAAGACCTGCGTCTTGTGAGCTAAACGCCGAAAGGCCTTCGAATGGACGATCCTGTCGCGATCGCGCTGGAAGCAGGTGCGCATGGCGTCTTCGGGTTCCGGAACGTCGCGACCTTTGCTGGCCGAAGCCAGCTGCGCCCGGCTCGAGAGAACGTCGCGCTCGACGCGCTCGATCCTTTCGCGGTAATTGCTACCCGGTTTTTCCACGCTCACCTCGTAAACGCTATAGCAAGGGTGTAACGGTGCGGATAAACTCCCAGTCCAAAGGAGTTGCGGTGTGCTAGGGGGACGTGCGGAAGTGAATCAGAACGAGATCAAGAGGCAGGGTCACACCCGCGCGGCCGGGATCGTATCTTTCCTCGTTCTTTGGTCCATCGTTATCCCTGCCGCCCCCGCGGACGCCCAGCTCGACGCGCGCGCCCGTCCGCATGTCAGGGGACCCCTCGCCTTCGTGAACAAGATCTGCGACCGGCGGCCGGAGCGCGCCGGAGGCCGTCTGATCGCAACATCTCGCTCATGTCTGCGCTTCTACGCCTTCGATCCGGCCAAGGAGAAGGACTCGAGGCGAAACTTCGGGGTGGTCTGGATGCAATCGAACGTCAACGCTCGGCGAGGATGGTGTGCGACCCGGGCTAAGTCCATCATCACCTTCCCGCGCCGCGTCCACGTCCTCGAAACAACGCCCGGCGGGCTAAGCACCTCGGATGCTCGCCACACCCAGGCAAGGCTAAGAATCAGCCACGCCACCGATAAGCCGGCGACGATCCAGAACGCCTTCAAGCTCTACCCGCGACGGTTGCGTACCGGGCTCGATAATGAGGGGACGTCCTTCCACGCCGCCTGGCGCGGAAGCACGCGCCGGGATCTCGGCTTCGCCCTGGGCGTCGAGCTGTCGTGGCAAGCGAACGACGGCCCCCCGCGCGTAGGCTCCATCCTGAACTTTGCGCTGGCTCGCTCGCGGAGTTGCTGATTACCTCGAGGAGGTAGTCGCCTCGCCCATCACGGCTTGCGCCGAGGCTAGCCTCGCCACCGGCACCCGGAACGGCGAACAAGACACGTAGTCGAGACCGATCCTGTCGCAGAAGACGACGGACTCGGGATCGCCACCGTGTTCCCCACAGATGCCCAGATGCAAGTTCCCGTTCGCGGCGCGACCTTCGTTTACGGCGATGTCCATGAGCCTGCCTACGCCCGGTTCGTCGATCGTTGCGAAGGGGTTGGCGGGGAGCAGCTTGCGCTCCTCGTAGAGGCCCAAGAAGCCTCCGATGTCGTCGCGCGAGAATCCGAATGCCGTCTGCGACAGATCGTTCGTGCCGAACGAGAAGAAGTCCGCATGCTCGGCGATCTCGCCCGCGCACACTGCAGCCCGAGGTAGCTCGATCATCGTGCCGAATTCGACGTGTAGGTCGACTCCCGCATCCCGAAGGATCCGTTCGACCACGGGCTCGAGCTCCTCGCGCATCTGTTGGAGCTCCTCGGCGGTGACTACGAGCGGGATCATGATCTCCGGCCGGGGATCCTTGCCCTTCTGCTTCAGCTCGGCGGCGGCGTCCGCGATCGCGCGCACCTGCATGGCGTACAACCCCGGCTTGAAGATCCCGAGACGTACGCCGCGAAGGCCCAGCATGGGGTTCGCCTCGCGCAGCTCATCGACCTTGGCGAGCAGTTCCTTCTTCTCCTCGAGCTCCTTCTTCTTGAGCTTGACGACGCGTGCTTCGGCAAGTGCGACCTCGACCGAGAGCTCGGTGTGGTCCGGAAGGAACTCGTGCAGTGGCGGATCGAGCAACCGAACCGTCACGGGAAGCCCGTCCATCGCCTCGAAGATGCCCAAGAAATCCTGCTTCTGGAGCGGCTCGAGAACATCGTAGGCCTTCTGTTCGTCCGCCTCGTTGTCGGCGAGGATCATCTGACGAACCGCCGCCGCGCGCTCCTCACCCAGGAACATGTGCTCCGTGCGGCAGAGGCCGATACCCTGCGCTCCTCTCTCGCGCGCGTTCCGCGACTGCTCCGGCGTATCCGCGTTCGCACGGACGCGGAGCCGGCGTTGCTTGTCGGCGACCTTCATGAAGCGCTCGTACGCCTTCCATAGCTTCGACCGGCGCGCTTCGGACTCACCGAGGATCGCGGCCTCGAGAACGGACGGCTCGGTCTCGAGCTCCTCGGCGTAGACGGTCCCATCCGTTCCGTCGATCGTGAGCCAATCGCCCTCCTTGACCTCGGTGCCCTTGACCGAGAGCTTCTTGGCCTTGCGATCGATCCGGATCGATTCCGCCCCGCATACCGCCGGGATCCCCTCGCCACGCGCAACGACCGCCGCGTGCGAGTTCGTACCCCCTGCCGACGTGAGGATGCCCTGCGACGCCACCATCCCGTGGTAATCGTCCGGGTTGGTCTCGCGCCGGACGAGGATCACCTTCTCGCCCTTCTCGGCCCATTCATGAGCGTCGTCGGCCGTGAAGACCGCCTTGCCCACCGCGGCTCCCGGCGACGCGTTGAGTCCCTTGGCAACCGGCTCTTTCGCGTCTTTCAGCTCGGCTTGGATGATGGGCTTGAACAACTCGTCGAGCTTCCCTGCAGTTAGGCGATCGCGTACGGCCGTGGCCTCATCGATCAAGCCTTCCTGCACCATGTCGTACGCGATGACCCATTCCGCAAGTGAGGTGCGTTTACCGACGCGCGTCTGCAGCAACCACAACTTGCCTTCTTCGACAGTGAACTCGA
>JACCXF010000181.1 GCA_013697295.1 Actinomycetota bacterium | reverse complement strand
CGGGGGTCGGGGCAGACGGTCTGCGATCTCCCCTCGACAAGTTCTTCACAGACGACGAACGCGCCGGGTTGCGCTCGGCCGCCGGTGCCGGGGAGGGGGACCTGCTCCTCATCGTGGCCGACCGGAGGTCGGACCTGGTGCTGAAGGTGCTGGGTGCTCTCAGGAACCGTCTCGCCGACCGGTTCGGGCTCATCCCGGACGTCGATCCCAAGAGCCCCGACGCGTGGCGGTTCGTGTGGATCACGGACTTCCCATGGTTCGAGTGGAACGAGGATGCGGGCCGTTGGGATTTCATCCACCACCCGTTCACGGGGGTCGTGGAGGACACGATGCAGCACCTCGAGAGGGATCCCGGCAAGGTGATCTCGAAGGCGTACGACATCACGCTCAACGGCTGGGAGCTCGCGAGCGGAAGCATCCGGATCCACGACCGGGCAACCCAACAGAAGATGTTCGGTGCACTCGGGATCGGTCCACAGGAGGCGGAGGAGAAATTCTCGTTCTTGTTGCGTGCTTTCCGCTACGGAGCCCCGCCCCACGGGGGCATCGCTCCGGGCATAGACCGTGTGGTGGCCCTTGCGGCCGGTGAGAGCAACATCCGAGAGGTCATCGCCTACCCGAAGACCCAAACAGCGTACGACCCCCTCACGGATGCCCCGGCCCCCGTGGCACCCGAACAGCTCGCCGCCGTGCATCTGAAGTCCACTGCCCCGGAGTCTGAGCCGGGCACGAGCTAGACCGCGGCGTGCGTCCCCGTGGGAGCATGTGTACGTGGACCTTTTCGGCTCCTCGCTCGAGGATCGCTTCACGGAATACGCGCCCCTTGCTGCGCGCATGCGCCCAACCTCCCTCGATGAGGTTGCGGGACAGCAGCATCTCTTGGCGTCCGGACGCGCGCTGCGCACCCTCATCCAGGTGGGGGACGCGTCTTCGATCATCCTGTGGGGCCCGGCGGGCGCAGGCAAGACGACGCTCGCGAACGTCATCGCCGGAGCGGTGAATGCCCACTTCGAACCGATGTCGGCCGTCGCGTCCGGAGTGGCGGATGTGAGGAAGGTGATCGAGAAGGCCAAGGAGCGTTTGGGTCAGCAGGGCACGAAGACCCTGCTCTTCCTCGACGAGATCCACCGGTTCAACAAGGCGCAGCAGGACGCGTTGCTTCCTGCGGTGGAGAACGGCTGGATCGTGCTCGTCGGTGCGACCACCGAGAACCCCTCGTTCGAGGTGAATTCACCGTTGATGTCGCGCAGCCTTCTGTTCCGGCTCGAGGCGTTGTCGGAGGACGACATCCTCGGTATCGAGAGGCGAGCCCTCGCCGACGCAGAACGTGGGCTGGCCAAGCTCGACCTGAAGGTCGATGAGGAGGCCCTTCTGCACATCGCCCGGGGCAGCGGCGGGGACGCGCGCGCCGCGCTGAACGCTCTCGAGGCGGCGGCGGTGATGGCGTCGGCTACCGAGGGGGCCGTGACTCTGCGGGTGGCCGAGGAGGCTCTGCAGCGACGGTCTCTTCCCTACGACAAGGCTGGGGACTGGCACTATGACGTCATCTCCGCGTTCATCAAGTCGATGCGGGGGTCGGATCCAGACGCAGCGGTCTACTGGATGGCGCGCATGCTGGATGCGGGAGAGGATCCGCGCTTCGTGGCACGCCGGATGGTGATCTTCGCAAGCGAGGACGTAGGGAACGCGGATCCAACCGCTTTGCAGGTGGCGGTGGCGGCGCATCACGCGCTGGAGTTCGTCGGCCTGCCTGAGGCGAAGTTGAATCTCTCCCAGGCAGTCATCTACCTCGCTCTCGCTCCGAAGTCGAACGCGTCGGCGGTCGCGATGTGGAGCGCCGAGGAGGACATACGTTCGAGCGGTCCGCTGCCCGTCCCGGATCATCTCCGCGACTCACATGGTCGCGCTTCGAAGGCAACGGGAGCGGGGCAGGGCTACGAGTATCCGCATGCCCGCGGGGGATGGGTTCAGCAGGATCATCTACCCGATGCCATGCGCGGCCGTCGCTATTTCAGAGCTATCTCGGGACGCGAATCCGAGCTCGCCCGCGAGCTCGAGGGTAAGAAGCGGGCCGGCGGAGACGAGGCTGACCGCGAGGGAAGGGCGCGGTAGGGTTCGATCATGGTTAAGTCGATCTTCTGGGTAGCAGTAGGAGCGGCGGGGGCCCTTCAGGCGGATCGCTGGATGCGTCAGAAACGTGACAGGTGGGCGCCGAGCGCAGTGACGGGCACGTTGCTGGACAAGGTCAATAGGAAGCTCGAGTCGAGGACGGATGCGAGACCCGGTTCGGTAGACCCTCGGCCGTAGCGCGGGCAGTACCCTAAGCGGCCATGGATTCCCGCACCATCCGAGATCGATTCTTCGCGTTCTTTGCCGAGCGCGACCACACGCGAGTTCCGTCGTCTTCCCTCGTGCCGAACGACCCTTCGCTTCTGCTCACGAACGCTGGGATGAACCAGTTCAAGCCTTACTTCCTCGGCGAACAGAGTTCCCCTTATGACCGGGCGATGAGCATCCAGAAATGCTTTCGCGCCACGGATATCGACGAGGTCGGAAGAACTTCCCGGCACCTCACTTTCTTCGAGATGCTGGGCAACTTCAGTTTCGGTGACTACTTCAAGGAGAGAGCATGCCCCTGGGCCTGGGAGCTCGTCACCGAAGGCTTCGGGATCGATCCCGACCTGCTGTGGGTCACCGTGTACGAGACCGACGACGAGGCCGCCAACATCTGGAGAGACGACGTCAAGGTCGCCCCGGATCGCGTCCTTCCGTGGGACAAGGAGGAGAACTTCTGGTCCATGGGGGTTGCCGGACCATGTGGGCCATGTTCCGAGATCTACGCAGACCGGGGCGAGAGGTTCGGCCCCGCCTCAGACGTTGGGCCCCAGGGCAACGCGGAGCGTTACGTCGAGATCTGGAACCTCGTCTTCATGCAGAACGATTGCAACGCAGCTCTGGAACCGATCGGCGAACTCCCGACGAAGAATATCGACACTGGGGCTGGTCTCGAGCGTCTTGCGATCGTGTTGCAAGATGCGGATTCGATCTACGACACGGACACTCTCGGCGGCATGTTGCGCACCGCGGGCGAGCTGACCCGAAAGAACTACGGTGAGGACGACCGCACCGATATGGCACTTCGCGTGTTGGCCGATCATGGTCGGTCGCTCACCTTCCTTATCGGGGATGGCGTCCTTCCTTCCAATGAAGAGCGCGGTTACGTTCTCAGGCGCGTGATGCGAAGGGCGGTCCGGCATGCGCGCATGATGGGGCGGGCCGAACCGATCCTGCCGGCGCTGGTGGATGCCACGGTGGGGTTCATGGGCGACGCTTACCCCGAGCTGGCGGAGCAGCGCGATTTCATCATTGATGTTGCGGCTCGCGAGGAAGAGCGTTTCGATGCGACCCTGAAGCAGGGGACGACGATGCTCGAGAGCGAGATACGAAGCGCGGCGTCTGCCGGGTCCGCGGCGCTGTCCGGCGAGGTTGCTTTTCGTCTCCACGACACCTGGGGCTTCCCCATCGACATCACGAACGAACTCGCAGAGGAAGCGGGGCTCGAGGTCGACACCGCGGCCTTCGAGAGCTTGATGGCGGAGCAACGGCAACGGGCTCGTGCAGCGCGAGCGGGTGGAGGAGACCAGCCCGCCGCGGAGGCTCTGATACCCCTCGCCGAGGAGCGTGGTCCCACCGAGTTCCTCGGACACGAGCACCTGTTCACTTCCGGCGAAGTGATCGGCATCGTCGACGGCGCTTCGTCGCGCCCCGTTGCCTCGGCCGGTGACGAAGTCGACCTCGTGATGGACCGAACCGTGTTCTACGCACAAGGCGGGGGCCAGGTCGGGGATCGGGGCGTCATCCGCTTTCCGGGCGGCTCCGCGACCGTGACCGAGACCCGCCCGCTCGCCGCGGGCTTGACCGGACACCGCATCGTCGTCGAGACGGGGGCCATCGCCCTGGGCGACGAGGTTCAGATCGCCGTCGACCCTGCTTGGAGGCGGGGCAGCGAGCGCGCCCATACGGCTACTCATATCCTCCACTGGGTTCTGCGCGATCGCCTGGGAGAACACGCTCGTCAGGCCGGGTCGCTGGTGGAGCCGGGTCGCCTGAGATTCGACTTCAATCACTACGAGGCCCTGGGTGCCTCTCAGGTGCAAGACATAGGCGAGGAGGTCCTCGAACGAGCGTTCCTCGATGAC
>JACCXF010000179.1 GCA_013697295.1 Actinomycetota bacterium | reverse complement strand
CGTCCACATCGGTGAGGGTTCGATCCGGAGCTCGCATCTCGAGAGCGTAAGCCAAGCTCTTCTTTCCCGCGCGCACCTGTTCTCCACGATAGACGTCGAAGAGATGAGCCGACTGAACCTCCGGCGCCCCCGCGCCTCGCACTACGGATTCGACCAGCGATGCAGGCACCGACTCATCGACCACGACCGCGAGGTCCGCGTAGACCGGTGGGAAGCGGGGCAGCTCCTCGACCTTGGGGCGTCCTGGAAGAGCCGCGAACAGGGGCTCGAGCGTCAGCTCGAACGCGATCGCGGTCGTTTCCACCGGGAACTCGAACGCCTCGATAACGTCGGGGTGGATCTCGCCGAGAACCCCCACGGGCGTGTCGCCGAGCCGCACGCGGGCGACCCTCGTCGGATGGAAGGGCATCCCCTTACCCGGATCGAAAGTCGGAGATCGAACACCCAGATGCCTGAAGACCGCCTCGAGGATCCCCTTGGCGCCGAAGAGATCCCAGGCCCGGCCGGCCGCGGGCCACGTCTTGGGACTGCGCTGCCCCGCGAACACCGCGCTCAGGACGAGACTCTCCGTGGGGAGTGGCTCCGCGCTGGGCTCGTAGACGCGCGCGACCTCGAACAACGAGAGCCCCGGAGCGCCGTGAGCGAGGTTCCGTGACGAGGAGCGCATCAGCCCTGGAAGCAGGGTTGTGCGCAACCATCGTTCGTCCTCCGTCATCGGGTTCCGTAGCTCAACCGCACGCCGCGCCGGGTTGTCATCCTCGACGCCCAGTGCGTCGAGGTCCCGATCCGACATGAAGCTGGGCGTCCACGCCTCGGATACGCCCACGCCCACCAGGCCCCGCTTGAGCGCGCGCTCTGCGCGCTGCGAGCGGTCGAGTCCGCCGGCCCATCCCTTCGGAAGGGTCGAAGGAAGCCCCTTGAAACCGGCCAGTCGAGCGACCTCTTCGATGAGGTCGACCTCGCGGCTGAGGTCCGGGCGGAATCCAGGGATCTCGACCTCCAGGACGTCGCCCTTGTCCTCCACCATCAACCCGATCGCCCTGAGGGCGGCTGCCTGATCGGACTTGGGGGCCCGGATGCCCAGGAGCGACTCGGACCGTGCAGGGCGGAGCCGTATGGATGACCGTGGCCGCGGCGCGGGGTAGGCATCGGCTATCGAAGCCGAGATCGCGCCTCCGCAATGCTCGACGATCAGCTTCGCTGCGCGCGTGGCCGCGTACACGACGTTCTCGGGATCGGTGCCGCGCTCGAAACGCGCTGACGCCTCCGACCGGAGCTGATGTCTGCGGCTCGTGAACGCTATCGAGGCCTTGTCGAAGTAAGCCGACTCCACGATCACGCTCGTGGTGTCCGGCGACACCTCGGAGTCGATACCGCCCATGACTCCGGCGAGGGCCAGGGGCCGGGTTGGATCGGCTATCAACAGGTCTTCCTGCGCCAGCGTGCGTTCGACGCCGTCCAGCGTCGTGAATGCCTCGTTCACTTCAGCCCGTCTTACGAGGATGTGGCGCTGGTTGACCTTGCTCGCGTCGAATCCGTGCAGAGGTTGCGCCGTTTCCAGCATCACGTAGTTCGTGATGTCCACCACGTTCGAGATGGGTCGTATGCCCGCCGCCGTCAACCGGGCCCCCAGCCAAGAAGGCGAGGGGGCGATCGTGACGCCGTCGATGAAGCGCGCACAGTAACGAGGGCATCCGTCAGGATCCAGGATCTCGATGCGCACATCGCCCGGTAGCTCGTCGTCTTCGGTCACGGCCGCCGAGGGCAGGCGCAGATCATTGCCGGTCAGGGCCGCTACCTCTCGGGCGACGCCGACCATCCCCATGCAATCCGGCCGGTTTGGCGTCAGCTCGAGCTCGATGATCGGATCGTCCAGCCCCAGGAGAGCAACGATGTCCTCGCCCAGTGGCGCGTCTGGGCCGAGAACGAAGATACCGGAGTGGTCCTTGCTCAGTTCCAGCTCCGACGCGGAACAGAGCATCCCGCGACTGACCTCGCCGCGGATCTTCCGCTCGGCAACCTTCATCCCAGGAAGGCGAGCTCCGACTTGAGCCAGTGGAACGCGATCGCCGACCCCGAAGTTGCGCGCGCCACAGACGACGCGCTGCTCGCTTCCATCGCCCGTCCGCACATCCACGAGGGTCAACGTGTCGGCGTTCGGATGCTCCGATACGCCGAGCACCTCCGCAACGACCACCCCTTCGATGTCTTGTCCCGGAACGTGCACGGTCTCGACCTTGGTCCCCGACATGCTGAGTCGAGTGACCAGCTCCTCAACCTCTATCTCGATATCCACGAACTCTCGCAGCCAGTCGAGGCTGACCCTCATTCCGCCCCCTGGAAGTAGCTCAGGAACCGAAGATCGTTCTCGTAGAAATACCGGATGTCGGGTACGCCGTGGGCCAGCGCCGCAACGCGTTCAACACCCATTCCGAACGCGAACCCCGTGTATCGCTCGGAGTCATATCCCACCCATTCGAGTACTGCCGGATCGACCATGCCGCAGCCCAGGACCTCGATCCAGCCCTCCTGTTTGCAGACCCTGCAGCCCGAGCCCCGGCAGACGAAGCACTCGACATCGAGCTCCGCTGAGGGTTCGGTGAAGGGAAAGAAGTGTGGCCGCAATCGCACGTCCAGGTCGCGCCCGAACAACTCGCGCGCGAAGACTTCCAGCGTGCCTTTCAGATCCGCCATCGTGATGCCATCGTCAACGGCGAGTCCCTCGATCTGTGCGAACTGATTCAGGTGCGTAGGATCCAGCTCGTCCCTGCGGTAGCAGCGGCCCGGCGCGAGCACATAGATGGGGGGCTCTTGCGCCTCCATCGCCCGGATCTGCACCGGCGAAGTGTGAGGACGAAGAACCACGTCGTCCCGCCCGGCGACGTAATAAGTCTCCCGCGTCGAACGCGAGGGGTGTTCGAAGGGTTGATTCAACGCGTCGAAGTTGAGCGTCGACAACTCGACCTCCGGGCCCTCGGCCAGCTGGTAGCCCAATCCGATGAAGATGTCGACGATCTCCCAGATCGTCTTCGTCAACGGATGTAGCGCGCCCGCCGGGGGAACGTCTCCAGGCAGGGTCACGTCGACGCGCTCTCGTTCCCACCGCTTCGTTCGCTCCGCTCGACCGAAAGCCCGTGCCTTCTTGGCGAACGCCTGCTCGATCTCGGTCTGTACCTCGTTGGCGAGCATGCCGAGTGTCTTCACGTGTTCCCGAGGCACGGAACCCAGACCGGCTCGGGCCTTGGACAGTGGCGCCTTCCGACCCAGGATCCTTATCCGCGCGGCCTCGAGGGAGTGTCCGTCCGTGGCCTCTTTGACCGCCGCAAGCCCTTGGTCCCGCGCCTCCTCGAAGGCCCTCATGATGTCCGAGACCTCAGGGCTCAACGCGAGTCTCTCCCGCTGGAAGGGTCACGCTGAAGGTCGAACCGGACCTCTCCTCGCTGGCCACCCGGAGGGTGCCTCCATGCGCCTCGATGAG
>JACCXF010000115.1 GCA_013697295.1 Actinomycetota bacterium | reverse complement strand
CCGCGCGCGTTCGCACGGAGGCGCGGACGTGCTCCGGTTCGTAAGGGGCTCTGCGTTTCGTGCAAGCGAACGCACCGACGTGTCGACGCGTTCGGCCAGCGAGCGTCCTTGTGTGAGAAGTGCGCGCGCAAGAGGAGCAACGAGACATGAACACGATCACCCTGGCCGCGTTCCCGACCATGCTCACCGAGCTCGATCAGTGGGTCATCTGGCGCGCCGAGAAGCGCTCACTTGGCTCGGGTGAGATCAAGTGGACCAAGGTGCCCTATGTCGCCGGAACACATCGCAGGGCCTCGTCCACAGACCCCGCTACCTGGGGGACGTTCGCAGACGCGCGTGCTGACGCCCAGCGCCCGGCTCAGATGCACCCTGGGGTGTCGGCTTCGTGTTCACTACCGACGACCCCTTTACCGGGATCGACCTGGACGGTTGCTTCTTGGACGACGGCAAGCTCCACCCCGCGGCGCGCGATCTCGTGACTGGGTTCGCCAGCTACACCGAACTATCGCCCTCGGGGGATGGGGTTCACATCATCACCACGGCGAGGCCGTCATTCACCGGCAAGCGCATCAGCAACACCCGCTGTGGTTCCTTTTATTGGGTTAGCGGAAGGGCTGGTCGTTGCGATCTTTCGTCGGCATCAGGGAATCAAGATGCAGTACTTGCGGAAGGTTCTTTCTGAACTCGAGAAGGAAATGGGTGTTGAACACGCGCTCGCTTCTAGGAGGCTGTATTCACATGGAGCAGCGGTCTTGTATGACTATTCGCCCAGAGACGCTGAAACTCGCGAACTAGTCGAGGTCTTAACCAAGAATCAGGTCTTTGAAAAGGTTGCTCAGGACTACCTGAAACTCATCACTTTTGGCAGCGACGATTACGCCTCGCGCCTCGTGCTGCCCATCACAAAGCGACCGGTGATAGAGATCGATCCCAAGCGGGCATTTGGGCAGCCGCTGTTCCTCAAGGGTGGAGCCCGCATGGAAGACGTGCTAGCCAGGTTCCGAGCGGGGGAGGACCTGGAGGAAGTAGCCGAGGATTATGGCGTCCCCCTCCCTCACGTACTCGATGTGATTCGTGCCGTCATCCCGGCGGAAGCCGCAGCCTGAGTCCCCCCCGGAGTTCTTTCTCGACAGGGGATTAGGTCGCTACAAGATTCCGCACGCCCTTGTTGATGAGGGATTGATAGTTCACACCCTGGCGTCCGTCTATGGCGACGATGCTGAAGAGAGCGTGGTCGATGAAATCTGGATATCGGATGCAGCGGCAATGGGCTGGATCCTCCTCACGAAGGACCGCGGGATTCGCTACGTCGACGTTGAACGGGAGTCGATGATTAATGCAGGCGCCCGCATCTTTTGTATCTCCCGTAGCGACCTCACGGCCGAGGTGATGATCGAGTGGCTTCTAAGGCACAAGAATCGGATACTCCAGCGCGCTCGCAAGCCCCTAGGCTCTGGAGAGAGAACCGCCAAGCGGTTCCGAAGGGCCGGAACCTACAGATACCGATGTGCTCGCCACTCCAGCATCGTGGACGGAGCGTGTCGAGGGATGTGTGGGATCGTGCACGTCTCCAGGGGATAGCCGGAGGCTGGGCTTGCTACTTCGGTAGCAGTAATGATATCTAGAGTATTGTCGGGGGCCAGAGCGGTCCTGCGTCACTCTCACAAAGGGGGGCCAATGCCCAGAAGGTTTTCTGTAGCGTTTCTCGCGCTCGCGTTGAGCATGGGGGTGCTTGGTTCGGTCCCGGTGGAGGCATCCCACAACGCGGACGATCACACCAGCAACATGATCTATCAGGGCACCTCGGTGCCGTCGACGCAGGCATTCACCCAGTCCGATCTGGCCTTCTGGGGCAACCGCGCATATGCCGGCAACTACGGCGGATTCCGGATCATCGATATCTCCGATCCGAACGACATCGAGAACCCCGCCAGAGTGATCACAGACTTCTCCTGTCCGGGGCCGCAGAACGACGTCTCGGTGTGGGACCGGGATCGCAACGGCACACCGGACCTCCTGTTCCTGTCGGTCGACTCGCCCCGGTACAGCGACACCGACTCGACCGCGTGCGGTGCCGGTGGGCTGCCGGCGACGTTCACGCCGGAGCAGAACGCGGCCGCGTGGGAAGGCGTGCGCGTCTTCGACATCACCAACGAGACCGCTCCCGTGCAGATCGCGGCGGTGCCCACGGACTGCGGATCGCACACGCACACGCTGGTCCCTGGGGCCCCGGGTGACAACAGCGTCTATCTCTACGTTTCTTCGTACCCGACCGGAGGCCGGACCGAGGTCATCCCCGCGGCCGAGACCGCGACCCCGCCGCGCGCGGCGAACACCCGCAACGACGGGACGCAGTGTCTCGAGCCCCACAACAAGATCTCGATCATCCGGGTCCCCCTCGCCGCGCCTCAAACGGCCGACGATGGGATCGCGGCAGGAGCGGAAGGTTGTACGGGACAGACGACCGGCCGGTGCTACCCGAACGTGAAAGAGGTCACGCTTCCGGCCAGGCAGAACGCGACAACTTCGCTGCCGTCCGGCGCGCGCACCCTCCACTTCCGCGGATGTCACGACATCTCGGTGTTCGTCGCGATCGACCGCGCTGCGGGTGCGTGCTGGCGCGAGGGTCTCACGTGGGACATCTCGGATCCGTGGAGCCCGCAGTATCTGCGCGGGATGACGAGCCTCGATGTCGACCTGTTGTTCCACTCCGTGACGTTCTCGTGGGACGGCAAGGTCATCGCCTTCGAGGACGAGTCGGGGGGTGGAGGCGAGCCCCGCTGCCGCCTCGAGGAGGGCCTGCCTGATCGCCAAGGAGCGATGTACTTCTACGATCGGAGGCTCAACTCGCTCGGCTACTTCAAGATCCCACGCGACATCGTCGGTCCTTGCACCGCCCACAACTACAACGTGATCCCGAACGACAACGGCAGGTACGTCCTGTCGTCGGCGTGGTACATGGGCGGCACCTCCATGATCGACTTCACCGCGACGAGGTTCGTGGCTCCGCCGAGTGGCCGGCCTATCGGCCGCGAGCTGGGGTACTACGTGCACCACACGACGCCCAACACGAGCGTTGAGAACGAGTACGCCGACTCCGACATCTGGTCGTCGTACTGGTACAACGGTTTCGTCTTTGCCAACGGTGGGCTCGTCCGCGGCCACGGCGAGACGGCAACGGCACCCGAAGACTTCGAACGCGGCCTCGACGTGTTCACGTTCAACCACCCGTCCGCGGAGGGGGCACAGAATCTTCCGTTCCTGAACCCCCAGACCCAGATGGACCTGATCGCGCAGACCTACTCGATCCGATCGAGGGTGACGATCCACCACAGGTTCACTCCGCACGTGTTCAGGGGAGTGGTGACTTCGGGACGCGCCGAGTGCGAAGCGGGGCGGCGCATCGCCGTCAAGAAGGTACTGCACGGAACCGACCCGGTGGTCGGCCGCACGACCACGGACGACGGGGGGCGCTGGAGCGTTGCTCACCTTAGAGGTGGCCCCGGGCGTTACTACGCGGTTGCGCTCGCCAAGCGGTTCAGCGAAGGCATCAACACGGTTGCGTGCCGGCGGGCGAGGTCCGGGGGTATCAGGGTTCGCGGGTAGGCGTTCCGGTAACACAGCGAAACGTGCGAGGAGCCGGCCCTGGAGCCGGCTCCTCGCATTTTACAACTCAGATCAGATCCGCTCTGGGGCGACCGTCTCGGTTCGCGATCCGGCAGCAGGATGATTCGGTTCCCGCAGTCAAAGGACGTTCTACCGGCGTGTGCGAGTTGAGAAATAGATGTCGTTCGACGGCGCTCCGGTCACAGGGTCTGGTTCGCTGCCCCCGCGGTTCGAGCCGAAGAGAAGCATCTGCCCATCCCACGAAAGTGACGCACGAGTGTCGCATGAGGCGCTACTGATCGTGCTGAGATGCGTCGGGGCCGACCATCCGTCGGAGACGCTCGATCGCGCTGCGGAATAGATGTCCGGACCGCCGAGTGTTCCGGGACGGTTGGAGTCGAAGACCATCTCCAACGAGTCCTTGCGGACATTCGGTCGTGCATCTTGGAAGCTGGTGTTGACGCCGGGGACGAGCGACGCGGGACCGAAGGTCCCGTCCGCTTGGATCACGGATCGGAAAGGGGGCGTTTGGGCGGGGAAAGCGTTTGGTCGATCCGCTGGACATCTCCGTGTCAGTGCTTACGAGCTGTAGGGTCCGCTAACCCCGGGAGACTGTGCGACGTCCGCTATGAGCAGCTTTTCCACGTCCTTGAATCCCTGCACGATCGCCCAGGCCCAAGGCTGAGGAACAGTCAACGCCCGAGAGGGGCATCCACAGGTTGATATTGCATCACATGCGCCATCCGAGGTGCTCAATTCTGGTGATCAATGCAACTATCGATCTGCCGGATTCAGGAGGTCACGAGCTGGGCTCGAGCCGCGCGAAGCTCGTCGACCACTAAGACGTGTTCGGCCTCGATGCGCCCGAGGAGCTCCGGCGCGTGTGCGAGGTCACCGTCCTTCGCCACTACCTCGAGCTGAGCGCATAGCGACGACAGGCCGAGCGCTCCAAACGTGGAGGCGTTCGACTTGAGGGTGTGCGCGGCGTGCCGGACGACGTCGTTGTCGTGGGACGCGAGGCCCCGTCGGGCTTCATCCAACATCTTCGGCGCATCCACCGCGAACTCGTCGAGCAGCTCCGCGACGAATCCTGGATCGCCTCCCATCGATTCGACCAGTCTCGGGAGCACATCGGCATCGATGGCCCCGGCCGCCGGCCCCTGGCCATCACCCGCCCGGATCCCCGTGGGGGACTCAATCGCGATCGTCGACGCACGTTCGAGCGCCCCGACGAGCTCCGTTGTCTGATCGGCTTCGTCAGGTACTCGTCCATGCCGGCTTCGAGGCAACGTTCTCGATCGCCCTGCATCGCGTTGGCCGTCATCGCTACGATGGTGGACGATCGGTTCCCCATCGCAGGGAAACGGTTTCGGTAACGTTTGCGATGTCGCCGGAGACGATGATCAGACCGTGCAGGTAGCTTTCCGGGACAATACTGGAGCGCTTTCGATACTGCGTTCTTCATCACCATCGCAGGATAGGAGGGGGCAGATCCTTGGCGAGTCTCCTCGGGCTCTAGTTTCAGAGCTTCCGCTACTGGGAGGAGATGATTATCTATGAGCGCCACGATAGAAACTCTAGCTCTGGTGGGCGTTCGCGAACGATTGGAAGCGGCTCGGAAGGGGCGCGGCAGGACGGTCTGGTCCCCCCAACAACCCATCTGACGCCCAAGAGGAAGACTTTTCAGTATGGGGTGTCCATAACTGAAATAAGGTTGGATCACCGAGGTCTTTCCGAGGGGTGGGGCGTTTGAAAGGGAAAGAGCGAGCTGAGTCCTGGGATCTGTTGGTCTGTCTGGAGTGCGGTAATCAATGGCCGTGCGCGGACGAAGATGAAACCTGGACCGATGAACCAGAGTCGGAATCCTGCGAGAGCTGCCCCGCCTGCGATTCCACCCGAGTAGTCCGAGAAGAGCGGGGATAGGGCTGGTGGCTATAGCAGCCCTATCCCCGTAGGGCTCGTGGAGAAAATTCTCCAAGGGGGTGTCTGCGGGAACCAAGGATCGGATCTGTCGACGGACCAACCAGGCTGCGTACGGCAACGCTACTAGTTCGCATCCTGGAGAAAGGGGTTTGAATGGCACGTGGGCGAGGATTCTTCGCTGAAATTCAGTACCAGAATCAATTAGCGGCAAAGCGGAACGAGCAGGCGGCTAGAGCCGCGCATAGAGCGAATTTGGCTGCGCAGCGGAAAGCGGGCTGAAGGTCACGACGCCCAGATTCGGCACGGGTTCCGCGGTCGCGATCCACGTCGAAAACACGGCGGTTCAAGAAACCGACCCAACCACCGCCCTGGCGACTGGCCCGGTCGCCACCATCGCGGGCCACAACGACGTGTCCAAGCCGTCGATCTATCGAATCTCGACGAGGCGATCGCGGCGGAGCTCGGCAACGCCTTCGCTTCGCAGCTGGACCTTCAAGTGATCTCCGGCTCGGGTACCGCGGGCCAGCTTCTTGGCTTGCTCAACGTGGCAGGCATCACGTCCGTCACCCACACCTCAGCCACACCCACGGCTCTTGAGAACCTCGCCCGGATCGGCCAGGTCGCCGCGGCAACCGGCTCGGCCTTCGGAGCGCCCGTAGATGCAATCTTGCTGCACCCTCGACGCTTCGCTTACATCACCACGAAGGCGACGGGCGGGGCCCCCGAGCTGGCCGGCGGAGCCGATACAGGTCGGGGCACTACCGACCAACCTCGGCGCAGGCACCAACGAGGACATCGTGATCGCGCTCGCGCGCGCGGAGTCGCCTTTGTTTGTTCAGCCGCCGACCTTCAGGGCGCTGGTGGACCCGCTCAGCGCCAACTTTGAGGTGCGTTTCCAGATCTACGGCTACTCAGCACTGCTTGCGAACCGCCAGCCCGCGAGCATCGGCAAGTTGAGCGGAACGGGACTTGTCGCGCCGACCTTCTAAGTGACACAAGGGGGGCTCGCGTCTCCCGAATGTTGGAACGGCCCAAGGGCCGACGTGGCTCGATCAGACGATCCGGCCGTGGCTCCCGAGAACAGAAGCGCGCCGGCGGGCAGCAAACGGGCAGCAGGATTAGGGAAACAGCGTCCATCCGTGTCCATCGCTGTCCAGGTGAAAAGCGGCTCTGAGCAGGGGAAACACAAGAAACCGCAGGTTGTCGGTTTGGGCTGATTCATCTTGCCAAGGTGAGGGTCGCCAGTTCGAATCTGGTCGCCCGCTCTGATAATCAGCAGGTCAAGGCGCCGTTCTCCGGCTCCTGGACTTTCTTGTGAACCCTGTGCGGCAAACGTGCGGCTTATGTGCGGCAGAATCGGAGCGCGACGCACTCGAAGACAAAAGACTGATTAACGAGCTTACAAGCCCACGCCACGCGGAAGCAGCTGACTCGGTAACCCCGCGTAGCGAAGACGAAAGAAGGTACCTAGAGAAGTACGCAGCGGAACAAGTTGTTTCCCACGCAATCTCCGATGAGATACAGCGAGCAGCAACCCGTATTGGTATGGGCGAGCCTGAATATTGGGACCAACCTTCAAAAACGACCGTGCCCGCCCGTCTCATCTGGGCGGCCGCCGTCGTGATCACGGTTGTGGTGGCGTCGTCGTTGTGTCTATCTCGGCGCCCACTGGCCGAGTGATGTTGCTGGAGGCATGCTCCTCGGCGGTTATTGGACCAGTGTCATGGCCTCTCTTACCCGGGCCCGGGTTGTGCCTGCAGGCGACGACACGGCTTAAGAAGATGGGCTCAGGCGCGTTGAGGGGGCCGAGCATCCGTCGGTAACGTCGGGGACTCTCGTTCCTCACCTCTGTGAGGGCTCGGAACTCCCGCGCGAACTGCTTCGAGCTGGGCCGCAAACGCAATGCCGAGGTAGAGCGCGAGCGATGTAAGAAAGGCCCACAGCAAGATTCCGATGAACCCTGCGAGCGGCCCGTAGGTCTGGCCGAAAGACTTGCTCGCGGTGAGGTAGATCGAGAGTAGGGCGGTGAAGACGATCCACAGACCCACCGAGACGGCCGAGCCGACCGCCAGCCACGATGCGGACGGTTGGGTGCGGCGGGGGGACTTCTTGAACAGCACGGCGAACGCTGCGATCACCAGGGCGGCGCCGAGCGGCCAGCGCGCGACCTCCCACACGGTCACCAGTGTGTCGCTGATGCCAACGCTCTTGCCCGCCGAGCCGAGCGACGACCCCGCGACGAAGAAGACCGCTCCCAGCAACCCAAGTACCCCTGCGGTGCACGCCAGCACGAATCCCCGGCCGTACTTCTGGAGCGTCGGACGATCCTTTTCCACGCCGTAGATGCGGTTCGCTCCCCGCTCGAGCTGACCCATGGCGGTCGTCCCTGCAACCAGCGCAGCGATCAGACCGATCACCAGGGGGGCGGTCCCCCCGCCGTGGTCGAACGCCTGGGTCAGCACCTTCGCGGCCGGCCCGGGCGCCAGACCCACGAGGGTGTGCTGGACCACCCGCCGGAACGAGGCCTGGCCGACCAGCGCGGTCAATCCGACGAGCGCGATGAGCCCGGGAACGAAAGTCAAGACGGTCTGGAACGCGAGAGCGCGCGAGTGGCTGAACCCGTCGGCGGCACGAAAGCGCTGGAAAGACGACTTGGCGAGCTGGAGGTTGCCGGTGCTGCGTAGCGTTTCGCGCGCATCGTCGTGCTCCAGCTCATAGGTCTCGGGGACCGTTGAAGCGGTACTCATGCTGGCCTCCTGGAGGGCTCTTTGCCGGGCTCGACTCCCGGGCCTTGGTTTCTGTCGTGCTGACTTCGGGAGGGAACGCACACGGTGAGGGCCGCCGGCATTACCTCCACGGTGAGCTCGTCGGTCTCTCCAAACACGTCGCCGTCCAACTCCACGGGAAGAACTCGATTAGTGGTCACCTTTACCATTTTGGCCCTAAAGGTCTGCACGCGCGCGTCGCCCTCCCGTCTGCCTCGCAGTACTCGCAAGACCACGAGGAACCAGGATGCGATCGTGCCGGCTCGGATGACGGCCACATCCAGGACTCCGTCATGGGGATCGGCCGCGGGGATGACCTCGAGCCCGCCTTGGAGACGACCCAGATTGCCTATCAAGATGCAATGGGCAGAGCCCGAGGCGACCTGCTGACCGTCGAGAGTGATCTCGTAATTCACTGCCTCGTCTCGCAAGTGCTTCAGCGCGCTGAAGAAGTATGCAAGAGCTCCGATCCTCGTCTTGAGCCTTGGGTTCGCGTCACGCAGCATGGCAGCGTCGAAGCCCACCCGCGCCATGATCGCGTAGCAACCTTGACGAGTGTGGCAGACGTCTATGCGACGGCGCTCACCGTTCAATGCAACGTCCATTGCTGCGTCGAGATCAAGCGGGATGTCGAGGTTGAGGGCGAGGAGATTGCCGGTTCCTCCCGGGAGCACGGCCAAAGGGACCTGGGTTCCCGCCAAAGCCGAGACGCAAGCCATCACTGTGCCGTCCCCCCCAGACACCAGAACCATGTCGAGATCGTTTTCCGACAACGCTTCCTTCAGCATGCGCTCCCCCGCATCCTCTTCGGTGGTCTCCAGCCATACCGCGCTCATCCGTGCCTTCTCGAGAGCTTCCTCAACCTTGCCGCGACGCCCCGCGGGGTCCTTGGCGCCCGTTACGGGGTTGAAGATCACGGCTACCGATCGGGACATGCTCTCTACGTTGCTCAAGGGCGGTCGACCGACGGCAAGGGCTCGCCCGAGGATCTGGTTACGCTATGTCGAGCAAGTTCCCGGTGAGCTACACCGAGACGCACGCCACGTGCGGCGATGAAGAGCCACACTGCCCCCACGGCCGCGCCGGTCAACACATCGGTCATGAAGTGCATTCCCCGATAGAGTCGCGCGATGCTGACGACTGCCGGAATCACAAAGGCGAGCAAGCCAAAGATCTTCGACGCGAAAGACCCACGCAAAGCCTTGATGGCGAGCACGGCCAGGACCCCGTAGAGAACGACGGCAGCAGCCGTGTGGCCACTAAAGAAGCTGGAGGTGGGAGGGGCCGCGTCGAGATGAGACACCCCCGAGGGACGCCTTCGATCCACCAACAAGGTGGTTACGAGGAAAATGGATACCTCACCCACAAGGGCCGCGACGACGAATAACGACTCGCGCCAACGCTTCCAGACCGCGCGGGCGGTTCCGGCCAGAAGCAGCCCGGCGACCACGACGGTGGGTGTCTCCGACAAATACGTGGCCCAATGGGTCGTTTCATTGAGATCCTTGGTCCTGTGTCGCGCCATCCAATGTGTCACGAAACGATCCGCCTCTCCCGGAGCATCATCCGTCAGGTACTTCGAAAGAAGGTATCCAAGGGTCACTGCGGCAGCCAGAACCACCAAGGCGCTACATAACAGGAAGACAACCGCGGCCACGCCCGAGGGCATAAAACGCCATCGATGCGCCAGGCCGGCCGTGTCTTGGCCGTACGACGGGTCGAGCGACGAACGGTCCGGATCTCTCACCCATCCCCCGAGTTCGCTGGCTTGCGTGTTTCCAACCCTGAACGCCTTGAGACATCCTGGCGGGCCGAGCCGCGCTCACTATGGCTCTGGGGAATCCGCTCCAGGTTCCGACAATCGGCGTTCCAGCTCGGCGATCTCTTCATCGAGATCATCGGCCCCCGGCGGGTCTAGGCATGGCGCGGCAAGCAAGGTCGACGATCGGCTGATTGCCCTCTCGGCGACGCGTGAGCTCTCAGCCGAGCTGCTCGGCCAGCGCGACGATGATGCCCTCTGGGCCACGGACGTAGCAAAGGCGATAGCTGTCCTCGTACTGCTCCAGCTCGCCAACGAGTTCGGCGCCGTGGGCCTGCAGACGGGCAAGGACGTCCTCGATGTTCCTCAACGGCGAACATGATGCGACGTATACGCAGCGTGTTCGCCGGTGCATTTTTCGGCTCGGCCCTGGCCGCCGTCGGCGTGTTGAACTTCATCAGCTCCAGCCGGCCGTGGCCGTCCGGAGTCCGCACCATTGCGATGTCGACTCGGACGTCGTGGAGCCCAACGACGCGGTCCACCCAACGTCCCTCGACCGGCATCTCGCCCTCCAGCTCCAGACCAAGTTCGACAAAGAACGCGATAGCACCCTTGAGGTCGTCGACAACGATGCCGACGTTATCCATCCTCTGGATCGTCATGCGCTCGACAATAGCGGAACGACAGTCCCAGCTACAGCGTCCCTCGGCGGTCCGGTTCCTGCGGCGCGGCTGCCGGGTAATCCCTCCCCGCGACCCGGGGGGGCCTGTACCTGCGTTGTGGCAGGCGCCCGCAAAGAGCTCGATAACGATCGTTTCACGACTACGAAGGAGTTGCGTCCTGGATGACGGGCAAGTGGAAGGCGAACGAGCCCGTCGTGAAGGCGATCGTGGACGGGTGTAAGGGGTTTATCAGCTGGCCTAGAAACCGTGCCGACGACCTCCTGCCCGATGCGTCTAGCGACGCCGGCGCCCAGTGTGAGACTTCACACAGCAGAAGCCTCTGACATCTGAAACTGGGGCATTTTGAGACTGGGCCCGCTTCTCCCTGGCGGACCGCGCCGCACTAAGGCATCTCGGAGCCACGAGTACTGTTTCGCGTGGTCGTCGACGGCGATCGCCGGTGAGTACTCGCTCGGGTCCGAGACGGCGCACCGAGGGTTGACGGACTCCTCCCGGCATGTAATAGTGAACCGTATGGTTAAGTCTCAGACCCTCGACCGCACCCTGTCCGCCCTCTCGGATCCGACTCGCCGGGACATCATGGAGCGCCTGACCACGGGCCCGGCCTCGGCTTCCGAGCTGGCGCGGCCGACCGGCATCTCTCTCCCGGGCATGTTGAAGCACATCCGGATCCTCGAGGAGGCGAACCTCGTGACCACCGAGAAGAGCGGCCGGACGCGCGAATGCCGTGTCGGCCCCGAGCAGATGGAGGACGTGACGCGTTGGATCGAGCGGTATCGCGAGCAGTGGGACCGCCAGCTGGACCGGCTGGAAGTCATTATCGAGCGGAAGAAGGGAGAAGCGACATGACACACGAAATGAGGATGGAGCGCTTGTTCGACGCACCCCCGGAGGTCGTCTTCGACGCGTACGTCGACCCCGCTGTGCAGCAGGAGATGTGGGGGAGCATGATGCCGGGAACGCGCGTGCTGGAATCGGAGATCGATCCCCACGAGGGAGGCACGTGGACCGTCGAATTCGCACCGGTCGACGGCAAGTCGGACCGACTGACGAGCGTGTTCTCGGTTGTCGACCGACCGCATCGACTCGTGTTCCAGCAGTCCTACTTCGCCGCGGCGTGGGGGCAGACCAAGGAGACGGAGACGACTCTCACGTTCGAGGACCAGGACGGCAAGACGCTCCTGAAGATCCTCATGACCGGCTTCGACTCCGCACAGGAGCAAGAGGGTGCCGCGGCCGGTTGGCCCGGGCTCCTCGACGGCCTCCAGAAGATCGTCGAGTCGAGGGTCGAGGGGAACGCTCGGTAAGGAGCGCGCTCACGTCGAGCGGGGCCCAAGCAGCATGCCTCGCGTGTCAGACCCGGTTGACTAAACGACTGCGCGCAGGATTCACGAGAGGGGTGGTACATGTTCACGTTGGCTCATGCGCCGGGCGGTTTAGGTAACGCGCCGACTACCAGCCGCTCACGCAGCAAGGTCCAGAGACGATCGGTGGTCATCCACGAAGCGTGGAATCTACTTCGAGGAACCGGGGAGCGGGGCGTGGCTAGTCGCGTCGGTCCAGGTAGTCGTAGGCCAACCCCGTAGCGGTCGCGTAGACAAGGTGGTGAAAGGCGTCGACCGCGACCTCCTTCGCGCCCCATTCGGTGGCCGGGGGAGCGACACCGAGCTTGGGCAACATCACCAACTCGTTGCCCCACACGGCTGCGAAGTGAGCTGCGGTAGCTGCTGGGCCCGCGAGCCCGGCCACACCGATAACTCCGCGGATGGTTCCTAGAGAGGTTCCGTACCCATAATGAACGACAGTTGCGAAGCGCTTCTTCCCGGTCTCGTTGCGTGGCTGTACCCCGAGCATGCGACCCGCCGCATCCGCCGGCGCCGAGCTTGCCTCTCTGCCCCTGAGCTTCATCTCGGCGGTGCTGGAGACGGTCATCGCGACCGTCCCGAACGCGCCTGCGAACAAGCCCTTGCCGATACCTGCCGCCAGTGTCGCCAAACCCATGGAACCCCCTCCGCCTTGAGCGATCAGCCAAACTAAGTCCTTCGCACGGATGCGTGACACCCGCATGACAAGACTCGGCCCTGAGAGCGGGCCCGAGAGCGCCCGTCGTCCGACTCGTCCGTGAACTGGTGCCTGAAGGTATGCGGGGCGCGCTTGAGAATCCGACCTCCGAAGCCCTGAAAGCCGGCCCGACCGCCGGACCTTGGCTGCATTCGGGTCACTGTGCCGGACGAGACGGGTGCTCTCTGTCAGCTACAGACGAGGCGAGTCGGAAGACGAAAAGGAACCGCGCGGCCTAAGCTAGGTCGTCTTCGACGAGTCGGCTGCAATCCTCAACACCCCAAGCTAGTGTTCCCTTTTACGCAAGGATCGGTAATGCGACCTTAGGGTGGCACCCCGGTCCTTGTCGCCAGAGAGGGCTTACCGTTGATCCAAACGACCTTCCATCTGCCCGGCCGGAGCGCTTAGCCGTGTTGCTACGGGGCAACGACCGCGGGTGAACCAGTTGCGCATCGCCACCAACAGCCACGACGAGCAGACCCGACAAGCGGTCGCCGACGCCGTTAATGAGAATCTCATCGACGCGCGGGTCGAGGTGAAATCCGCGGCTTCGATCAGCCGGAGCGAGGCCATCTCCGAGGGTCACCTGGGTCCCGTCATCCTGATTCTGCTAGGGATCGCGCTTCCCCTGGGCGTCGTTGGCGCCATCGGTCTGGCCGCGACGATGACTGCCAACATCCTCGATCGGACCCGGGAGTTCGGTGTCATGCACGCCATCGGAGCGCTCCCGAAGGCCGTTCGCCGGATCGTCGTCGCCGAAGGCGTCTTCCTGGCCATCACCAGCTGCCTAGTGGCGGTCATCCCGGCGCTCACGCTCACCGCGGTACTCGGCGCCGGGCTTGGCAACCTCTTCTTTTCCGCGCCACTGCCCTTCAGGGTCTCCCTGCCCTCTGTTGGAATCTGGATCGCTCTCGTCATCCTCGGCGCCATACTCGCCACCGACGCGGCTGCAACTCGCGTCTCCCGCCTCACCGTTCGCGAAGCTCTCGCCTACCTCTGACAACACCGTGACGCGGGCCGGCGTGCGAGGGCTTAAGGGGAGGTGATAGGAGCGGCGCGCCATCCGTTCGACGCGCCGCTCGTGGGTGCGTGAATCGCGCCTAGAAGTCCGGCAAGCCGTTCGGGCAGTTGCCGTTGTCTCCGTTCAAGGCCAGGAACCCATTTTTCGCTTGGCCACTAGACGAGAGAACGGCCTGGAGCGGCCGTGCGAAGTTGTCGGCCTGCGAGCCCCCGGCCCGCCGACCGCGAGGGGAGGACCGAGTGCGCCTACGGCCGGCCTGACTTGCCGAGCCCGACCGCGTCGCCGAGGTTCGAGTTCCCCTCCAGGAAGGACAGACCCGAGACCTCACGAGCCCTCGGCCCCGTGTACCGCAGCACGTAGAGGCCGTTGCACAGGTCGATGACATAGATCAAGCCGTTCTAACGACGTCACTAATCCGCTTAACGTCCAGCCGCTTGCCATCGGAAAAGGCGACACGAATGGCGGAACTCTTTCACGGGCGCGCCAGATCCACAGCGCCTTCGCGTGGCAGGCCGGCAAGCGGGCGTTCGTGGTCATCGTCGACAACGAGGAAGTCACGGACGTCGATATCCTCGAGATAACCCAACCCACCGCCCCGACCCAAATCGCCGAGGTGTCGATTCTCGACTGGCCTGGAGCGCATTCACCGCTGGCCAACGGCGAATCGGTGTTTCTCCACGACATGGTTGTGAAGAAGGTCAACGACAACTACCAGATGCTTCTTTCCTATTGGGACGCCGGCTGGATCGTCCTTAACGTGAACGACCCGGCGAACCCCAGGTTCATCCTCGATTCCGATTATCCGAACCCCGACCCGTTGCTCGGATTCTCCCCTCCGGAAGGAAACGCGCATCAGGGTGAATGGAGCCACAACAACAAGTTCATCATAGGAACCGATGAGGACTTCTCGCCGCGCCGCACCCGATTCCAGATCACGTCCGGGTCGAATGCCGGCTTCTACGGCGCCGGAGAGTTTGGTTGGACGATCCCCATGTCCACCAAGTACGCCTCGAACGGTGGAGTGCTGCGCGGACCGACGATCTGGGGGGGCTCGGGTTGCGAGGAAGACGTTAACAGTAACGGCACGAGTGACCGCGCCGAAGTGCCACCCGCCTCCAGCCTTTCCGCCGATCCGGGAGAGTCAAAGATCGTAGTCTTCAGCCGCGGCACGTGTTTCTTCTCCAAGAAGGTCGAGTCGGGACAGCTCGCGGGATACGACGACGTGATCATCGGGCAGAGCCACGGGGGGACTCGCAACGGGCTTACCCCGAACGGATTCACCTGTGGCGGGCAGGGCCACTCGTTCACGATCACCGCGTCCGCGATCTGCATCGGTCACCGGGCAATGCATTTGCTCTTCAACGACACGCCCGGGTACACCGGCGCAGAGCTTGCAGACATGCCGGCGATCGGAACACTCGGCGAGCGGACAAGCGCCGACACCACATTTGACGGGTGGGGCACGATCCACTTGCTCGACGGGCGGACGCTGCAGGAGGTCGACAACTACTCGATTCCCGAGGCGATCGATCCGGCGTTTGCCTCCGGCTTCGGCACCATGTCGGTCCACGAGGTCGCCATGGACAAAGCAGAAAACCTCGGGTACCTGTCGTTGGTACGACGCAGGCCTCAGGGTGGTGCGGTTCGACTCCGGGGGCATCCAGGAAGTCGGGCACTACATCCACCCGAACGGAAACGATTTCTGGGGCGTCGAAGCACACCGACTGCCGGGTGACCCGACCCAAGAGACGCTGATCTTGGGAAGCGATCGGGATAGCGGCCTCTGGATCTTCCGCTACACAGGGCCGTAAGAGGCGTAGAGAAGTGCGGGGGCCGGTTCCCTTATGAGGGGCCGGCCCTCTTTGCTGGTACGCCCAGCAGCGCCGTTGACGAGCCAGGCGTCGGGGGAACATCCTGCCCGCGAGTAGCGTCTAACCGGCCATGAGAAGAGGCGATGTCGGACCCACAGCCCTGAGCGCTCGAGCCGGGCTGATCGCACTTTGCGTGATCGCGATCGCGTGCGGCGAAGCCGGGCAACCCTCAAGAGGGGGCCCGACGTCCTCGATTCCCTATGCAGGTACGTGGAGGCTGACGGATGGTCGAGGACCCGATGGCGAGGTTCCGCTCGGCAAGGGTTACCGGATCACCCTCGACATCTCCGATCGGAAGGCAGGCGGGACCGCCGCCTGCAACATTTATGGCGGAGATCTAGATATCAACGGAGATTACTTCAGTCTCAAGGGCGGTCTGGTTATGACGGAGATGGCCTGTGACCCCCAGGCGATGGACTCGGAAGCGGCCTACGTGGATGCCCTCGCCGCCGTGGACACGATCGCATGGGAGGGCAACTCGCTGACGCTCACCGGACCCGACGCGGAGCTTCATTTCGAGGGGTTGTCTCCTCCTCCCATCGCGCAACTAACCGACACCATCTGGCGACTCGACTCCCTGATCGAGGGAACCGGTCCCGAAGGAACGGCCGTGTCCGCAGCACCGGCTCGGCTCATTTTGAGAGGCGACGGAGAGTTGTCGGGCTCGACCGGGTGCCGTGAGTTCGAGGGTGAATGGCTCCGGCGGGGTGACGAGATCCTGTTCACAAGATTCACCACAGAAGGCGACTGCCCGCCGGACCTGGAAGAGCAGGACAACTACATCGTCGGCGTACTTGGGGACGGTTTCACGGCTGAGATCGAAGAACAAAGCCTGATGGTGTTCGGCAAGGCCGAGCTCGGTCTCCACTACGTTGCGGAGTCGAAGCGCTAGTCCGCCGATCCGGCCTTCCATTCGTAAAGAACATCGGGCTCGTTCTCCATGTTGTCTTGACCGAAAGCGATCGCTCGGAAGCCATGGCGCTCGTAGAAGCGCCTAGCTCCTTCGTTGCGGGCGAACGTGTACAACTCCAATCGCAAGGGGGACAAGGCGCGCGCTTGCAGGAGTAGTGCGGTTCCGATCTCTTGGGCATGCCATCGGGGATGGACGTAAAGATGCTCCAACTTCTCTCCAGCCAACGAGAAGAAGCCGACGACCCGACCGTCCACTTCGGCTACCCAAAGAACGGTCGAGGGGAGCACGGTATCTCGGATCCAAATACGGATCCGGGTTTCATCGCCGGCCTTGAGCCCGGGTAGGAAAGTCAGCGAATGTTGTCGAGCAGCTAGGAAAACATCTCCGATGTCGCTCGCGTCTCGTTGGTTGCTTGGTCGGAGCACGAGGTGGCCGATCACGGTTCAGACGATACGGCAGCGGCGTACGCCCTACACGATCGGCGAATGCTCGAGTCCGCAGGTCAGACCGCCGTGGTCCTTACCTGCTTCACCATGAAGTCGGACTACGAGGAGCCTCGCTACGTCAGCGGGGCCACACCGAAACCGACTGTGAAACGACGACACCAGATGACCGCGCTCTGGTACGCGGAGAGATCGGTTCCCGCCGGAACCTCGTAGTTCTGATCCCCTCGGTTCCCTTTGAGGGGCCCGAGGTCGATGAACCGCTCACCGTACGCATACCAGTCGTCGGAGGCCGGGATCTCCGATAGATAGACCCTGAGGTCGGGTCCGTTAGAGGTATCCAGGTTCTCCAGGCGAAGGAACCGTCTCCCGTCCGCCAGGTCCAGGAGCTGAGCCGTTCCCGACGTCGGGTGCTCGAGTCCCTGAAAGGCACCCTCGGCAAGCACCGATGATTCCTTCGAGGCGGGGGAGCGCTGTCCGTCTGATGAGTTCGGTTCGCCACCATCCGATCGAAGGGTTGGGGGCGCCTCGTCGACGGTCTCCTCGATGAAGAGCTTGTGGGGCTGGAACCAGACGACGACGAACACTCCCGCAAGTACGACGAAAGCGGCGACGGCCCAGACGAATCGACGATGAGCGTTCATGAACTCCCGCATATCGATCCCATTATCGATGAGTGAGTCGTCTAATGAACTACGGCCCCTCGAGGATGAGCTTCAAGTTATGAAGGTCCTGTTGAACGAGGCGCGCATCCTCCGCGAACTGCCCCGCCGACTTGTCGGGGGATCTGAACAGAGTGAACGTCACCTCGGCTCCGTCACCGTTCGGTACGACTCGCATGCGATTGGAGAACTGTTCGCCAGATCTCGCGGTGACGTAATGGTCCGCGACGCCGAACTCGTTGCGTTCGACGAAAGCTATCCGTACTGGACCATCCGAGGTCGTGACCATCCATCCCTCTGCGCCTTCGGAGACTCCCTGGGCAAAGCCCGGCGCCCAGAGCGGAAGGTTCTCCGGACCCACGACGAATTCGTAGACGTCCTGCTGGGAGCGCTCGATGGAGGTGCTGACGATCAGCGTCTCCAAGACAGCCACAAAGCCTCCATCTCATCCCGCAGAAAGGAGGGCGCCCGGAGGCGCCCTCGGCCATATCGGCCAGCTTCGAACCGATCAGTCGCGTCAGGTGCCGCCCATCCCGGTCCTCCTTGTTAGGGCCTGGATCAAGGCTAGACCCCCGCGTACGGAGCGTCAATGCAGCGACTATTGTCTGGGAGGATGAAGAGACTGTTTCGGGGTGCGGTCATCGTCGGCGGTCTTGCTGCCGCGAACGCTGTCATCGACTCGACCAGGGATTGCGGATGTCAACCCGAGTGCTGGTGTCAGCAAGCTGGATTACGCCACTTCCGTTGGGTGCTGCCGATCAGCCATAACTCGGTGACGCGCGAGTGGAAGCAAGAGATGCAGTCGAGGTCAAACAAGTATGAGTAATGACGAATTGTTGCGGCGAAACGACGATTGGGAGCGAGCCATCATGGATCGCGATGCGGCTGCGGCCAAGAGCGTGCTCGCAGACGACTACGCCCTAGTGCTCGTCCAGCCGGTTCCGGTGGTGATGGGAATCGACGAGTGGATCGCACTGCTGCCCGATTATGTGGTTCACGAGTGGCGGGTCGAGGAGCGGGTGGTCCATGCGCTCGGGGATCTCGCCGCGATACTTCAGCGAGTATCGATGCGAGCCACCGTAAGCGGTTCGGACAGAAGCGGTCTATTCGTGATCAGTGATGTGTGGCGGCGCTCGAATGGAGAGTGGCGCGTCTGGCGCCGTCACTCGACTCCATTGTCGGCAGGTGAGTTAGGGCCCGCAGCTCGCCCTGGCTAGCCCATCCCGACTGTGCGGCAGCGCTGGAAGATCTCTAGTCGGGTTCGTGTCCGGGTCGCGGCTCGCTCTTGTCTGTGTGGCGCAAGAGAAAGATGACCGCCCCCAAGCCCACCACCACCGCCGTGAGGATCCCCATCTCCAACATGGCGTCGGCGAAATCCGGCGTGCCTGAAAGCTCCTTGGCCTCGGCACTCACCACAACCAGACGTCGGATGGCGGCAACCACTCCAACGACAAGGAACGGCTCGCTGACCAGTACCTTCTCGTCGATCACTGCGCGGATCGAATGGATGAGCTCGGTGAGGATGAATACCAGCAGCAGCCCGTCGAGCAAGGCGAGGATCAGGGTCGTAAACGGACTCTTGGTGATGTTGCTGAAGAATTCATAGACGACGTACCCGAAGAGTCCGACGCCGGCAAGAGAGAGCGCGAGCGCGACGCCGACGTAGAACAGGTCCTCGACCAATCCGAACGCTTGCTCGGTGCGTTCGCGGATGACTTCCTCTCTTTTTCCTCCCTCAGGGTTCTTCATACCTGCACGCTAAGCCGAGCCCCGGCCAAAGAGCCGGATTCTGGGCCGGCACCTGAGGAGGGCCGTGGGCGGGTGGAACAAGGGCATCCCCCGAAGCCGGGCCACCTAGAGAGCACAGCGGACGGAGAGTACCGGCGGAAGATGGCGTGCCAGGCTCGCCCAATTCGCGCCGCCGTCGATCGAGCCGAAGACCTCACCCGACGTAGAGCCGAAATAGAGGCCCAGGTCGCTGCCGGTGCGGCCGTCGTCGCAGAACGCCTGGCGCAGCACGGTCAGCAGAGCGTTGCCCTGGGGCAGGCCTTGGCCACGAGCGGTCCACGTCGAACCTTTGTCGTTGGTCTCGTAGACGCGCACCTTGCCTTCGGGAGTCGTGCGGTCCTCGGCGCCGGTCAGAGGTATCACGAAGGCTCGGCGGCTGTCGTTCGAGTCGATCACGAGCGGGAAGCCGAAGTCAGATGGAAGGCCGCTTCTTACGCCGATGTCGTTCCACGTCTCCCCCGCGTCGTCGGAACGGTAGACGCCGCCGTGGAACTGCATGAAGATCGTGTCCGGCTCGACAGGACTTCGCTTGATGTCGTGGACGCAGAGAGCGACGGCGCCCTCGCGCGCATCCTCCGGGATATAGAGGGGAACGAGTCCAGCGAACCCCGTTCGCCACGACTCGCCACCATCGTCGGAAAGCCAGACGCCGGCAGCCGAGATTCCGACCGCTAGACGATCTGCATCTCCGGGCCAGGGACACACCGAGTGCAGGCACATCCCTCCAGCACCCGGTTGCCACTCAGCTCTCTCGGGCCTATCCCAAAGCCCGCGGTTCAGATCCCACGTCTGGCCCCCGTCGTCACTGCGGAACAGGGCGGCGGGAGCGACGCCCGCGTAGACAACGCCGTCGGCCATCCCGGGCTCGATCGTCCAGATGCGCTCCACGGTGGCGGCGGCATCATCAGGAAAGACGGGCCCCTGCGTCTGCTCCCAACCCTTTGTCGCATCGTCCGATATGAAGACGCGTGGGCCGTAGTAGGGGTTCGTTACCGAAGCGAGATAGGTGTTGGTCCGTGGGTCGCGGAGCGCGTACTCGACCTCGATGCCTTCGAACGCTCGCCCGGCCACCTCCATCGGTGCCCCGCGCGCGCCGCGTAGCGTTATCAGTCCCTTGCGGGTGCCTACCAGCAACTCGAGTTCATCGGATCCACCGGAGATCGCGGGCAGGATGCGCACCTCGTCCGCATCCACGATCGGGTTGTCGAGCCCTACGGCCTCACCGTTGAGAAAGATCCTCACGTGAGGGCGGAGCACACCTTGCTCGTTCGTGATGCGACGCGCAAGACCTGGATA
>JACCXF010000104.1 GCA_013697295.1 Actinomycetota bacterium | reverse complement strand
ACCGGCCCCCAGATCTCCTGGAGGCCTCACCGGGGAGGTGATGAGTGTCGGGATCGGGGGGATTCAGCGACCTCGCAAGGGTGATGGAGGACGTGCTGCTCGCGCAGAAGCGCATCCTGTCGCTGCTCGAGGACGTGCTGCGAGAGCTTCGAGGAGGTGGGCCGTGGAACTCCTGATCGCGGCTGGCCTCCTCGGAGTCGTGCTGGCGGTCGTGGCATGGATCGTCAAATGGCGAGCCACCGGAACCGCCTTCGATTGGTTCATCGAGACATTCGGCAACCAAGAGGCAGCAGAACGGTTGCGGAAAAGAAGGAACTTGCCGTAACCCCGCAGGACGAGAAAGGCAAACAACCCAGCACAAGGAGGAACAACGTGAAAGCCAACATCCGTTTCGATCATCAACTGCTCGCCGTCGAGAGTGAGCACCAGGTTCACGCGATGCTCGAGCTCGTGGCCCCGGCCGCCCCGAAGACGAACGAGCGGCCCCCGCTTCAACTCGCCCTCGTCATCGACCGCTCCGGCTCCATGGGGGGGCCGAAGCTCGCCTACGCGTGCCAGGCAGCGAGCTTCCTGGTGGAGCGGATGGCGCCGACCGACGAACTCGCGCTGATCACCTACGACGACGAGGTTCAGCTGCTGCGATCGATGGCGCCGGTGGACAAAAACGCCATCATCAATGCTCTGAGCCTCATCCATCCCCGCGGTACGACCAACCTCTCGGGAGGCTGGCTCAAGGGGATCGAGGAGCTTCGCAGGAGCAAGCCCGACCAGCTCCGCAAGGTGCTACTTCTCACCGACGGGCTCGCCAATCAGGGCATCACCGACCACGGCACCCTTGTCGACATGGCTCGAACCACCGCGGCTGGCGGAGTGGGAACGACGACGATCGGGTTCGGCGAGGGCTTCGATGAGGAGCTGCTGACGGACATGGCCGACGCCGGCCAGGGCAACTCCTACTATGTTGCGAGTCCCGAGGATGCTCCGGGAGTCTTCGCGCAGGAGTTCGAGGATCTGTCCACGCTCGTTGCGCAGAACGTGAGCGTCGAGATCCGGCCCTCGGACGAGGTGAAGCTGCTCGGAGTCCTGAACGAATATCCCGTTACCTCCGTTCAGGGGGGGCTCCAGCTGAACCTCAGCGACGCCTACGGTGAGGATCTCCGCCGGATCGTCTTCGAGCTTCACATCCCACAGCTCGCTCGCCTCGGGGTGGCGAAAGTCGCCGACGTGGTGGTCCGATACGTAACTGTCGGAGATGAGGTCGCCGCCAAGGAGATCACGATCCCCATCAACATCAACATGGTGAACGCGGATGAGGCGACGTCGGTTGACCCGGACCAACAGGTGGTCGAAGAGGTCACGATCCTCAAAGCCGCCCGAGCACAGAAGGAAGCTCGCCGTCGAGCCGATGGCGGTGACTACAAGGGTGCACAGGAGATGCTGCGGAACGCAGCGAACGAACTGCGGGCCGCTGCTCCTGACTCACCCCGTGCCGATGAGCTGCTCCAGGATGCCGAGCTGATGGAAGGCTCCGCGGACATGGCCGCACCTGGAGACTGGACTTCCCATCACAGCAAGAGCCTGCACTTCAATCAGAGGATGCGGAACCAGAGTCGTCGCCGGCCGCAGAAGGGCGAGTGACTATGACAAGGGCGGACGGCAACCCAACCGAGCCCGGCCAGAGGGAGCTTCATGAGTGAGCTGCTTCAACGGAGTCTTGTAGCCTTCGCAAAGTTCCTGGGAAGTAACGAAAGCTGGCTCGGGCCACCGATGACATCAAAAAAACTGGAGGCAAGCGCATGCCGGTAAGAGTCTGCGGGCTCAATTGTTCGTTGAAGTCCTCAGAAAAACTGTCGAACACTTCGGTCATGATGCAAGACGTCATCGATTGGATGCGTGAGCATGATGAGATCGAGTACGAGGAGCTACGCGTCGCTGACTACAACATCAAGCCCGGCGTCGAGTGGGACGAAGGCGAGGGCGACGAATGGCCGCAAATCGGCGCCCGGGTTCTTGCTGCTGAGGTCCTCCTCTTCGGCACGCCGATCTGGATCGGGCATCCCTCGAGCATCGCCCAGCGCGTGATCGAGCGGATGGACGCGTGGCTCTTCTCCTACGACGAACTCGGCCGAAAGAAGGTCTACGGGCGCGTGGCGGGTGTGGCCATCACCGGTAATGAGGACGGCGGCCATCATGTGTTCGCTGAGTGCGCCCAGGCACTGAACGACGTTGGATTCGTTCTGCCTCCTGAGTCGCGCGTGTATTGGACTGGCTGGACCGACGATTCACCGGGACCCAACTACGCCAGTGCGGGGCGGGGGCACAAGTCCGTCCAATACATGGGTCAGCACATGGCACGAAATCTGGTGGTGTTTGCTCATGCCATGCGCGAGGTCACACCGAAGATCGCACCCCTCCCGTCGGACGTGGAAGCCGCTTCAGACCCAGAGTCAGCTGTGGCCCGGGCTAAAGCTCTTCACGAAAGTTAAAGGCGGTCTCCTCCAGCGCGTCTCGGGGCATCGGATTGACATCCGATGCCCCCCAGCCCGGGTTGCAAGAGTTGGATCTTGTCGGCGGTGTTGCTAAGTCAACAGTGATTCTGTTCGGTAGCTGACATCTATCTGATCCCCACTCGTCCACGCTGTTCTCAAAGGCGTGGACGGGAATGCGAGCCAAGCCGAGAGCGCTTCTTCGGTTTGCCCGTGACTCCGATCGACCGCCAGGGATCCGTCTTAAGGGGGGAGGTTGCGATGGGTGGACGATCAGCAGGCGGCTCGGGCCGCACACCCAACCTGCGCACGCGCGCCAGACAGACCTTGCGTGTCAGCGCTATGGGGTCGATGGCCATCGTCGTCTTGATGGCTGGTGGAACGGAGGGCTCGTTCGCACAGGAGGGATGTCTTGGACGGAATCCCACCATCCGAGGAACGAACGGGTCGGACCGGATCACCGGCACCGATGGTCCCGACGTCATCGCGGCGCGAGGTGGCAACGACAAGGTTCAGGGCCGCGGCGGTGCAGACGTCATCTGTGGTGATGAAGGTAACGACCTCATCCTCGGAGGTGGTGGAGGAGATTCGATCCATGGTGGCCAGGCGGAGGACAGCATCCACGGTGGGAATGGTGACGATCGGATCCTCGGTGGCATCCACCCAGATACGATTGCAGGGAATGAAGGAGCCGACCGTATCAACGCGTTGCAGGGAGATGACACCGTAAGCGGCGGTCTCGGCAACGATCGTTTGTCAGGCGGGCTGCAGGACGACACAATCGATGGTGGCGACGGCAATGACGTGATCCTTGGCAACAACGCAGAGGACACGCTCTTCGGAGGAGATGGACACGACGTCCTCACCGGTTCGCGCACGATGGACGCGCTTCACGGTGGAAGCGGCAACGACGTTCTGGATGGTGGCGCCTATGAAGACACCCTCCAGGGCGGCTCGGGCAACGACGTCCTCATAGGCAGCCTCGGCCACGACGTACTCCATGGCCAATCAGGGGGCGACTCGCTCATCGGCAGCGGCGGGAACGACACCCTGTTCGGCAACCGGGGCGCCGACAGACTCGAGGGAGGCGGAGATGACGACCTCCTCGACGGCCGCGACGGCGTGGTCGACAACGACCGACTGTTGGGCGGAACAGAGAGGATCGGCGACAGATGCCGTTCCGATCCCGATCCGGAGGAGGAATGCGAGTTGTGAGACTTCAATTGAGATTGCCCGGATGGAACAGCGTCTCCGCGGCGCACCAAGGTAGCGCCTTCGTAGTTGCGGCGATTCTGCTGAGCGCGGTTGGGTTCGTTCCTGAAGCGCAAGCGCGGCCTCTCTGCCTCGGCAGGATAGCCACGATCGTCGGCCACGGAGGAAGCCAGATCCTCAACGGCACGGCCGGCCCAGACGTGATCTTCGGTGGCGGCGGGCACGACATCATCGCGGGCCGCTCCGGCCAGGACGTTCTATGCGGCGGGGAAGGAAACGATGTTCTCGTAGCAGGCAAGGGCACTGATCATCTGAGCGGAGGGCCGGGAAACGACAGCCTGGTCTCGAAGGTATGGGTTCCGGCTCCCTGCCGTCACTGCGATTTCGGCAGCGACGTCTACCGGGCCGGAAGTGGAGATGACTCGATCTTCGGCCTCGGTGGCAACGAAACATTCTACGGAGGCCCTGGTGACGACGTCATCAGTGGACAGCCTGGAGGCGACCACATCTTCGCAGGACCGGGTAATGATCACGTCTCGGGTGTCCAAGATGGCGACACGATCTATGGGGGTTCGGGCAATGATGATCTCCGTGGACGGCCCAGGAATGACACCATCTTCGGCGGTCGTGGAGACGACACGGTCTCCGGCGACACCGACAGCGATCGCGTTTTTGGGGGGCCCGGAAATGACGTGGTCAATGGTGAGGGCGGTGCGGCTAACGATCAAGCGGGTTCGAATTGCAGGTGGCAGTCCTGCTCTTCCGGCGTCGATCTCGTGTCGGGCGGCTTTGGACACGACGTCCTGAGCGGGGGCAATCGTGACGACAAGCTTCGCGGCGGGAACGGGCACGATTTCATCCTTGGGGGGGACGGCGCCGACACTCTTTCCGGGCAGGAGAGCGGTGACACCTTGGATGTCGGGGACGGCCGTGACGTCAACAGCGGTGGGTCTGGGATCGATGCTTGTCGTAGCCCCCGTCGCGGGCCTCGCGCACACGGCTGCGAGCGAGGAGGTTCGACAATTCTGGATGAGTCCACGCTGTTGGGTGCGGGAAACCAAAGCGCCCCATTCATCGACCCGATCAGAGCAGCGTTACTCGAATGGCAAGAACGTGCAGATGAGATCCAAGCGCAGCTCAACGCCAACTGAATCGCGACCGTCCGGCGAACTCAGCCATCGGTGACCGAGGGTTCAGGATCGTGTCGGAGGCCGCAGCCAAGTGTTCAGGAACTCTTCAGTGGGGACCGGGGAGCCTCCCGGTCCCTGCTCGCCCCGAGGACTTAAAGAGTCGTCGTGGGCGCATGTGAAGCAACTTTGAGGGGGCTGACCGATGCGACGATACGGCTTCGCTGGGAATCACGGAGGAGCGACGGCAAGTTCGTTAGGCGACGGAGAGGCGGAACGCGACGGACAGGCGGAACGTACTAGCCACGCCAGGCCGGTCGTTGTCCTCGTTGCTCTAATCGTATTCTCCTCGGGCAGCCTTCAGAAGGCACGAGGCGGGGAAGCCTGCTTCGGGAGTGAGCCGACCATTGTGGGGACCGCTGGATCCGATCGCATCGTGGGCACGGCTGGACCGGACGTCATCGTGGCTGGGAACGGAAGTGACCGAGTAGCGGGGCGCGGGGGCGCGGACCGGATCTGCGGAGGCGACGGCACCGATCTCTTGCTGGCCGGCTCAGGAGGAGACTTCGTGGAAGGTGGTGCAGGCCAGGACAGCATCCAGGGATCAGGTGGCGCAGATCGGATCCTCGGCGGACTCCATGGTGACACCGTTGCGGGGAACCGTGGCTACGACGTTATCAACGCGGGGGGTGGCGATGACACGGTAGCCGGCGGGGGGGGAGACGACCACCTCGACGGAGACGCGCAGGACGACACCATCGATGGAGGCGCAGGCGACGATCAGCTCATCGGGGACACCGATGAGGATGTCCTGTCCGGCGGGGGCGGTGCAGATGTCCTTAGCGGATCAGGGTCTTTGGATTCACTGCATGGTGGAGATGGTGAGGACGTACTTAGTGGAGGGCCGGGCGAAGACACTCTGCACGGTGGCCCACTGCACGACGTGCTTCGCGGCGATGGTGGAAGCGACGTGCTCCATGGCGACGCAAGCGGCGACACCTTACTCGGACGTGGAGGGCACGATTCTCTGATCGGGGGTGGAGGATCCGACGCCCTCGCGGGTGGTAACGATGACGACCTGCTTGATGGGCGCGACGGGGTGATCAACAATGACGCTCTCGTCGGCGGTCGGCACGCGATCGGTGATAGATGCCTGTCGGATCCTGACTCCGAGCAAGACTGTGAGCTCTAAGGCGTGCAGGGGAACGATCCGCCTCCGAATGCCGGGAAGAGCCCGAGAGCGGCAGTTGCGAGATCCTTCCCCTCTTGGCGCCGGGCGATCCTGATAGTTCTTCTCATACTTCCGAGTCTCAGCAGCCTCTCTGCCGAAAACGACCAAATTCGGGGCGGCTGCTTCGCGCCAACCGGACGCAAGACGGTCGCGCAGACCGAACATCTTGATCATCCTTACCGACGATTAGCGAGCCACCGATACGTTGCGGGTCATGTCGACAACACGACGTTGGTTTGAGAGGGGCGGCACCCGGTTCTCGAATGCTTTTGCAACATGGCCCTTGTGCTGCCCCTCCCGCGCCTCGATTCTGACGGGCCGCTACGCCCACAACCACGGGGTGATGTCAGGTGATACGGCCGCATCGGTCGATCCCACCACCCTCATCCAGCGACACCTAAAGACCGCTGGGTATCTGACTGCGATGGTCGGCAAGTACTTTCGGGGCTGGAACCTTCGGCGTAAGCCACCCGGCTTCGCCCATTGGGCAGTCTGCTGGCCATGCCGCTATTTTCATCCAAGGTTCGGCGTCAATGGCAGGACCCGATCTCCCAATCGGTACATCACCTCTTTGCACCCTTGTCCTTATTAGCCATGGATCCTCCCGTGGGGTTGCGGACCTCTTGATCGCCCTCGATCATCCTTCGACAACGGCAGTTGTCTGTCATCCGAGCCTTCATTGAAGCCCAGCGGACCCTGATCCAAGATGGAAGGACATCGGACTCTTAATGAGATGCGGCGCGATGCCGTCCGCGCGCGCAAGCGGTTCGCCTGAACAACCTTGTTTCTGCTGTTTCCCCTTTTGATCATCTGTTTTCGAACCGCTGGCGGGTAGTGGCCCGGCTCACTACCGTGGTACCGCCGTGATCCCTGTGCCGGGCATTGACTAACTCAGCATCCTCTGGACATGAACATTGGATTCGCCCGTTGCAGCCGAGTACCTGTGGTGGACCGCCCTCGATGACAGAGCATCGCACGGGGTCTGCGTCTACCTTCGATCGGTCGATCGGTCAGTCCTCGTCGACCCCCCCACCATCCTCGCCGCCGGAGTCCGCGCCCTGGTCATCGTCGCCCGAGTCCTCGCTCTGGTCGTCCGAGTCCTCGCTCTGGTCGTCCGAGTCATCGCCCTGGTCGTCCGAGTCATCGCCCTGGTCGTCCGAGTCATCGCCCTGGTCGTCCGAGTCCTCGCCCTGGTCGTCCGAGTCCTCGCCCTGGTCGTCCGAGTCCTCGCCCTGGTCGTCCGAGTCATCGCCCTGGTCGTCGTTGCCAGCC
>JACCXF010000071.1 GCA_013697295.1 Actinomycetota bacterium | reverse complement strand
AGCATGTCCTGGCGGGTGCTTGGATCGTCGTGCAAGAAACGGGCAAACTCCCCCTGCGGTAGGACCACGCACTTGGTGAAATGCTCGAAACCCAGACCGAGCAGCTTGATGACCTCGTCGGTGAGTTCCTTGGCCGTGCCCGCGAGGACCTCGCCCTCGCACTCCAAACGCGCCTCCTTGGTGCTGGCTCCCTGCGCCGACTTCCTGACCACCCGCACGGCGGTGTACGCGCGGCCGTCGACATTGAAATCGAGCCTCACGCGCGCCTCGAGCTGACCTTGCGTGATGACTGCCGCTATCAATCGCTTGTCGTCGTAACGCGGGACAGAGCCATAGAGCGCGAAGCAGATGGCGTCGATGATCGAAGACTTGCCCGACCCTGTCGGCCCGGCCAAGCAGAAGTAGTCGGCGTCCCCGAAATCGACGACCGTGTGCTGGCGGAACGAGGTGAAGCCCGAGAGTTCCAGACGCACCGGTCTCACGTGGAGCACTCTTCGTGGAGCTCATTGAAGAGGGACACCAGGGCGGGGTCGTCCACTCCCTTTTCTCCGAGGTACAGCTCGAAGAGCTGGGCCGGCGAGACGGCGCGGTCTCGTGCACCGGCGTCGGCTCGTTCTGGCCGTTCCGCTTCGATGACGATCTTGAGGGCGTTGGGGAACAGCTCCCTGATCTCGTCGCCCAGGCCGGTGCGCGCCTGTTCCTTGACGAATATGCGCAGATAGTCGTCCCGCGTAATGGTGGCTATCTCTCGCAGCTCCGCGAGTGTGCCGTGGACCGTCCTCAAGCGTTTTCCCGAGGCGAGCGGGATTTCCCGCACCTCGGCAGGGGTACCCGGCGCGGCTTCCGCGATCAGAACGTGTTTCCCGCCGTCATGGTCGGAGAAGTCAAGCTGGACGGGAGATCCGGAGTAGTGGATCGGGCAGCGACCCAGCATCGCCTGCCGCTTGTGTATGTGACCGAGTGCAACGTAATGAGCGTTGGCCGGGAACACGCCCGGCTCGATCCAGTAGTCGAAGATCGTCTGGGCGGTGCGCTCGCCGCCGCCCAGAGAGCTGCCCGCAAGGGTTATGTGCCCGGCGAGCACATTCACGGTGTCGGTAGAGAAAGCGCTGGTGACGTGGGCGATCACCCGCTGCATCCGCTCCGCGAAGTGGCCGCTCAACCCGGCCGCGTCGCTCGTCATGATCTGCTCGGCTTTCACGATGTGTCGCTGCGAGATCCAGGGAAGGATGGCGACGCACGCAGTGTTTCCGTCCTTGCCCTCGATGTACACGGGATTGTCCTGGCCCACGAACGCTCTCACGTGGACACCTGCGAGTTCGAAAAGAGGCGCGACGGCGGCGAGCCGGCGGTCGCTGTCGTGGTTGCCGGGTATCAAGATGACCGGGCTCACCTTGGCGAGGTCGAGGACCGTCTGGTACACGAGGGCCTCCGCTGCAGGGGGTGGGGACGCGGAGTCGAAGAGATCGCCGGCCACGATCGTGAGGTCGACGTTCTCGTTGTTGGCGACCGCGACGATCTCGGCCAGAACGGCCTCGTATTCGTCCATCCGGTTTCGTCCGTGAAGCGTCTTGCCGACATGCCAGTCGGCGGTGTGAAGCAGTCTCACGATCCCGGCAGGCCCTCGAGGGGGTCGTCGGGGTGCTCACCCTCGGCGGGGTTGTGCCCCGCCTCTCCCGGCCTGCTCGCCCACGAGGGGAAGGGAAACTCGACCACGAGCGGCACCGGGATCTCCGGCTGCGAGACCATCATCGTGCCCGGCTTGAGCAGCGTGGAGCGGTCGCGGGTCGGACCGCGCAGGAATCCGTACACGCCGCGTTCGGCTTCGCCCGAGTCGAGGCGGCCCACCACCCGGATCGACGACTGGCCCACCACCCGTTCCTCGACCTGGCTCGCGGTCTGCTGGGCGCCGATGAGGATGATGCCCAGGGACCTGCCGCGCTCGGAGACGTCGAGCAGGATCTCCTTGATGGGACTGGCGCCCTCACGCGGTGCGTACTTGTTCAGCTCGTCGAGCACTACGAACAGCAGGGGACGAGGTTGCCCGGAACGCTCCTTGTCCTCGAACGTGCGCCGAAGGACGACGCCGACCACGAAGCGTTTCGCCCGATCCGGCAGGTTGTGCAGGTCGACCACCGTCACCTGCTTATCGAGCTTGACCCCGTGTGCCTGCGCGTTCGGGACGTCGCCACGCACGAGCCGGCTGATGTGCCGCACCGAACCGTAGAGGCGTCTGATGAAGGCGTTGATCGTCCCGGCCCCGATCGCGTGACCGGACCAGTCATAGGTGTCGTCCTGCACGCGCTCGACCACGAAGTCGACGAGCTCCTGAAAGGTCCGGATCTCCTGACCGTCGATCCTGACCCCGCCCTCGGGCAGTGGCTGCGCTTCGCGCCGGAGCTTGGCGGCCACGTTGTAGACGACCATCGTGTAGTGCTGTCGTTCGTCCTCGGCGTCGGCGAAGAGGAACGGAAGCAGCTCCTGAGAGCAGAATTCGCCGATCGTCCAGAAGAAAGAGGTCACGCCGCTGGGTCGGCTCGAAACGTCCGCGGATGCGTTGGGGTCGCCGGAGCGCGGCGGCGCATAGAACGCCGCGCTGTCAAAGGCGCCCGCCGGCAGGCCGAGTTGCCGGTACCTCTCCTCGGCCTCGGGTCGAAGGAAGATGTTGCGCCGGTCGAGGTGCAGGAGGTCCTCGCCCTTGACGTTGAAGATGAGCGCCTTCGTATTCAGCGCCTCTTCCTCCAGAACGCCCGAGTTGAACAACGAGTAGAGCAGGAAGGTGGCGTAGGTCGTCTTCGTCGCCACACCCGAGATGCCGCTGATGTTCACGTGGGCGCCGCGCGTGCCGTCGAGGAACTCGAGGTTGATGTAGACGAGCTCTCCATCGCGGCTGAGGCCCGCCGGAAGACGCTTGTCCATCCCATCGAAGAAGAGTGCCTGGTCCCGTTCCTTCCCCTGGGCCCGATGCACTCCGGCCCCCGGCAGCGGCGGGACGAAGACCTCCGGTTCCACTCGGGTAGTGGTGATCTGCGCCGCCTCGAAGACTTCGCCGGGAAGGATCCCGTCCTCGATCAAGAAGACGTCGGAAGGGAATCGTGCACCCTCATGTCGAGCGCGGACTTGGGAGACGACTCCATAGATGTTGACAATCTCGCCCCCCGGCGGGGTTCGCCGCGTGGCGACGACATCGTCGAGCTGCAGGTAACGCTCCTTGTCGAGACCCACCCAGAACTCCAAGGGGGTGGAGTCCTCGGTGCCCAGCACACGACCGACGATCTGAGATCGGTCCCCCTCCAACCCGCACCTCCCATTAGTTCTGTTGATGCCGCCCGCACGGATCCTCGACGGGGGTCCAGCGTATCCACCACCTCCGATGGATTCCCGCAATGGGCTCTTGCCGGGAGCATTTCGCCCGGCTAGTATATCTGAGATGAAAGATGTACATGCAAGAGATATAGAAGACGAGCTTCGCAAGGTCTTGGCTGCCCCGGTCGCAACCCCCGAGGACGCCGAAAGGGTGGCCGCGGCCGCCAAGGCGCTTGCCGACTACTTAAGGGCCGGGGCCAGCGCGCTCAGGGCGATGGGGGTTGAGCCCCCGCTGGATCCCGCTCCGGAAGCGGGCCAGTTAGCCCGACTCACACTCGACCGGGCGGCCGAGAAAGTTCTCGCGCAGGCCGGCGTTCCACTTCATGTCCGGGAGCTCGGCCGCCGTATCCGGGATGGGGGGTGGCGCCACCCCAGAAAACCCCAGGCCGGTCCGGACCGCATCATCTATCAGCTAGCAGCGCGCTTACCCCGGCATCCCGATCGCTTTCAAAGAGTGGCTCCGAACACCTTTGCGCTTACGAACTGGGATCTGAACGAGGGCCCAGACAGACCGCGTCCCCGACTCGCGACCTTCCGCAGCACCGGGAAGGTCACGGGCCGCACCATCGACGAACGCTGGGAAGAGGCAGCAGGCGGAGAACCATGGCGCTAGTCCTGGATACCGGCGTGGTTTACGCCGCCCTCGATGCCGCCGACCCGGACCATCGTGCGTGTCGGCGGTTGATAGATGAAGCGACCGAACGCCTGGTGGTCCCCGCCCCGGTTCTGGTCGAGCTGGATTACTTCATCGGCCGAGCCGGTCTGGTCGATGTGTGGCTGTCATTCTGCGAAGACGTACACGGCGGCTCCTATGCGGTATCCCACATCGACTCGACCCTGCTCATCGATGCAGCCCGTTTACAGGCTCGCTACGCCGATCAACGCATCGGGTTCGTCGACGCATCCGTTGCCGTTGTTTGTGAGGCGCTCGGCGAGACCAAGGTGGCGACGCTCGACAAGCGCCACTTCGGGGTCTTGCGCACCGCAGCAGGGGGGGCTTTCCAGGTCGTACCCGACTCCGATCCGTAGCGGTGCGTTCGGAGCGAGGCCTCCGTTTTCGTTTCCGGCCCAGGCGAGACGATGCGTCGTCGTATCGGGTGGCGGCTAGTACCCTGCTGGACATGAACCCCACACTGCTCGGCTCCCGCATCGAGCGCCTGAGAGAGGCCACCGTAGTGGCCATCTTTCGAACCGAGTCGGCCGAACAGGCGGTCGAAGGGATGGGCGCGGCCGTCCGGGGCGGGTTCGATGCGGTCGAGGTCACCATGAACACGCCGGGTGCCACGGACGCGATCGCCGACGTCGCAGGGCGGATCGACGCGAT
>JACCXF010000043.1 GCA_013697295.1 Actinomycetota bacterium | reverse complement strand
CCTCTAACAGGTATTCCCTCGGCGTTCCCGGTCTGCTGGCGGAGCATGTGATCCGTCTTGAGCTCGCTCGCCGAACGGTGAGGTCGGCCTCGAGTAAAGCCCCACTCGGGTCTCGGAACACGACTCTCGCCCGGCCCCCTCCCCGTTCGAGCCGGGTTTCGAAGGCGAGGTCGTCGATCCCCTCCAGATGCTCCCTCTGGCGTAGGAAGACGTCGGCCGCCTGAACCACCGGATCGAAGGTCGATCGCCCACGGTAGTGCTCGAGGCCTATCCGACCGCTTTCGTACGAGGTTGCGATCCGGACCGACGCGCGTTCCGTTACCCGCCCGAAGTACGCGCCGTGCGGCATACAGACCAGGTTGGCGGCGAAACGATCTCCACCCACGTGCGAGGTCTCCCAGGTCTGCTCAGGCCGGGGCCCGGAGAGGTGGCTGGCGATGCCTCGTCCGTAGGTTCCACAGCATGCGTCGTGCTCGGAGTGTGTGCACACCAGATAGAGGGGATCGCTTCGCGGCGTCCCGGTCGAAGGGGGACGTCCAGCAGCCATGCCGGTGAGATCATCGTCGGGGATCTCTTCCGCCGCCTGGACGTGCATCTCTTGTATCCATTGCTCGTTCACGCCACTGTGTACGAGGAACAGACGCTCGCTGTCCGTTCCCGTGGCGATGGGCCGGCGGATCAAAAGAGGGCGGATCCGGTGGCGTCGCAGTCTGGGCTGGAGGTGACGGACCAATGGGTTCTCGAGCGCGGCCTGCATGATCGCGTCACGCCCCCACGGCTCATCATGCTGAATGAGGATCCAGTTGCGCACGCGGGATGCGGTACCGAGCAAGGGTTCCCCCTGTGCGCGGGAGACGTCGGCGCAAGGTGTCTGATCAAGCACGGGGGAGCTGTTCCACCAGGCCTTCCGTGATGAGTCTGCGGACGAGAACGATCCTGCTCTCGCTATCGAGCCCAGCGTCCAAATCACCAACTTCGATCTCGGCCCCCTCGAGGATCTTCTCGAGAGCCGGAGCTGCGTGCGCCGGCATGCGCAGGCGCCGGTCGCCGAGGATAACGACCACGTCGTCGGCCTCGCGCTTCAGCTTGCAGACGGCACCTTTTCTCTGCTGCACGAGCGAAGCATCCTGGATCTCGTCGAGATCCAGTACTTGGCGGAGCTGACCGGTGAGGAGCGGGGGCCGTCCTCCCCAGAACCTGTCCGAGAATGCCCCCGCGGTGGCAAGCGGGTCCTGCTCTGTGAGCCACCGTGAGACCTCGGCGAGCTTGTTGGGGATCTCACGCGCTAGGGCTTCGGGATCGTGCGCGAAACCGGGCGGCAGTGCTTCCCGCATGAACAGCTCGTTACCGGCGCCGTCCAGCACCGACTTCAGCACGTCCATCCAGCGGTAAACGAGGATCCCCACGGTCATGTGAGTTGATTCGCTCCGAGCGGTTTCCGCCGAGTGTAGGAAACCGCGTGGGATGTATAGGCAGTCTCCCGGTTTGAGCTCGACGTCGATCTGGGGGCTGCCGGGATCGGGGAAGCTTCTTCCCCGGCGGTGTTGGTTGGCGAGCGGGAGATCTACGGCCGACCCGTACACCTTCCACATCTTCGAGCCCGACACCTGCAATACGAAGACATCGTGGGTGTCGTAGTGGACGTCGAGCCCACGCGCTCGCGGGGGCGTCAGGTAGGTATTGACTTGAACGGGATGCGTCAAGGCGGTCTCGAGCTCGCGACAGAAGTGGAAAAGCGGCTCCCAGTAGCGGTGCAACGCTTGCAACACGATGGTCGCACCGTCGCCGAAGTGTGCGTAGACACGCGCCGCATCGATGACGTCGTCCACCCGTCGAGATTGCATGCGAACGGTCTTCGTGTAGGTGTCGGGCGACAGGGTCTGCCCGTCCTTCACGAGACGCAGAGCCGGGTACCTCAAGCCACGCTCGGTGAGCACCCTGTCCACATCGTCCAGAGTGAGCAGGTCGTCGAAGGCATCGGGACTCGTGGCCCCACGGTATAGAGGCGCCTTTGCCCAGTACTCGTTCAGGAAGGTACGGGCGTCACCTACGCAGCGATCGAGAGCTTCGGGGTGGTTCAGATCTGCGGGGACTGCTGTTAGTCGTCGTCGCCGGTGTCGGTGCCGTCATCGTCAGATGTATCGGTATCCGTCGAGCCGGTGTCGGTGCCGTCATCGTCGTCATCGTCGGCCTTGGCATTCGGACCCTGGGCGGCGCTTCCATCGGGCCACTCGGTGCGGATCTCGTCGTCTGCGAGCGTGCGTGTTTCCGTCATCCAGCAGCCTCCTTCGGTGAGTGCGGCGTGATCGACATCCTAATCCACGACCCTTCCTGTCGTCCGGCCGGCCTCAACGGATCGCACCGCGGAGGATCTGGGGGACCGAGTGGGTGCTCGTGGCCGGAACGTCGTTGACCAATCCGAGCCGTCGCCGTTCGGCTACCTCGGCTTGGGACAACCCGCGCGCTTCCGCCGGTGGGTTGTCTGCACG
>JACCXF010000012.1 GCA_013697295.1 Actinomycetota bacterium | reverse complement strand
TCGTACGTGCCGTAGTAATCCCCGACTCCGGCGTGGTCCCGGCCGACGATGAAGTGCGTCATGCCGTAGTTCTTGCGGAGGAGCGCGTGCCAGATCGCCTCGCGCGGACCCGCGTAACGCATGGCGGCCGGGAAGACCGATAGCTCGACTCGCTCGCGCGGGTAGTAGTTCTCCATCAGGACCTCGTAGCACTTCATCCGCGTCTCGGCCGGGATGTCGTCACCCTTCGTGCCTCCTACGAGCGGATGGATCACGAGGCCGTCAACGATCTCGAGCGCACACTTCGTCAAGTACTCGTGGGCCCGGTGGATCGGGTTGCGCGTCTGGAAGGCGACAACGGTCGTCCAGCCGCGCTGAGCGATCTTGGTTCGCAGTTGCATCGGCGTCAGGCGGTGGTCGGAGAACTCGTGGCCGAAGACGTTCTCGAGCACGGTCGCCTCGCCACCGATGTAGAAGGGAGCCTGCGAGTAGAGATACGCGACGCCGGGGTGGTTCTCGTCGGTCGTTCGATAGGTCTTCTCGGCCTCGTGCTTGACGTCGTACTCGTAGATGTCTTCGACCTCGACGATCGCGACGGGACGGCCTTCGTGGACGATGGCCGCCTCTTTGCCCTTCTTGAGCCCGTCGACCTCTTCCTTGGTGGCCGAGAGCGTGATCGGGAGGCTCCACGGGATGCCGCTCGACAGGCGCATCTCGTCGACGACCGACTTGTAGTCCGCTTCCTTCATGAAGCCGCGGTTCGGCGATACGGCTCCGACCGCCAGCAGCTCGAGGTCCGACAGCACTCGACGCGCCTTCGCTTCGATCTTCGGCAGGTCAGCGGCCGTGGCCAGGAGCGCGGCGCGCTCCTCATCGCCGGCCATCCGAAGCTCTAGAGCCCCGCCGTGAGGTTGGAATCCGGGCACGTCCTTAAGGGTGCTGGGCATGAGCTCTCCTTTGCGATCTCGCCGACTTCCGACGTGTGAGTTGAGAGAGGTGCTCCCGGAGCTGCAGGGCCACTGAGTGGCGCGCCCGCACTCCCGGCACACTCCTATAACACTCTTAGAGTACCAAACGCCCGCCCAGCTCGCCACCCGGGGAAGGCTGTCGAAGAGCCGTCCTCTAGGGGTTCGGGGCCCTCGTCCCAAGTCCTGCCGGGGGCCGCCTTAAGCGTCCTGAGCCAGCCGCCGGTTGACGGCGTCGAGCGTCGCCCGCACGGCGGCCTCGCTCACCGGGCCCCCCCTCACGAGCGCAGCCCCAAGCGTCTCGGGCGGCTCGTTCACCTCCACGAGTACCAACACCGCCTCCCGCCCCAGCGATTCCACCAGTGAGGCGCCTTTGAGATCGAACTCCAGCTCGTCGTTCAATCGAGCACACGCATCCAACGTGGCCTGGGCGAGAACGCGGAGCCCATGAGGGGCCTTTTCGCCACTGGCCTCACCGACGACCTCTTTGGTCTCGTCGCCGAGGGCCACCTGCGCTTCCGATTGCCATGAAGAGGAGGTGAGCACGACCTTCTTGAGGGGGGGCCGGTGGCGTAACGCCTCCAGATCGGCCGGCGCCTGAGCCGAAACACCGGTGCTGATCGGGCCACGCGCCCGCGCCTCCTGTTCCGCTAGCTCGGCCGCCCGGTTGAGCGATTCACGGTCGCCGAACCCGGACTCTGCATCCAGCTCGAAGACGTGCACCTGTCTAAGGGGGGCCAGTCCGCCGCCGGAGACCTGGTCGAGGATCGTCTGTTCGATCTGGGAACGCTCCGACCCCGCCCGGATGAAGGCCTGGACCTCGGCCGGCGTCCCGTCGGGGTGCGTGAGGATGACGCAGCCAAGCACGCCCTGGATCTCCTTGATGGCCGTCTCTAGTGCCATGACGCCCATGTCCGCCATACGGGGCTCCTGTCTCGGGTTCCTCGCGAGCGCGAAGGATAACGGCGAACGGCCGAGGGCGGGCAACCGGGGGGTAAGAGGGGACAAAAAAATGCACCCGCCGAGCCTTCGTCCCGGCCGAAACCGGTTTACGACTCAACGGGTACAAGAAGCACTTAATCAAGGCTGAGGCCGGAGCGCAAGTCCGAAGAGCGAGGTTTCTTCGCGTTCCGACAAGGTTTTTTCGCGCTTCCGCCGGGAGCCGGTTAGAAGGGGCCATGCGACGCCTGCGGAATCATGTTGTGACCGTGACCACAAGCTAAATGTCTGGTTCGGGACGATCCTTCGGTGCAGCCCTAGTCAAGATAGGCTAGTCCTGCTTGAACCGCCTACCCCCCTGTGGCAGGATGCCCAGCGGCCTGATCGAGCGAGAGAACCACCTCCATGGCGGGAGATGAAGCGCTCGAGAGGCCGGACGGGCTGGCACGAGAAACCGGGATCCTTATCTCTGGCCGTCCACGATCCGGATGTCGACAGAGGAGAGAACTTGCAGAGAAGGCTCAGACGCGCGTCGCTAGCGGCCGTCGTCCTGTGCGCCCTTCTCATCCCCGCCGCCGGAGTCGTCGCCGGCCCCAAGGACCAACTTCGGAGCACCCAGGAGGAGCTGGACGCGATCCGCGACCGGATCGACGTCAACGCCGACAAGGCGAGCGATCTGAAGGAGCGGGTCAATGCCCTCAACCGCGCCATCACGAAGATCCAGATCGAGGTCAACCGGTTGGATGCCCGGGTCGAGTCCGTTCAGGCCGAGGTCGAGGTCGCCCAGGCGCAGATAGACGAGACCCAGAAGGAGATCGACCGGGTCGAGGAACTCGCTACCGATCAAGCCGTCGCCCTCTACAAGTCGGGTTCGACGGAAACTATCGACGCGTTGCTGGAAGCGGAATCTCTCAGCGAGCTAACCGACAAGGTCGAGTTGCTCGGCGTTGCGGCGCAGGAGAACACCGGGGCCCTGGTCGAGTACGGCCGCCTGCAGCAAACGATCGAAGCGCAGTCGGCCGTTCTCTTCGACAAGAAGAACGAGCTGGAAGCCGAGCTGGCGCGACGGTCTGACTTCCAGCAGCAGCTCAACGTGAGCCGAGTGCAGCTCAGCGAAGACCTCGAGAAGCTCAACGTGAAGCTGGGCGGCCAACGGGACCGCGAGGGTAGTCTCGAATCGGAGCAGGACGAGATCAAGCAGCGGATCCTGCAGGCCCAGGTCGAAACCGACGTCGCGGCTCTTGGGAAATCGTCTCAGGGCTTCATCTGGCCCCTAAACGGCGCCGTCACCTCTCCCTACGGCCCCCGTTGGGGCAGCACGCACACGGGCTACGACATCGACGGATACTCCGGGCAGCCGATCGTGGCCGCCAAGAGCGGGAACATCATCTACGCCAGCTCGAGCATGAGCGGGTACGGGAACGCGATGATCATCGATCACGGCGGCGGCATCTCGACGCTCTACGCGCACATGTCGAGGTACGAGGTAACCGGGGGGTTCATCGACCAGGGCAAGATCCTCGGGTACGTGGGCTGCTCCGGAACCTGCTACGGCGACCACCTTCACTTCGAGGTGCGCCTGAACGGCAACCCGGTAGACCCGGGTCGCTACCTCCCCTAGAGGGCCATCGGTAGTTGGCCCCGCCGGTCAGCGCTGCGTCATCTTCAGGTACCGCCAGGCGACCCATCCCGAACGTAGTCGAAGACATCGAAGACCGTCCGGATCCGGAACGTTCCCGGCCGGGCGGGCTTGAAGTACGCCGTCACCGTCCCGCTCGATGAGATGGTGAAAGACGACGACTCGTGGAACCGCCAGCGCCCGTCCAGGCGCTTCTGAACCACGAAGCGAAGGGGTCTCCCGACCTGCTTCGGAAGGACCTCACCGACCATCGGGGCCCCGGCGGCAAGCCGGTAAAGCTTGTAGCGTCCCGACCTGTCGTAGGCATCCAATGGCCCATCGGATCCGTCCACGTTCACTCGCCCGGCTCAACACGTCATCTCCCCCTCGGCCGAGCCACTATGCCAGAGGCCAGGCGCTCGCGAGCCGAGACGACGAAGGGCGGTCACGTCGATGACGCGACCGCCCCCCCAACTCGGGTCCTAGAGGCCGTTACTCACAGAATGTCGTGTACTCGGCAACGCACACATCGTTGTCGTCCCCACCATCCGCCGTATCGCTACCGTCGTCTCCGTGGAGTTCGTCATGGCCTTCCCGGCCCTCAAGCACGTCATCACCCGAGGCGCCGTGGATGACGTTATCGCCCAGGTCACCCCGCAAGTAGTCGCTGAATGGAGAACCGATCACACTCTCGATCGAGATAACAGCGTCGGAACCCGCACCCTGCGCGAATCCTGCACGCAGGTCGACCACGATCGGCCGGGTGGCGTTCTCGTACGAGGCGATATCGTGGCCCTCTCCACCGTCGAGGGCGTCCTGACCCAGACCTCCTTGCAGGAAGTCGTCACCTGCAGCACCCAGCAACTTGTCGAGACCGGCGTTGCCGATCAAACGGTTGGCGTTGTCGTCGGCTTGGAACTCATCGTCACCGCTGCCGCCGATGAGATTCTCGACGCCGGAGACCGTGTCGTCCCCGCGGCCAGAAACCGTCCCGGCCACGAGATCGCCATCCAGGGACGCGATCGCGGTTGAGTAGTCGAGCGTGTCGGCGCCGCTTCCGCCCTCGTAGCCATCGTCCCCAACGTCATCCACGATCCAGTCGTTGCCCGCGGCGCCATCATGTGAATCGTTGCCTGCGGCGCCCGACATCAGGTCATCCCCATCGCCGCCCGCTATGACATCGTCGCCTCGCTCACCCATCAGCTGGTCGCTATCAGCGCCGCCATCGAGAGCGTCGGCTCCACTGCCACCACCGACCACGTCGTTCGCCCCGCGGCTCGTCAACACGTCGTCGCCCAAGCCGCCGATGATCGAGTTGACCCCATCGTCTCCTGCCAGGGTGTCGTCGAAGATCGACCCTCTCAGGTTCTCTATCGTTGCGATCGAGTCGGTGCCCTGCCCGGTTGCAACGCCGGACAACAGATCGGCGTCCACCGGGCCGGCGGAGTAATTGAACTCGAGAACGTCAGTTCCACCTCCACCTACGAATGAATCATCGCCCGAGTTGCCTTCGAGCTCGTCGTCCCCGGCGCCACCGTCGACTGCGTCGTTGCCCGCGATCGCGTTGATCTCGTTGGGCTTGTCGTCGCCCGTGATCACATCATTGTCCCCGGAACCGACGACGTCTTCGACCCGCAGGATCTCGTCATTTCCCTCACCGGTCGCGGTGCCGGCCCCGAGATCGACCACGACGCCCCCGTCGGAGGTGCTGAAGTCGACCTCATCGTTTCCGTCGACGAAGTTGCCTTCGCGGTCAACATCCTCGGGATCGCCGCCGTCGATAAGGTCGTTCCCGGTTCCACCTGATAGTGAGTCCACCCGGTCAAGCCGAGTGAGGCTATTCAGGCCTCCCCGTATGACATCGTCCCCACCAGAGCCGCGCAACACGTCTTCGCCATCTAGGCCTCGAAGAGTGTTGTCCGCGTCGTCGCCCGTGATGATGTCGCCATAGTGGGATCCGGTGATGTTTTCGATCTCCGCGACGACGTCCGAGCCCATCCCCTGTGCGGTCTGACTTCTGAGATTGACGACGGTTTCCAGCTGTGACGCCCGGAAACTGACGGTGTCATCGCCTTCTCCGCCATCGTGCCGGTCGTCACCCTCAGCGGCGATGAACTCGTCATCCCCACCTAGACCGAGCTCGACATCGTTACCATCAGCGGACCAGAACCTGTTATCTGCCTCCGAGCCGGTTAGCTGGTCGTCGCCCGAGCTCTTCGTGTTGACGTTCTCGATGTCCATCAGCCGGTCTTCCCCGTCGCCGGTTGCCGTACCGCTCGATAGATCAACGACGATCATGTCCTCGGACTTGGGGTGCCTCCACAGGAAGATCGTGTCCGAACCGCTGCCCCCGGCGAGGACGTCGTCGCCCCTGGCGGGGACATCTTCCAGACGTCGGCACGAGCAGGCGGAGTCTCCGGTCAGCTCGTCGGTCCCCGGGCCCGCGCGCAACTCGTCATCGCCGCCGCCGCCGCCGAGTTCATCATCTCCCTCATTGCCAAGCAGCCGATCGGCCGCGCCGAATCCCGTCAGGCGGTCGTCGCCCGGTCCGCCGCTCAACTCATCCCGGAGCACGCCCCCGGAGATACTGTCGTCACCATCGGCCCCAAGAACGCGATTCCTTCCGGAGCCGCCCCGGAGGTAGTCGTTGCCCGACTCGCCGTTGATGAGGTCGGCACCGCCCTCTCCGGCCACGGAGTCTCGACCCGCGCCACCGAACATCGCGTCGGCCTGGGGACCTCCGTAAAGATAGTCTCGCCCTCCTTCACCATCGAGCTGGTTGGAACCCTCACCCCCTTGAACGGAGTCACGGTCGCCACCGGCAAGAACGATGTCGTCGCCCGATCCGGCATATATCTCGTCGTTCCCAGCTCCACCGCAGATCACGTCGGGGCCTTGCAACCCCACGATCTCGTCACGCCCGCCGAGCCCGACGATGACGTCGGCTCGATTGGTGCCCTTCAGTTCGTCGTTCCGCTTCGTTCCAACGATCGTTGCGCGCCGGCCCCCACAAGAAGGGGCGGCAGAGGCTTGTACGGCAACCACTCCAAAGAGACCCACCACCGTGCTGATGACGATCGTGCGAAATACTCGTGTCGAGGACACGGGCGTCCTCCTCTCTCTAGACAGGCTTTCATTCATAGGATTGAGCGCGATAGTCGGAGCGGCTGTTAGATAGCGAACATTCCGGTTGTTCTTTCGCCGACACCCGACACGAGGATGGACGTTCCCTCGCCTCGCCCTCTCAGGCGTGGTGGTCCTAGCGATGGATACGAACAAAGGCCCCCGCTTGCGCGGGGGCCTTTTCGTGTTTCGGTTCGGGTTGAACCCGTTTACATCATGCCGCCCATGCCACCCATACCGCCCATGCCACCCATACCTCCGGCGGCGTGAGCGTGACCGGCGTCGTCGTCCTCTTCCGGCTTGTCCGCGATCGTCGCCTCGGTCGTCAGCAAGAGCGCTGCGATCGACGCCGCGTTCTCGAGCGCCGAGCGAGTCACGCGCGCAGGGTCGATGATCCCGTCGGCGTAAAGATCCACGTACTCACCAGTTGCGGCGTTGAGTCCGTGCCCGGGCTTCTCGTTGAGAACCCGTTCGATCACGACTCCGCCTTCGAGGCCTGCGTTATGGGCGATCCACCACAGCGGCGCCCTCAGTGCCTCGGCAACTACGCGACCGCCTGCGGCCTCGTCACCCTCGAGCTCGAGAGCGTCGACGGCCTCGCGGGCCCGCACCAGCGTCGTGCCACCGCCGGCCACGATGCCCTCTTCGACCGCGGCTCGGGTTGCGCTCACGGAGTCCTCGATGCGGTGCTTCTTCTCCTTGAGCTCGACCTCGGTTGCGGCCCCGACCTTCAGAACCGCTACGCCACCGGCAAGCTTGGCGAGACGCTCCTGCAGCTTCTCGCTGTCCCAGTCGGAGTCCGAACGCTCGATCTCGGCCTTGATCTGGTCGATACGACCGGATATCTCGTCGTCGCTGCCCTGACCTTCGACAACCGTGGTGTCGTCCTTCGTGAGGACGATCTTGCGGGCGCGGCCCAGAAGGTCCAGCCCAACGTTCTCGAGCTTGAGGCCTACCTCCTCGGAGATGACCTGGCCACCCGTGAGGATCGCGATGTCCTGGAGCATGGCCTTGCGGCGGTCGCCGAAGCCTGGAGCCTTCACCGCAGCAGCGCGGAAGGTCCCACGGATCTTGTTGACGACCAGTGTTGCGAGGGCCTCGCCCTCGACGTCCTCGGCCACGATCAGGAGCGGCTTACCGGACTGCATGACCTTCTCGAGCACCGGCAGCATGTCGCGGACCGTCGAAATCTTGCCTGCCACGATGAGGATGTAGGCGTCCTCGAGCACGGCTTCCATGCGGTCCTGGTCGGTCACGAAGTACGGAGAGATGTAGCCCTTGTCGAACTGCATACCCTCGACGAGCTCGAGCTCGAGCCCGAAGGTGTTCGACTCCTCGACCGTGATGACGCCATCCTTGCCGACCTTGTCCATCGCCTCGGCGACCATCTCGCCGATCTCGGGGTCGTTGTTCGCGCTGATCGAAGCGACGTGTGCGATCTGGCCGCGGCCTTCTACGTCACGCGCCTGGGACTTGATGGATTCGACCGCGGCCTTAACAGCCTTCTCGATCCCACGCTTGATGCCCATCGGGTTGGCGCCGGCGGCGACGTGCTGGAGGCCTGCCTTGACCATTGCCTGCGCGAGAACGGTTGCGGTGGTGGTGCCATCTCCGGCCACGTCATTGGTCTTCGACGCCACCTCTTTCACGAGCTGGGCCCCCATGTTCTCCCACGGGTCCTCGAGCTCGATCTCTTTCGCGATCGTCACGCCGTCATTCGTGATCGTGGGCGCGCCCCACTTCTTGTCGAGAACGACGTTGCGGCCGCGGGGGCCGAGCGTCACTCGCACGGCGGCAGCGACCCGGTCGACGCCGGCCTCTAGCCCGCGCCGGGCTTCCTCTTCGAAATGCAACATCTTTGCCATGTAGAGCTCCTCCTTGGAGAAGGTGCCGGGACGAACGCGTCGTCCTGCACCTCAGGTTGTTCCGGGGGTCGGGTTCTCTAGCCGACGATGCCGAGAACGTCACGCGCGGAGAGGATCAGAAGCTCCTCACCATCGAGCTTGATCTCGGTGCCGCCGTACTTCGAGTAGATAACCAGGTCCCCCTCGCTGACATCCATGGGGATGAGGTCTCCGGTGTCCGACCGCTTGCCTGGGCCGACCGCGAGAACGGTGCCCTCCTGCGGCTTCTCCTTGGCGGTGTCGGGGATCACGATGCCGGACGCTGTGGTCTCCTCGCCCTCCTCGGGACGGACCAGGATGCGGTCCTCGAGCGGCTTGATCGTCTTAGTTGCGGTGGCCATTCATACCTCCTGAGCGGTTGCTTTAGCACTCCCGTATGTAGAGTGCTAAGAGTAGCCTGAGGTCCATGAAGTGGTCAAATCCGCTCCGGGAGCCGGTGGACGGCGTTCAGGAAGCGGCCAGAGGGAGGTTCGGGTCGGGGGCGGCATCCAGAGAGGTGTAGAACCCCCGGCGGAGCATGGCGGTCCCGCAGGCGGCGACCATGGCCGCGTTGTCGGTGCAGAGGTCGAGCGGCGGAACCGTGAACGTCACCCCCGCCGCCGCGCACGCCTCCTCGAGGCCCTTCCTCAGCGCCGAATTGGCCGCCACCCCTCCGCACAGGAAGAGTCGCTCGGCCGCCACGTGGGTCACGGCCGACATCGTTTTCAGGACCTGGATATCCACCACCGCTTGTTGGAACGAGGCGGCGATGTCCTGGACCGAGATCTCGCCGCCGGCGCTCTCGCACTTGCGGACGTAGTTGATGACCGCCGTCTTCAACCCCGAGTAGGAAACGTCGAATCCAGGCTCACGCAGCATGGCTCTGGGGAAGTCCACCGCCGCCGGGTTACCCAGCAGTGAGAGCCGGTCGATCTCCGGCCCCCCCGGATAGTCCAACCCGAGGAACCGGGCGACTTTGTCGAACGCCTCGCCCGCTGCATCGTCGATGGTTCCGCCGAGGAGCTCGTAGTTCCCGTGCTCGTGGGCGTGGACGAGGAGCGTGTGCCCCCCGGAGATGAGCAGGACCGCGGCGGGGAATCGGGCCTCGGCGTCGGAGAGGAGATTGGAGTAGATGTGGGCTTCGAGGTGATTGACCCCGACGAACGGCACATCGAGCACCGCGGCCATCGCCTTCGCTTCGGCTACTCCGATCAGAAGCGAACCGATGAGCCCGGGGCCAAGCGTCGCCGCGACCGCATCGAGGTCCCAGAAAGTCACATCAGCTTGGAGCAAAGCCTCTCGGATCACCGGTGTGAGGGACTCGACGTGGGCCCGTGCGGCAATCTCCGGCACGATACCTCCGTACTCGCCGTGCAGTTCCACCTGCGAGGCGATCACGTTGGACAGGATCTGACGTCCGCCTCGCACCACCGAAGCCGAGGTCTCGTCACAAGAGGTTTCGATGCCGAGAACGAGCGTGTCCTCATCCCATTCCTCAACGGGCTTGCTCTGGGCCAAGGGCCGGGGGGCCGCCCACACCACGTCACTCATCTGGTCGAACCGTCGCCCAGGCCGTATAGGCGAGCGCGGATGCCGGCCAGTAGCTCGCGATATTCGTTGGACAGTGCGTTGTCGACGACCATCACGTAAGCGTCCTCGTTCGTCTCGATGTAGTAACCCTTGCGGACCCCAACGACGGAAAAGCCGAACTTCTCGTACATCATCTGGGCGGCCGAGTTCGAGACGCGCACCTCGAGCGAGAGCCGGTCCGAGCCGCGCGCCAGCGACTCGGTGATGATCTTCAACAGAAGCCGAGACCCGATCTTGTAACCGTGCCAGTCAGGGTCCACCGCGATGTTCGTCACGTGGGATTCCTGCGGCAAGAACATCATTCCTGCGTATCCCACGACCTCACCGTCGTGCCTCGCGACCAAGTAGGTGCGCGTTGTTCGCTGCGCAAGTTCCGAAAGGAACAGCGACGTGCTCCAGGGACGCGGGTACACCCGCGCCTCGATCGACAGCACCCGGCGCAGGTGCCGCCGGCGCATGCGTGTCATCTCGATCTCAACGGGCGTACCGGGCTCAGGAGCACGCGCAAGCGCCATCACGCCGACCGCCGCCTGTCGCGGATGCGTTGCCACTGGATACGCTTTGCCGAGCGTCTCAGGTACAAGGGCTTGAGTGCGTACAAGGAGTCGAAGTCCTCGCGGTACATACGGGGAAGAGCCAGTTCCACCAAAGCCCGTGCGTTCGGGAACGCATGACTCATCGTGCCGACCTCGACCACCGAACCGAGTTCCTCGAATATCTCGCTGTATGCAAGAGCGCCGTCGCCGATCATGAGGACCTCTTCCGGGCGCGACGAGATGCCGACGGCGAGTTGCTCCGGCTTCTCCACGCGGTAAGGGCTCATGCGCTGGATCCCGCCGGGCGAAGACCGGTAGAAAGCGGTGAACACCTCGCCGCGGCGCGCATCCAGGACGGCGCAGATCCCTTTCGATGAGTAACGGACATCGTAGGCGAGCAGGTCGAGACTGGCCATGCCGACGATCGGGATCGAGAGCGATTGCGCGAGCGCCTTGGCGGTGGCGACGCCCACCCTCATCCCGGTGTAGAGGCCCGGCCCCAGGCTCACCGCGATCCCGCCCAGGTTCCGGAAACCCAGACCCACCTGATCCAGGCAGAAGCGCACGGCGGGCAGGAGGAACTCGTTGTGAGACGAACCGCGTGACACGAGTGCACTGGCGATAACCCCCTGCTCGGAGCCGATCGCCACGCTCGTTTGCGGGGTCGAGGTCTCGATCCCCAGCACCAGCATCAATCCTCCTCGTCGGGTTCCGCGGGCCGGTCACTATGGTCGCGTGCCAGGAGCGCGGACGAGTCCAAGAACCGGCCCCCTTCGGATACCCCGGGCGAAACAGCATCCAACAGAGCTTCTGCGGCCCGCTGCATCGCTTCCAGCTTGCGAAGCCATTCGGCGCCGTGCGGACGCAGGAAGACGTGACGGATGTTTTCCGGCTCGGGGCCCAGAGGCTGCCGCAGCTCGATCTCCAGGTACCTGGTGGGGAGCAGGGGAGCAACGGCCTCGCCCCACTCGACGACGAGGATGGCCTCCGGGTCTATCAGCTCGTCGAAACCCAGGTCGATGACCTCCTGGAACGAATCGAGCCGGTAGACGTCCATGTGCACGAGCGGGAACTGCCCCTGATAGGTGTGGACGATCGTGAAGCTGGGGCTCGTCACGCGCGTCTCGACGCCGAGCGCGCTCGCCAGACCCTGTACGAAGGCCGTCTTGCCGGCCCCCAGATCGCCGGTAAGACTGATCACGTCGCCCGGGAGCAACGACGGCGCGAGCGAAGCCCCAAGGATCCGGGTCTCCTCCGGCGAGGATGTGGTGACCGTCAGGACCCGACCCATCCCTAGAACAGGTCGAGTTGCCGGGCCTCATCCGGCGCGCTCACCACGGCTTGAAGCTCCGCGGCGCGCCGGGAGGCGAGCTCCTCTTTGACGAGCTGGAAGTCCTCACGGATCGCATCGATCGGGCTCATCCCCCCGAAGCGACCCCCGCGCAACGCCGCCGCCGGATGGAAGGTCGGCACGACCGTCGTGTCGCCTCGCCGGTATTTCTGACCGCGCGCCCGCGTGATCCCTATCTGCTGCTGAAGGACGAACTTCGTGGCGAAATTCCCAAGCGTGACGATCACCTTCGGTTGCATGTGAGCGAGCTGTGCCTCGAGGTAGGGCCGGCACGATTCGATCTCGTCCGGCAAGGGGTCGCGGTTCCCGGGCGGCCGGCATTTGATGACGTTCACGATCGCGGCCTTCGTCCGGTCTAGTTCGATCTCGCCCAGGAGCCGGTCGAGCAGCTGCCCCGCTGCCCCCACGAAGGGGATGCCCTGTTTGTCCTCGTGGAAGCCGGGGGCCTCGCCCACGAACAGAAGGTCGGCGTCCAGGTTGCCGTCCGCCCAAACGACCTGCGTGCGGCCCTCCGCCAGGCGGCATCTCGTACAGCCGAGAGCCTGATGTTTGACCGCGTCGATATCTGGGCGCGCCGCGCCACCTGGGGGGCCGGACGGCCCATCGGGGGAAGGCATGAACCGACAGTACGCGGGGGGCCTGGTCGGGTCAACCCATCCCGGGCGTTCGGTGGCCGGGGACCCGGACGAGGGGTCAGAGGGCCCAAGGGACGGGAATCTATCGCAACTATTTTCCGAGGGAAGCCCGATCGGGCGGGGGTTTCTGTCGCACCCTCTCATTAGGGTTGCCGCATGGAAAGTGAGTCGTTCGAAGCTGATTCTCTCGACCGCGGGACATTTGATGGGTCGAGTCCACAGGACCTGACCGACGCCATCGGGCAGCTCCACGGGCTCGAATGCGCCGTCCGGCGCCGGATGTTGAACCTCATCGTCGCCTACGACCGGCGCGAGGACTGGAAGGCCGACGGGGCCACTTCCATGGTCGATTGGGCGAGCACGCAGCTCCGCCTGCCTCGAACCCAGGCAGTGCAGCTCCTCGAGGTTGCGGCAGGCCGACACGCTGGCGGAGATGGCGAGCTCGAGCACGGCCGCCGACTCGGACCCGGACCGGGCAACGGTCGTCGTGCACGTTGACGCCGGATCGCTGGCGACCAACGCAGGGCCGAACCCA
>JACCXF010000048.1 GCA_013697295.1 Actinomycetota bacterium | reverse complement strand
TCCTCATCGAACCGGCTCGCGAAGGCTTCCTGTCGTTGGATCTCACCCAGCCAGTACGCGGGGATGAACAACGCGATCGCCAGGGTTGCTACGAGACCCCAGCGCTGGATCCGTTCGAGTCGCGGCCCTTCGAGCGTTTCGTCCGCGGCCCCCGGGCGGAGTGCCTGCGGGATCCCGAGGATCACCGAAGGGCGCCCCGTGCGCCCGGAACGCGCCAGGTAGACGCCCCACAGGATCAGCGCCGGAACGATCAGCGCAAGCGCAAGGACCCAGATGTCGCTAGCTTCCACGGTGGCCTCTGGTCTCGATCACGTCGGGACGCAAAGATCCCCCTGTGGCTCCGAGAACGCGTCCCAGGTGTTGGTCCCACGCGGCGGTCCGATCTGGGTATCGCCGGTGTCCACCACGACCTTGCCGCCCGAGATGGATATCGGGAATCGATCGAGCCCCCGCGGGGCCGGCCCACCGTAGTATTCGCCGCTGAGCCGGTATTTCGACCCGTGGCACGGGCATTCGAACAACGAGGACTTCTCGCAGTGCGGTACCGAACAACCGAGGTGCACGCACTTCCGGTAGAGGGCCTGCATCTTGGCGTCGGCGGCACCGACGGCCAGATACACGGGCGCGTCGCCGGTCCCCTCGTAGTACGTGAGCCAGAAGCGACCCTCGGGCACGAACAGAGGCTTGAAATTCGCCTTGGGGCCGATCTGTTTCAACAGCTCTTTGTGGTCACCGACCGTGATCGTGGTTCCGAACCCGCCGGTCAACTTCGGCCACAAGAACGACAGCGTCGCCATGCCGAAGAACCCGAGGAACGCGCTGAACGAAGCGGTCCACGCGCGGTTCAGGAACTGTCGCCGCGACACGGCGAGCTGTCCCGACGTCAACGGCTTCCGCTGCTTCTCGGGGACCTTCTCGACCGTCACTTCCTTACCGGACGTCGATTCAACATCGGCTGGGGTCGACGTCGATTCCGCCTCCGTCCGATCCGCCGCCGCGGTCCCCGCCGGTGCCGTCGCTATCGCGGCCTTGCGCTCGCGGCGCACCGTCACGTTCAGCATGAACAAGGCCCACGCCACGACGCTCACCGCGACGACGATGAGAGCGATGGTTCCCGGGCTCACTTCTCTCCGTTACAGCTCAAAGAAGATGCCGCCTTCCCATGGATATACGAAGTTGAAGCCCGGCCCCCGGAAGAACATCCCGGTGATCGTGAGGACCGCGAAGGTCAACATGAAGAAGGAGAACAAGACGATCGCCAGCTTGCGCGCGTCGGGGGACGTTGCCGGGTTTCTGTCGATGAACGGCGCGGCAAACAGAGCGATGATCACGACGGTTGGGATCGTGACGCCGGCGACCTGTGGGTGGAAATAACGGAGGAGCTCCTGGAGGCCGAGGAAGTACCACGGTGCCTTGGAAGGGTTCGGCGTCTGGTTGAAGTTCGCCAGCTCACGTAGGGGTGCATCGACGGCCACCGAGAAGAACGTCAGAGCGGCGAGCACGACCAGCAACGCGACGAACTCCGCCGCCATGAGGTGCGGCCACACGTTCACGCGGTCCATCGGCTGTCGTTCGACCTTCTGGATCGCCTCGGGCTTCACCACCGCCAGTAGGCGCTGGACCCGGTCCGGAACCGCGACGCCGTTCCCGTTCCCCGCGGTCTTCTTCGCCGGCGCGCCTGTTCGGGGTGCTGCCTTGGCGGCTGCGGGCTTCCCCGCGGCCGGCTTGGTTGCGGTCGCGGCGGCCGCCGGCTTGGCCTCGGTTCGCGCAGCCGCTCCATCGCCGGCCTCTGCTGCGGGTGCATCCCCGGCCTGAGCCGATGCTTCGGCTCGGTCAGGCGCCGGGGCGGTCGAGGCGTCCGGCACGTTCGGAGTGGTGGAGCCGCGCTGGGCCCTCACCCGAGCGGCCTTGGCGCGTGCCTGGGCGACGGCGGGGGAGGAGCCTTTGGCGGTCTCTTCGCTCAGTACCTGCTCGAATACCTCGTCGGGGGTCGGCATATCTGTCTCTCGTTCGCCCTACATGGGGCCCGAGATGCCTCCGTCCTTTCGCACTCGCCAGAAGTGGATCGAGATGAAGATCACGATGATGAAGGGGAGGAACAAGACGTGCAGCGTGTACCAGCGTAGCAATGTCTCCGGCCCGATCACGGGTCCGCCCAGCAGCGCGAACTGCACCTGATTACCGATCACAGGTGAGTTCTTCATCATCTCGGTGCCGACCGTGACGGCCCACACCGCAAGCTGGTCCCACGGAAGCAGGTAGCCGGTGAAGGCCAGCAGCAGCGTCAGCAGCAACAGGATCACGCCCACAACCCAGTTGAACTCCCGCGGGGGCTTGTAAGCGCCCGTGTAGAAGACTCGGGCCATATGCAAGAAGACGCTGATGACCATGAGGTGCGCGCCCCACCTGTGAAGGTTCCGGACGAGCAGGCCGAACGAGACCTGCGTGTTGAGATTCTGCATGTCCGCGTACACCATGTCGACCGACGGCCGGTAGAAGAACATCAGATAGATCCCGGTGATCGTCAGCAGGATGAACAAGAAGAAGGAAAGGCCCCCGAGGCACAGCGTGTAGGACAGCTTGATCCCGTGTCGCTTCACCTTCACAGGGTGCAGGTGATACAGCAGCGAGTTCATGACGACGTAGGCGCGGTTGCGCGGGGAGTCAGCGTATCCCCGCCTGAAGATCGACCCGGGCCGGAAGATCGCCCGCCACAGTTGCCCGTTGTGCAGCTTGTCTATTCCCTCCCCGATCTTCTGCCGGGGATTGAACCTTGCTACCTTCGCCAAGTCGTCCCTTTCCCTACTTCCGCTATGCCTTCTGCGAGCTCGGCACGGTTCCCATCGCCCGAGCTCCCCGCTTCTTGCCGCCGGACACCTCGCTCTGCACCAGCGCGCCGGTTGGGCACCGCTCGACACAGAGATTGCACCGCGTGCATGCGTTGTCGTCGATCAAGAACAGGATGTCGTCGCCCTCCATCTGCCGCGCCAGTTCGACGTTACCGGAGTCACCAACCGCGTCGGGGTTCACCATGAAGATGCAGTACCAGGGGCAGATATCTACGCAGCCCTCGCACAGGATGCACTGCTCGGGGATGAAGTCGATGAAGCGTTTGGGCTTCACCGCGCCCTTGAGCCAGTCGCTGTCGACCAGATCCATCTCGTAGTCGACCCGGAAGACAGGTTTCTCGATGATCTCCATGTTCTTCGGGTCTGGTGGTTTAGGCATCCGCTGTCATCACTTTCCCGCCATGTAGCCCTTGACGGTGTCCTGATGGCCCTTCGTTCCGGTGCGCTTCCGCTTGCGCTCCTGCCAGATGTACGCAGCGACCAGCATGACGGTAAGGATCCCCATCTGCACCGCATTGGCGACGATGTCGCGCAGCATGTTGATCTGGATCGTGTTCAACCCCGCGTCGCCCACGCCCGGGATCTTCTGGGTGAACTCGATGATCGAAGCGATGTTCTGGTCGTTCCAGTAGATGATGATCGAGGGCAGCTGACCGAGCAGAAGGATCCCCACGATCCAGATAAGCGTGCCCAACAGGATCGCTTTCGTCCACGACATCGGTCGGTCGGTTCGGGCGTAGACGCGCTCGCGGAGTGACATGCGAGCGCCATCATAGCAACGCGGGGACGGAACAATTCGGGACTTTGTGCGCTTGAGCAGGGACTTTGTCAGTCGGCGCGGTCGCGCACGGAACCCTTCAATTCGTCCACCCGTCGCTCTAGCTTCCGCTGGCGCACGACCAGTGAAACGGCATAGGCACCGATCCCGATCCAGACCGCAGCGAAGGCGACCGCGAGCCAGGCGACCTCGCTCACGAGTTCACGAGCGAAAGGCCCGGAGCTCGAGCGCGTCCAGGTCGTCGGCCGTACGCCCCAGGCGGACCCTGACCGCGAGCAGCCATGCGAACAGCAGCGTGAACGCGACGAGGGCGGTGAAGAACGTGATCAGCTCCGGCCCCCCCAACCCCGAGCTGCGGGTGGGGTCGGCGATCGTAGGTCCCATCGGGTGCAGGGTCCTCCACCACTGCACCGAGAAGTGGACGATCGGGACGTCGATGAAGCCCACTATGCCCACCACGGCGGCCAGCCGGCCGGCTCTGGTTCGGTCGGTGGCAAGGCCCCTCAGCAGCAGGTATCCGACGTACGTCAGCCACAACACCAGCGTGGAGGTCAGCCGGGCATCCCACTGCCACCATGTCCCCCACACCGGGCGGGCCCAGATGGGTCCCGTGATCAGGACCAGTGTGGCGAACAGGACGCCGATCTCTGCGGCTCCGTGGGCCAAAAGGTCCCACCTCCTTGCCCCGGTCTTGAGGTAGGCGATCGAGCAGACGAACACGATGGCGAATCCGAGATAAGACAGCCACGCCGAGGGCACGTGAACGTAGAAGATCCGCTGGAGCTGGCCCCCCATCGCCACGTCGGCCTCACGCGCCACGAAGAAGATAAGGAGCAGGGCGACGGTGACGCCTCCCCAAGCGGCTACGGCCAGCCACGTCAGGGTCGGGCGGTCCGAACGGCTCGGAGGGATCGCCGGAGAAGCCTCTGTGGTCGCGGTCGCGCTCATCTCCTCAGATTACTGCCCGGGGTTTTTTCGCAGACGAGCTCAGAGAGGGTCCACATCCACCAGGCGTTCGAGCTCGAAGTGCATCGGGTCCGGCCTCGCCCATCGGCCTCCCCACCGGAAGCCCCACCGCTCGAACGTCTCGACCACGCGCGGGTCCATCGACCCGGTCGTACCCAGCTGGTTCGTGGACACGTTGAGATCCACGGCCAGGCCGAAAGCGTGCATCGAGAGCGGCCTCGATGGGTCGCGGTCGATGAAACGCGGGACGTAACAGCCGCCGTACTGGCTCGGGTCGACCAGAGTCGCCAGCCCCGCGGTCTCGAGCTCCTCGAGCGCCGCGTTCAGCTGTGGCAAGAGCAGTCGATGGCAGTTGACTTCGCCGACTATCGGGAGGGTCTTGGTTCCTATGTTTCGCTCGATCCACCCTGACTCGGGTTTGATGAACCCATCGTCAACGGTTCGGAAGGCCATCGCAGCGATCGGGCCCGCGTTCGCCTCGCCCGTGGCCTCGGGTTCCGGAACGGCCAGCGCGCCGCTCGAGCGCCCCAGCATCGGGCGCATCGGCAGCTCGGGTAAGGCTGCCTTCAGACCTCGCTCGAGCGCCACTCGGGATCCACCTTCACGCGCGCCGAGCACCAGCAAGGTGGCATCGGGTTCGCTCCCGCGCATGATGCTCTCGTCCACGAGGGCGTCGACGAGGTTGGGGGTCCCGTTGTCTGCGATGGCTCCCACGGAGACGCGCCCGATCTCGGCGAAGCGAAGCGTGGTGCCGTCATCGATGGCCATCGTGTCGGCTGCGTCGAAGCTCAGCACCGTCTGACCCGCCAGCAATGAGGTCCAGACGTGGTCCGCTGCCTCCGACGCATCAGGGGCCAGGGATCGGTAGCGAAGCGGAGCGACGGCGCCGATGTTGAGCATCTGACGGCCCGCGGGGCCGTGCACCGCGACCCGGTGGATCTCCACGGCCGCCACCGCGGCCGCGCCGGGGATGCTCCGCGCCGTCTCGATGACTCCGTCGGCGGGCTGCGGGGCGGCAACGAGCCAGGCCGGGTCTACCGGTCCCGGCTCGGGAAGGGTGATGGGTGCGGTCAGCATCCCCTCGTCGGCGACGCCTCGATCCCCCTCGGAGTCCGCGCAAGCGACGAGGCCGAGGCAAAGGAGCGCGGCGAGGATCGCTATTCGTTTCTGCGCGATCGTCGAGACGATCGCTAGTCGATCGCGAATTCGAACCCCAGAGCCCCGACGACGAGGAACACCGCGTCGAAGAACAAGAGGATGCCGAACCAACCGCGCGCGGCTATGTCATCGAGTCCGGCTCCCGCGAACAGATCCGCGCTGAGCTCCACCCCGGCGATGAATGCCGGGACCAGCACCGGCAAGGCCAAGATTGGAAGGATGAGCTCGCGGCTCCGGGTCTGCGAGGCAAGCGACGCGAACAGGGTTCCCACGGCCACGAAGCCGATATCGACGAGCACGACCACCAGGGCCAGCATCAGCCAGCTCGAAAGATCGAGCGAGAAGAAGAGCCCGAACACCGGGACGAGGAACACCTCGACCAGTGCGAGGAAGACCAGGTTGGCGGCCGCCTTCGAAAAGAAGATCCCGGACCGATCCAGTGGCACGAGGAGCAGCGCGTCTAGGGCACCCTCCTCCCGCTCGACCTCGAACGTTCGTGCGAAACCGATCAGGCCGGCGAAGAGAACGGTGATCCACAAGAATCCCGCCACCACCTTCGCCGAGGCGCGCGTCGCGTCCGGGAGTGTGAACGCCAGTACCAGGGCCACTGTGAATGCGAACGCCAGCATCGGGGGCAGAGTGTCCCGGCTCCGCGCCTCGACCCTCAGATCCTTGCGCGTAAGCGCCGCGGTCTTCGCCACGAAACCGACGCCGCTCACGAGAACGTCTCGGCTTCGGGTCGCTCTCGGTAGCTTCCCTGAACCACGGTTCGACCCCGCTTCAGGATGAGCCCGCCGTGCGCGAACGCCTTGAGCTTCTTCGCGCCGTGCGTCGCGACGAGCGCGATCCGTTGCGGCGTCCACCATTCCTGGATGGCGCACGAGACAAGTGCGGCGGCTTCATCGTCGAGATTGGCGTAGGGCTCGTCGAGCAACAACACGTCCGGGGAGTGCACGAGCGCTCTGGCTACCGCGGCCCGTTGCTTCAACCCCGCCGACAGCACGCCGGCGCGCGTCGCGCTGTGTTCGGCTAGACCTATCTGCTCGAGGAGGGGTTCCAGGTCGGGTCGCACCCGGCCGTGAAGTACAGCGAAGAGTTCGAGGTTCTCGCGCACCGTCAATCGCGAATAGAGGCCCGCGCTGTGACCGGCGTACCCGACCCGGCGCACGAATCCTTCATCGGACGTCGCCACCGGAGAGCCCTCGAAGGTGACGCGCCCGGCGTTCGGCGCCAGTAGCCCGGCCACCACCCGGAGGAGAGTGGATTTCCCGGAGCCATTCGGCCCGAACAGCCCGGTGATCCCCGGCTCGATCGTCGTGTCGAGCCCATCGAGCGCGATCGTCGGCCCGAAGAAGACACTTACCTGCTCGAGCCGGATCACGGCAACGGCTCCGGATGACGTTTTTTCTCGAGCCGAGCCTTCATGGAACGTCTGCGCTGCGCCCACTCACGCTCGTCGATCTCGCCGGCTTCCTTCTTCAGGTCGAGCTCCGCGATCTCGATCATCGCCTCGCGGCGCGTGGTCGCCCGCGCGGGCGGACGCGGGAGACCCGTCCGTTGCTTCCTCCGCCACAGCGCGACCGCAACCAGGGTTGCCAGCGCAGCGAAACCCGCGCCGGCCCCCCAGCGCAGCGCCGGGGACATCCCGCCCTCCAGTACGGCTGCCGCCTGGATGAGGTCGCCGGCTTCGAGCGGGCCGGCCGACCGCCACACCCGGTACAATTGTTTGCCGACCGTCTCGTCGCCCCGTTCGCGCAGTCGATCGGTATCAACCCTCAAGGGATCCGCAAGGTACAGGGCGTAGTCCAACGTCGGATAGAGGGCCGGGCGTGACATCTGGTAGACGCCGCCCGTCCCGGTCACGGAGTAGGAGAAGACGACCTTCGTCTCGCCTGGGGGGACGGCGGCGGTGATCCCGAATCCCGTGTCCGTCTCGACGACGCGTGGGATGTCCATCGGATCGCTTTCCTGGATGCGCACCGTTTCGGGTGCGGCCCCTTGTGGAAGGGCGAAGCCGAACGTCGGCGTCGTGTCGTTGCTGGAGACGCCCATGGACCGGGCCCGGCCAACGTAAGCCCGGTGGGTAGTGTTCGCGATGGTCACGGATTCGATAACGCTGAGCGTGTCCCCGAAGGGTCGCACGAAGAGATAGTCGCGGTGAACGAGCACCGACTGGGGGTCAGCCGTGGTGGGCCACACCTTGAGTCTCGTGCGGAAAACGGGCGCGGACGACGTGTCATCCGGCAACTGCAGGGTTCCGCCGGGGAACAAACCTCCGTCGTAACGGGCATCGATCGCGTAGGCGAATCCATTTCCCGTACTCAGGCCTGTGAACGAGAAACGGCCGCGAGCGTCTGTGGAGGTCTGTTCCGAGTCATCGCCTCCCTGCGCATCGAGAGTCGTAAGGATCACGGTGGCGCGCCCTGCCGGCTTGCCCGCGTCATCCACGATGACACCGCGTATCGTTCCTCGCTGCGCTGCGGGTGCGGGGGCCGGGATGGCGACGAGAGCGCCCGCCAGAGCGAGCGCAGCTAAGCGCCGCATCTCTCGCACGCGTTCCCGGGGGCCCGGATAGCGTCGCATCGCGAACAGCGCATCTCCTCCCTGAGCGCGGCGATCTCCGCTTCGAGATCATCGTCGGGCTCGGGCGATCGCGCGCGGTCCACCTGGCGAAGCGCGATAACGGCGCGCACCTCGTACTCGGCCCGAAGAGACTCGTAGTCGGGCTGCGTGAGTTTCCCCGCGTCCCGCTCCTCCTCCAGATCCAAGATCCCCAACAACGCGACTCGCTTGACCGCCTCCGCTTCCGTCGCTTCGGGATTCTCGCCCCCGTGGAAGCGCTGCGCGCCGCGACGCAGCGGAGTCGCGACGTAAAAGAGCGCAAGGACGGCGCAGGCTGCCACGACCAGGACCGGGATCACGGTCTTCCCCTGAGCGTCCTGAGCTCTCGTTCCAGCTCGCTGCGTTCGGAGCGGGTGACTTGCGTGCTCGGCTCTACTCCGCTGGATGACGTGGAACGGCGGAGGAAGGCCCAGGCCACCGCGGCTCCTCCGATCACCACAGCGAGAGGCAACAACCAGGCGAGCCACCCCGCGCCCTCGGTCGCCGGCGTCGAACGGATGGAGGGTCCGTATTCATCTTCGAGCCACGACATGATGCGCGTTCGGCTCCAGCCGTTCTCAGCCCGCGCCAGGATCTCCTCGCGCAGGTCCTGCGCTTCCGCCGAGGAACAATCGTGCAGGGTCGAGCCGGGACAGAACGGGGACATGACGTCGGCCGCAACGGAATTGGCGATGTCTGCAGGGGCGGCCGAGGCAGGCGTCGACACGGATAGGAGCAGACCGGCCGCCAAGGTGAAGACCGCAACTCGTCTCACCGTGTGGCCACGGCTGGTTCGCGTCTTCGTTGAGGCGCCGTCACGCGCACGGCTGAGCCTTTCGTCTCGGACAGGAGCACGGCGATCCCGGCGGCCATGACTGCTGCTCCCATCCAGATCCACCAGGTCAGCGGATTGACGAACGCTCTGAGAACCGCGGTCCCGTCGGCGTCCAGCGAGGTCATGACGACGTAGAGGTCTTCGACCGGAGTGCTTCTGATGGCGACCTCCGACTGCGTCTGCTGCTGAGCGAAGTGGAAGTTTCGCTGAGGACGCAGCGTGGCGACCGCTTGCCCGTCGCGCAGGACCTCGACGCGCGCCGCGTTCACTTGTTTCTCTTCGGTTTCGCTTCGGGTCGATCCCTCGTACGCGAGCGTGTACGCGCCGACCTCCATCGTGTCGCCGGGTCTTATCTCCTGTTGACGCTCGGTGCGGAAGGCGGCGCCGGCGAATCCGATCACGATCAAGAGGATCCCGACGTGCACGACGTAGCCTCCGTAGCGGCGGCGGTTGCGAAGCAAGGTGCGGCGCAATGCAGCCGGCCAGCCCAATCCCTCACGCGTTCGATAGACGCGCCCTCCGCGCGCGAACTCACCCGCTAGCGACACGGCGGTGAAGGCGCACAGCGAGAACGCAAGCAACGCGCCGACGCTGCGGATCCCGGCGAGTCCGAGCCCGATCGCCACGAGCCCGCCGGCGCTCACCGGGCCGCGCAGTACTCGCCAGAATGACCCCTTACTCATCCGCCGCCACGAGATCAAGGGCCCGATCCCCGTGAGGGCGACCAACGCGAGACCGATCGGAACGAACACCGAATTGAAGAACGCCGGGCCGACCGAGACCCGTACGCCGGTGAGAGCCTCGTTGACGATCGGATAGATCGTTCCCCACAGAACCGTGAACGCGGCCGCGACGAACAGGAGGTTGTTCCCCAGGAACGCTGACTCGCGCGACACCAGCGAATCCAAGCGGTTCTCGCTCCGCAGCGAGTCGAGCCGCCATGCGACAAGAGCGAAGCTGCCGAGGAGCATCGCGGCCAGGAACGGCAGGAACCACTTTCCGGTGTCTCCCTCCGTGAAGGTGTGGATCGAAGAGAGGATCCCCGAACGGGTCAGGAATGTGCCGAACACCGCGAGCACGTAGGTCAGCAAGATGAGGCTCACGTTCCACACCTTCAGCATCCGGCGCTTCTCCTGAACGACCACGGAATGCAGGAAGGCGGTGGCGGTCAGCCACGGCAAGAAAGACGCGTTCTCCACCGGATCCCATGCCCAGTACCCGCCCCAGCCGAGCTCGGTGTAAGCCCAGGCTCCACCCAGGACGATCCCCACGGAGAGGGCGCTCCATGCGAACAGAGTCCAGCGTCTGGTCGAGACGAACCACGCCTCGTCCAATCGTCCGGAAGCCAGAGCCGCTACCGCGAAGGCGAACGGGATCGAGAACCCGACGAAGCCCGTGTACAGGAGCGGAGGATGGATGACCATGCCGGGCGATTGCAGAAGCGGGTTGAGTCCCGAGCCGTCGGGTGGAGGCGACGCGAGCGTGGTGAAAGGGTCGGCGGGACCCAGCAGGAGAGCGAGGAAGAAGATCGCAACGCCGGTGAGGACCACTCCGGCCCAGGCAGCGAGGCCGGCGCGCTGCGCGGGGGCCCGGATCAAGGCGGCCGTCGAGAACCCGGTGAGCAACAGAGTCCAGAACAGCAGGGACCCTTCCATGCCGCCCCAGAGCGAAGTGAGCGTGTAGACGGCCGGCAGCGATTCCGACGTGTAGTTCGCCACGTACTCGAGGGAGAAGTCGCGCGCGAACAACGCGGTCAACAACGACAACACCGCAACGACCACGAAAGCGAAACTCGCGACGACCGCGCGCACACCTGCTTCCGTAATGTCGCTGCGTTTCCGGAGCGCGCCCGCCAGGCAGAGCCCTAACGCCAGCGCTGCGAAGAGCAACGCCGCTATCAGCGCCGGGTGTCCCAGGCCCGCCATCGAGCGGACGGAGGTCAGACCTTGGCCTTGAACTTCGAGGGACATTTTGCGAGCACCTGGGTGGCTGCGAAGCGTTCGCCGTCGTAACGTCCCTGGGCGACGATCTCAACGGACCCCGGGTCGTTGTCGTAGGCGGTCCAGAAGGCATCGGGCAGCGTTTCGTCCGTAACGATCGTGACCGAAGACGAGCCGTCGGAGATGTCGAAGGTGGTGGTCAGCCCGTCCCGGTGAAGCGAATCCGCGACGACGTTGCCACCGACCCGGTAGTCCTGCGTCCCGGCCGTCGGGCCCTGGGCCTGGAGCTCGCTCACATCGAGATAGAAGGAGGTGGCCCCGGACCGGTTCATCGCCCAGCCGACCAGTCCTACGAGGGCCAGGACGAGCACCGCCGCACCCACGATGAACTTCGCGCGGCGCTTCGGGGAGGTCTGGGGTCGGGTCTGGTCCATCTCGAAACCAGACTAAAGGATGCGTCCCACTAGGGGTTTGGCACTATCGTCGCCGTATGAAGGCTCCCACTTCGCCGGAGCGCGGACACGACCTCACCCGCGCCACTCGACTCGAATACATCTCGGTCGCCTAGAACGTCGTGGAGGCTGTGGCCGGGATCGCGTTCGGCCTGGCGGCGGGTTCCGTCGCCCTGGTGGGTTTCGGGCTGGATTCCGTGGTCGAGGCATCCTCTGCGACGATCCTGCTGTGGCGGCTCCGCTCCGAGATGAGCGGACGCCGGACCGCAGCCGAGGCGGAGGGAGGGCCATCCGGCTGGTGGCGTTCGCCTTCTTTGCGCTCGCCGTCTACGTCGGCGTCCGGAGCGGCCTGGACCTGGCAACGGGGGCCCGCCCCTAGGAGAGCATCCCGGGCATCGTGCTCGCGGCGGCCTCGCTGATCGTCATGCCGGTCCTGGCGCGGGCGAAACGCCGTCTCGCCGACCGTCTCGGCAGTCGATCGTTGCAGGCGGACTCGACGCAGACCGTGCTGTGTACCTATCTGAGCGCGTTCCTGCTCGTGGGGGTCCTGGCGAACTCTCTGTGGGGGCTGTGGTGGGCGGATCCCCTAGCCGGCCTCGCGATCGCCGTCATCGCCGCGGGCATCGTGCTGTGGCGCGAGCGAGACCTGTGCTGCTGAGCTAGTCCTCTTCGAGCAGTTGCTCGATCTGCTCGGTGAGCTCGCGTTCGGTGATCGCCCCCAGGACGATCGTTCCTCCTTGCCCCGTCGCTTCTTGAGCATCGATATCGGTGGTCGAATCGAGCTGCCAGTCGCGGTCGACGAAGAAGGTCTGGGGGAGTCCGTAGACGTCGAGGCCTTGCGCCAGCTCCTGATCCTCGTCGCGCACCACCGGGAAAGTGACCCCGAACTCCTCGACGAAACGCTGGGCGTTGGGTTCCTGGTCCCGGATATTGACCCCGATGAAACGGACGCCCTGGTCTTTGTATCGCTGGTACATCCGTTCGAGCAGCGGAGCTTCCTCACGGCAGGGTGCGCACCACGAGGCCCAGAAGTTCAGGACGACCGGGTTCCCTCGCAGATCGTCGCTGGACAGCATCTCGTTCGTCCCCAGCAGGGGCAGCTCGAAATCCGGAACCGTCTCCGTGTCCTGCGCGGGAACGAAGAGCAGCGCCACTGCGATCGCAGCTGCGAGACCCGCGAGGATCCATCCGAGCTTGGGTTTCTTGGGCTCATCGAGTTCGTCCGGAGGCACCATGATGGCTCAGGCTATCGGGCCGTGGTCAGTTATATTGCGCTCGATATCCATCTCACACGGAGACGGAATGAGATTTCTTGACTTCCGCCAGGGGGGGCGGGCTCGACTCGGCGCGCTCGTTGGCGTGCTGTCGCTCGTCGCGGTTGCATGTGAGACGGGGGATGCACAGGACGTGCTCTCGCCCGCCGGCGAGTTCGCACGCTCGCCGGATCGCTTGTGGGACCTCACCTTCGGTATCGCAGTGGCCGTGTTCATCCTGGTTGAGGGGATCCTGGTTTTCACGCTGTTCCGTTACCGCTCCAGGCCGGACCGGAAGGCGTCGCAGTTCCACGGAAATACCAAGGTCGAGATACTCCTCACCGCCATCCCGGCACTCATCCTGGCCGGCATCGCGGTGCCGACCGTGAGCACGATCTTCGACCTGGCCGAGCCGCGTGAGGGCGCGTTGCAGATCAAGGTCATCGGTCATCAATTCTGGTGGGAGTACCAGTACCTCGATGAGGGGTTCGTCACCGCGAACGAGTTGCACATCCCCACGAACACGCCCGTCGAGCTGACGGTCGAGGGCGGCCTTATCGACAGGGTGACCGGGGATGCCCAGGTGATCCACAGCTTCTGGGCGCCGAGACTCGCCGGCAAGCAGGACCTGATCCCCGGGCACGCGAACCAGTTGTTCATCGAGGCCGACGACCCCGGTATCTACTTCGGCCAGTGCACGGAGTTCTGCGGTCTCGGCCACGCCGAGATGAGGCTGCGCGTCTACGCCGAAAGCGGATCCGATTTCGAGCAGTGGGTGTCGGATCAGAAGAGCGCGCCGGAGGCACCCTCGGGCGGCTCGCTCGCCGAACGGGGTCAGAAGCTCTTTGCGGAAGGCCAGTTCCGCGAGGGGCTCAACTGTGCGGCGTGCCACGCGGTCGAGGCGACGCCTGAGGACGTGGCTCCCAACCAGGGCCCCAACCTGGCCCACTTCGCATCGCGCGACACGTTCGCCAGCGCGATCTTCAAGAACACGGAAGAGAATCTGAAGGCGTGGATCGCGGATCCTGCATCGGTGAAACCGGGCGCTCGCATGCCGGCTCTCGGCCTCACCGAGTCCGAGATCGATGCCGTGGTTGCGTACCTGAAAACGTTGGAGTGACGAGATGGAAATGAGGGAGCACTAGATGGCGACGGCGGCATATCCGACCCGGCGAGGTTTCTTCACCCGGCCCCGATCTACAACCGGTAAGTGGAGCTGGTTCTTCACCGTCGATCACAAGAAGATCGGCATCATGTACTGCGTCACGGCCTTCATCTTCTTCATCGTCGGGGGCCTGGAGGCGCTGGCGATCCGTTCGCAGCTTGCGCAGCCGAACGGCGAGATCCTGAACGCCGAGGTATACAACCAGTTCTTCACGATGCACGGGCTCACGATGATCTTCCTCGTCGTCATGCCGATGGGCGTCGGACTCATGAACTATCTGGTCCCGCTACTGATCGGCGCGCGCGATGTCGCGTTCCCCCGGCTCAACGCCTTCAGCTACTGGGTGTTCTTGTTCGGCGGGATCTTCCTGTACTCGAGCTTCTTCCTGGGCGGCGCTCCCGACGGGGGGTGGTTCGGCTACGCGCCGCTGAATGAGACGTTGCCCGGACACGGCATGACCTTCTATGCGCTCGGCCTGCAGATCCTCGGCGTCGCCTCCCTCGCCGGCGCGGTGAACTTCATCATCACGATCATCAACATGCGTGCACCGGGGATGACGTTATTGCGTATGCCGGTGTTCGTTTGGATGACGCTCGTGACGGCGTTCCTGCTCTTGTTCGCGATGCCGATCATCGCGGTGGCCCTATTCGAGCTGATGTTCGACCGGGCGTTCCAGGCGACCTTCTTCGACCCGACGCAGGGCGGGGATCCCTTGCTGTGGCAGCACCTTTTCTGGCTCTTCGGCCATCCCGAGGTCTACATCATGATCCTGCCGGCCATGGGCATCGTGTCCGATGTGCTGCCGACCTTCAGCGGCAAGCCGATCTTCGGGTACAACGCCATCGTTTTCGCGGGGGCCGCCATCGGTTTCATGGGCTGGGGAGTCTGGGCGCACCACATGTTCACCACCGGACTTGGCCCTGTGGCAAACTCGGCCTTCGCCCTCTCGACGATGTTCATCGCGGTGCCGACTGGGGTGAAGATCTTCAACTGGATCGGGACGATGTGGGGCGGCTCCCTGCGTTTCACGACTCCGATGTTGTTCTCGATCGGATTCATCGCGATGTTCATCATCGGCGGCCTGTCGGGGGTCACCCACTCGATCGCCCCCCACGACGCCCAACAGCAGGACACCTACTACGTGGTCGCGCACTTCCACTACGTGCTCTTCGGGGGCGCGATCTTCGGGCTTTTCTCCGGCTTCTACTACTGGTGGCCCAAAGCCTTCGGAAAGCTCCTCTCCGAGAAACTCGGCAAGGTCCATTTCTGGCTCATGTTCCTCGGCTTCAACCTGACCTTCGGTCCCTTCCATGTTCTGGGGCTGAACGGCATGCCGCGACGCATCTACACGTACGTCGAGGGCATGGGGTGGGACTTCATGAACCTGTTGTCGACGATCGGAGCGTTCGTGATAGCGCTGTCCGCGCTCGTGTTCATCGCAAACGTGGTCATCACCCGCCGGCGCGGTGAAGAGGCCGGGGCCGACCCATGGGATGCCCGCACGCTCGAGTGGTCCACGACCTCTCCTCCGCCGGAGTACAACTTCGAGGAGATCCCGATCGTGCGTCACCGGGATGACTTCTGGCACCGCAAGTACATCGAGACTCCCGAGGGCGAACCGGCCCGCGTCTTGGCCGGTGGGGCGGTAGCGACACACGAGCACGAAGCCGGGCACGGCATCCACATGCCATCCCCGTCCTACTTCCCGATCGTCGCAGCCACGGGACTGCCGCTGCTCGGCTACGGCGTCATCTACTTCAACAGCACCGGTAAGGCCCTGCTGGTTCTGGGAGCCCTCGTGACCATGATGGGCCTGTTCGGTTGGGTCCTCGAGCCGGGAGCCGAGGAACGGGTATGAGCACGCACGAGGTTGCATCCGCTCCCGTCGCAGAGCACCACACCAGCACGGGGCTGGACAACACGAAGCTCGCCATGTGGGCGTTCCTGGGCTCCGAATGCCTCTTCTTCGGCTCGTTCATAACCACCTACCTCCTCTACCGGAATCGCGTGCTCGACGGTCCGACGCCACACGAGATCTACGACATCCCCTTCACGTCGGTTAGCTCGTTCATCCTGCTGATGTCGTCACTGACGATGGTTCTTGCCCTGGCGGCGATCCAGCGCGGGGATCACAAGACGATGCGGGTGTGGCTCGCTTGCACGGCGTTGCTCGGTATGGCCTTCATCGGGGGCCAGGTGTACGAGTTCACGACATTCGTCGAGGAGGGACTCAAGATCTCGACGAGCGTCTTCGGCAGCAGCTTCTTCGTTCTGACCGGCTTCCACGGGGCCCACGTCACAGTGGGCATCTTCATGTTGCTCGCACTCGTGGGCATGTCGATGTCCGGGCGTTTGGGAGACCGCCACGAAGGGGCCCGTAAGGTCGAGCTCATCGGGCTGTACTGGCACTTCGTCGACATCGTATGGATCGTGATCTTCACCGTCATCTACCTGATCCCGACGAATTGACGAACTGAGGAAGACGCGCATGAGTCACGCGGTAGACAGTCGAGAATCGGAAGAGCAGGACCACCACCCGCAGCCGGGTCAGTACATCAAGGTCGCCATCATCCTCGCGGTTGTCACGGCTCTCGAGGTCGCGATCTACTACGTCGATGCATTGCGCGATGTCCTCGTGCCGCTCCTTCTGGCCTTCGCGGTGATCAAGTTCATCATGGTGGCGCTGTGGTTCATGCACCTGCGTTTCGACAGCCGGATGTTCCGCCGGTTCTTCGTCACCGGCATCGTCCTGGCTCTGGTCGTATTCGGCATCGTGCTGTGGATCTTCTTCACCCATCTCGGCGGCCCCGCGCCGACCGCCGCATAAGGAGAACGCTGTGCTGTTGGCCTCCGGAGCCATGGGCTCGCCCTGGGAGTTCCATCCGCATCCCGAGGTGTGGTTGCTGAACGCGGGCTTGTTGTTCGGATACTTCGCCGCTCTGCGCATCTGGGGGTCGCGCCCCCCGGCGGGTCGACCGCCTGCGGAGAGGTGGCGGATCGCTTGTTTCGTAACCGGTGCGATCGTGCTGTGGCTGAGCGCGGACTGGCCATTGCACGACATCTCCGAGAACCACCTCTTCAGCGCCCACATGGTTCAGCACCTGCTCTACATGTTCGTAGTGCCTCCGTTGCTTCTGTTGGGCTTACCGGCGTGGTTGGTGCGGAGCCTGGTCGGATCCGGCCGGCGACTGCGAGCGCTCCGCTGGATCACGCGCCCGGTAGCGGCGCTGCTCATATCCAACGCGGTGATCGTGTTCATCCACTGGCCGGCGGTCGTGAACCTGCAGGTCACCTCGGAAGCGGGTCATCTGGCGATCCACGCTCTCTTACTTTCGGGGATGCTCCTCATGTGGTGGCCGGTGATCCCTCCACTGCCGGAAACCGCCTCACTGACCCAACCGGCCAAGATGCTCTATCTGTTCCTGCAGTCGTTCATCCCGACCGTGCCGGCGTCGTTCCTCACGTTCGCCAGCGAACCGGTGTACCGCATCTACGAGAACAAGTCCCTGCTGTGGGGCCTCGATGCCGTGACCGATCAGAGGATCTCGGGTCTTCTGATGAAGATCGGGGGCGGGTTGATACTGTGGGCCGTCATCGCCTACCTGTTCTTCCGATGGACTTCGCAAGAGGAAAAAGCCGATGCTCAGGAGGTCACGTGGGATGACTTCGAGCGTGAGCTCCAGGCCTGGGACATGAGGAAGTGATGGAAGAAGAGACATCCAGCCGGCCGGACATGGTCGGAGAGGTTCGATTCAAAGTTCCGCTCGTGCTGGCGATCCCGTTTGCCGCCATGGCGTTGATCGCGCTCGTCGTGATCGGTTTCTCGCGAGTGCTGCTCGAGCTTCCAGCCGAGGCGGCCACCGCGGTCGCCCTCGTCACGGCGGCCAACATTCTGATCGCATGCACGTTCCTGGCGGTTCGCAGGGTCGAGCGCGTCTCCGTTCTCGAGGTCATCCTCATCGCGCTTTATCCGATCCTTATCGGCGTCGTTCTGGCTCAGACCGGCTTCTTCAGCGAGGAGGGGCACAGCGCCACCGCGCAGGCCGAGGAACCCACGGGGGGCCAGACCGGCACGTCGGGATCATCGGCCACCTCGATCACAGCACAGGGGCTCGCCTTCGATACCGACACGATCGAGGTCACCACCGGCGAGTCGACCGATTACACGCTGGTCAACGAGGACACGACCGTCCACAACCTGGCGATCTACGAGGGCGACGAGGCTTCAGGCGAGGCGCTGTTCACGAGCCCGGACGTCGACGCAGGAGCGGAAGAGAGCTTCGCCATAGATCCGTTGAAGAAGGGCGCCTACTACTTCCAGTGCAACTACCACCCTCAGATGGCTGGCACCGTCAAGGCCAGCTAACCCTTTGTTCCTCGCGATCGCCCAGGCGATCGCTGCCCCGGGTTGCGTTCCGTGGGGTCGATCGGGATTGCCTGCGGACTTCTTCCCCTGACGATCGCTGCCGCGGGTTGCATTCCGTGGGCTCGATCGGGATTGCATGCGGGTAGTTCTAGAAGATCAACTGGTCTATTGCCATGGCGCCGAAGAGGAGCGCCAGGTAGTAGATCGAACCCCGGAAGAACCCCCATGCGATCTTCGTGGTGGGGTTACGCCACAGCCGGACGGCCCCGGCGATGAATACACCGTTGAGCACGAGGGCCGCCGCCAGGTACAACACGCCCATCCGGCCGACGGAGAAGAACACCAGGCACATCGCGAACAGCAAGAACGAGTACAGAACGATGTGCTTCGCTGTTTCTTCGCGCCCATAGACGACGGGCATCATCGGGACGTTGGCGGCCTTGTACTGAGACTCGTACTTCATGGCGAGCGCCCAGAAGTGCGGCGGCGTCCAGTAGAAGATGATCCCGAACATCGCCAGAGCGGGCAGACCGACCTCGCCCGTGACCGCGCTCCATCCCACCAGTACAGGCACGGCTCCCGCGGCGCCACCGATCACGATGTTCTGCGGCGTCGAACGCTTTAGCAGAAGCGTATACACCAGCACGTAGAACAACAGCGCCCCGATCGCCAGGACCGCGGACATCAGGTTGACGGTGGCCCACAGTTGGCCGAAGGCCACCACGCCCAACACGAGCCCGAACACGAGCGCGTTTCGGGGGGCGACCCGGTGCATCGGAAGCGGGCGGCGGCGCGTCCGCGCCATGATCTGGTCGATATCCCTGTCGACGTAACAGTTGATCGTGTTGGCTCCGCCGGCAGCAAGGGTGCCGCCCAACAGCGTCCAGAAGATGAGAGAGAGCGACGGCATCCCGCGAGCAGCGACGATCATGGCCGGGATCGTCGTCACGAGCAGCAGCTCGATGATCCGCGGCTTCGTTAGCGCGACGTAGGCGAGGATCTTCTCCTTGGGAGACACGGTGGGGTCGACGATCCCGCCGTCCGAAGGCGCGGGAGCCAGCTGCTCCTCGATGCTGAGCGTGCCGGTGGTCTCGGAAACGATGAGTCTGCGCACCTAGCTTCCCGTGGTCTCGAGTGCTGGTTGTGACCTGTGGCGGCGAGGCTCTGCAGCCTTGACACCCAGGGGTCTGGACACGATAGCAATACCGACGAGGCTGCCCCAAATGAGGGCGCCCAACGCCAGATGGAGCGTAACGAAGCCGGCGTTCAATCTCGTCCATACGTTCGCCGCCCCAACCAGCACTTCGAGCGCATAGGCGCCCACGGCCACGTGGGCGAGCGTCGATTGGAGCGGTAAGTCTTTCCTGCGCATGATCCTGACCCCCACCACGAAGACGATGAGGCCGACGGCTGCGGCCAGCGCGCGATGGAAGAAGTGGATCACGTACAGCTCGATATGGAGATCGGGGATCCATGACCCGCTCATCAGTGGCCAATCCCCGAACACGTAACCCGCGTCCCTGCCCGTCACGTAAGAGCCGACGAGCAGCAACACCAGCACCGCCGCCGCCGCGCCCGTGGCCGATCGGGATACGCCGCCGTCCTCACTAGCCGGGGGGCGGCCAGAGAGGGCGTGCGTCCTGGCGGTAATGAGGATGAGCAAGGCGAACAACGCCATGGCGGTCGCCAGGTGAAGGACGACGGATTCGGCCTCGAGGTGAAGCCAGACCACGATCGCCCCAAGCAGCGCCTGGAAGAGCACGAGCCCGAACGCAGCGAGGCAGGGCCGAAGCAGCGAAGGGGTGGTCTCCTCCCGGCGTCGCCACGCCGCCACCGCGAGCGACCCGAGCAACAGGACGAGGATGCCCGCAACCGCACGGTGGGAGAACTCGATGATCATCGCCCGCGTCAGCTGGCCGGGGCAGTGTGGCCAGTTGTCGCCACAGCCGAGCCCTGATTTCGTCGCGCGCACCAATCCCCCGATGCCGACGAGCAGGAAGGTCGTGACGGTGGACGCGAGAGCGAGCTGGCGGATCCGGTCCATGAGTCAGCATGTTACCCGCGCGTCGTATCTCGGAGGCCGGGCTAGGGTTTCCAACATGACATGGCGGCGCCGCGCATTCCCGATTCTCTGGCTCGCGCTGTCGCTCGTCGCGGCGGCGTGCGGAGGAAGCGGGAGCGATCCCGGCGAGGGGGCCGGTGCGGACGGAGATACCTCCGGAGCGGCGAGTTTCAACCAGCCATTCACCGATGCAAAGCACTACCCGGTGATCGCGTCGTCCGAGATCGTCGTGGGCAAAAATCGCTTTCTCGTGGGTCTGCTCGACGATAAGGATGCTCCGGTTGCGAACCCCGACATCGACATGCACATCAGTTTCTTCGACCTAGCGGAGTCGGCGGAAGAACCCGTGAGCGAGACAGACATGCGGTTCATCTGGACCCAGAAGCCGTTCCAGGGGATCTACGTCGGCCAAGCCGAGTTCGACTCGGCGGGCGAGTGGGGCGCAGAGGTAACCCTGAGGGGCGGAGGGGCGGATGAGCGTCTGCGCTCCGGCTTTGAGGTTACAGAAGAGGCCTCGACTCCTGCTCTCGGAGATCCTGCGCCGCCCATCGACACGCCCGTTGCAGCGGATGTGGATGGGCGCCTGAAAAAGATCTCGACCGATCCGAAGCCCGACCCCGACTTCTACAGACTGTCGGTGGCCGACGCGATCGAGGCGCGCGAGCCGTTCGTCGTGGTGTTCGCGACCCCGAAGTTCTGTGCGTCACAGACCTGCGGGCCAACTCTCCAGATCGTCAAACAAGTCGCTCGCGATTTCCCGAAGATGAATTTCATCCACGTCGAGCCGTACAAGCTCCCGGCGGATGCCGGGAACCTCGAGCCGGTGCCGTCGGTGACCGAATGGGGCCTGCCGACAGAGCCCTGGGTGTTCGTCGTGGATGGCAAGGGCGCCGTGGCCGCGAAGTTCGAGGGCGCGGTGAGCGTTCCGGAGCTCGATACCGCCCTCTCGAGACTGTAGAACCCGGACTCGCTCGCGCGCTTCTCTCGGCTCGCGCTATTCGGATCGATCGGTTGCGAGGTGCGCGAGCTCGCGCAATGCGGCTTCGACCTCTGTAGGCGCCGGTAGCCGTCCCAGGAACGCGTCGGCTTCGCCGCAGAGGCGGTGGAGCAACTCTTCCGTGTACGCCCGCGCGCCCGAAGCCTCGACGAGCCGGATCAGCCGCTCCACGGTCGGCTGGTCGAGCGCCTTCCCGCCTCCCCAGTGCTCGAGGAAGAAGTCGCTCTCCGCCCCCTCGAGGGTTGCGACCGCGCGCGCGTAGAGAAGGTGATGCTTTCCCTCACGCACATCGGAGTCCACCGGCTTCCCGGTGCTGGAGCGTTCCCCGAACATCCCGAGGAGGTCGTCCCGAAGCTGGAAGGCCTCGCCCAGCGGCGCCCCGAAGCGTGCCAGTCCTTCGATCAGCTCGCGTGATCCACCTCCGAGGGTCGCTCCGATCGTCAGCGGTTCCTCGACCGAGTAGCGGCCCGACTTCATGCGTGCGACCAGGCGGGCGTGGTCCTCCGTCGTGAAGGGGTCGGAGGCCGCAACGACGTCCAGGTACTGGCCGGCGATAACCTGTTGACGCATCCGGGAGTAGGGGCGGAAAGCCTCCGCGAGGATCTCTGGCGTGAACCCCGAGCCCATGATCATGTCGTCGGCGAGCACGAGCGCGAGGTCCCCCACCAGCAGGGCCACGTTCACCCCTCGAAGAACGTGCACGGTGGGCTCCCCCCGCCGCTCGTCGGAGGCATCCATGATGTCGTCGTGAACGATCGCGAAGGTGTGGAGCAGCTCGAGGCTGGCGGCGGCGCGCACGATGGCCGGTCCGGGAGGGCCCCCAGCGGCGCGGTAGCCCCAATAGCAGAACGACGGGCGAAGCCGCTTGCCCCCGGCCCGGATCAAACGGCGCATCTCTTCGATCAGGATCTCGGAGTGAGCCAGCTTCCCCAGGCGGTCGTCCAACCATCGCTCGATGTCATCATCGATCGCGTCCACGAGCTCGATCCTGGTCGGAGAAAAGGCAACCATCACGACTACCCTAGACGTGTGTTGCTAAGAACGACCGCCGTCTTGCTTTCCATGGTCGCGATCACAGCGTGTGGGTCCGACGAGCCCACTTCGGAGGGGACGGGGCGCACGATCACCGGAGTCATCGTCGAGATCGACGTCCGCACGATCGAGGATGTAGAGAGCTTCACGCTTCTCAACCGCGGGCGCGAGTACCTGATCCACGTGGACGAGCAGACGGAGTTCGCCTTCCCTCCCGGGCACCTGAACGAGCACCGCACGACGGCGGAGCCGGTTGAGGTAGTCACGGAAGAGCTCGATGACGGGCTCTACGCGCGGACGGTCGAAGACGCTGCGCGGTAGGCGTTCAGCGGCTCGATCGAGAAGTTAGGTAGGTTCAGACCCGAAACCGCCCCTAGCGACCCCCATCAGGAGACGAAGTGGCAGACCCCGAACAGATCTATCAAGAGGTGCTCCAGGCGGAGCAGGCGAAGGGCTCCAGTGGCCCCGTGGCTGAGGGGCGCGCCAAGGCCGCGCGCGCCCGGGCAGAGGCCGGTTCGCCCCATCCGACGGAACCGAAGTGGTGGCCGGGGGGCCAGCCACACCTCGAGGGTGGCGACGGCGCCGAGGCCGCGCCGGAGGAGGCCGCCGAAGGCGAACCCGAGACACAGGAGCAACCCGCCGCCGTAGAGCCCGCCGAGGAGCAACCAGCAACCGAGGCCCCCGCCGAGCAACCAGCAACCGAGGCCCCCGCCGAGCAACCGGCGGCCCAGAGCGACGCCGCGCCCGCATCCCAGGCTGACCCCGAGTACGTGACTCCGGCCGCCCCGGCGGCGCCGGCCGGGACCAGCGCGGCGCCGGTCGGGACCGTTGCGGCTCCCGCAGCGGCGATCGCCACCGAACCGGAGCACCGGCAGGTCGCCGGCGTCACCCACGGAACCCCGACCGGCAACCGCCTCCGGCCGGAGGACGGCGTCTCGACGGAGGCGCAGTTCGAAGGGCAGCGCGCGATGTACGAGCGGCGGAAGCTGATCGACGAGCTCGTCGCAACGGGGGTTCCCGCAGCATCGGCAGCCGACTCGGGACGCCCACGCGCTCCGTGGCTGGCCATCCTCTATCTCATCATCCCGTTGCTCGTGGTCGGTTTCATCGTCACGAACTCGGAGGATGCCGAGCCCGCCGCCGAGCCCGCGCCCCAGGAGACGGACTCGGGAGGAGGCGACACCGGCGGAGGGGGAGCTGTGGCGTTGGTCGCCGAGGGCCTTGCCTTCGACCTCCAAACCATCGAGGTAACCGCGGGCGATCCGGCTCCCGTAGAGCTGGACAATCAGGACACGACGGTCCACAACATCGTGATCTTCGACGACCCTAAGGAGGCCTCCGGCGAGGAGCTCTTCACGAGCCCCGATGTCGACGCCGGGTCGGCCGAGAGCTTCGAGATCGATCCGCTCGACAAGGGCGAGTATTTCTTCCATTGCGGATATCACCCCCAGATGGCGGGGACGGTCGTCTCGAGCTGACCGCCTGACGCAGCCCCGTCCGGGAGGGGTAGACTCGCTCGTGAAAGTTTTCACAAGCGGCGGTGACCCGGGGACCTAACGGGCCCCGCCGTCTAGGCTCGGCGGGCCCGCTCGTGGAGGGTGTGGCCGAAAGGGAGGTGCAGTGTCGACCGAGGTCGACGTTGCGATCGTCGGAGGAGGACCGTCCGGCGCCGCCGCGGCGCATCTCCTCGCGACCCGGGGTCATTCCGTTCTCGTGTGCGAGAAAAAGGCATTCCCGCGCGAGAAGACTTGCGGTGACGGACTTACGCCCCGCGCGGTCAAGGTGCTCGAAGAGATGGGCCTCGGCGACGAGCTAGCAACCTGGGAGCGCGTCGAAGGATTGCGCGTGCACGCCGCCGGCAAAACGCTCGAGCTCCCCTTCCCGAAGCTAGGGGACTGGCCCGATTACGGGCTCGTCAAACCGCGCAAGGACCTGGATCGCATCGTCCTTGATAACGCGGAAGCCGCCGGCGCGAAGGTGCTCTACAAGACACAGGTGGTCGACCCGATCTTCGATCGCGGCGTATGCACCGGGTTCGTCGCGAAGCGCGACGGCGAGAACGAGACCGTGTCGGCCAAGTGGGTCATCTGCGGAGAAGGCGCCGCCACCAAGTTCTCTCGTTCGCTCGGACGCGTGCGCGACGTCGACTACCCGATGGGTCTGGCGGTGCGCCAGTACTTCCGTTCCCCGATGGAACACTCCGGGTGGTTCGAGGCCTATCTCGACATCCGTTCGGCGGACGAGTCGCTCCCGGGATACGGCTGGGTCTTCCCGGTCGGCGATGGAACCGTGAACGCCGGCGTGGGTCTCCTCTCGACGTTCGGCGGATGGCGTGACGTCAACCTGAACAACCTGCAGAGGGGCTTCATCGGGAGCTTGCCTCCCGAGTGGGATGTGAACTACGACACGGTCTGCTCACGTCCACGAGGGGGCCGGCTGTTCATGGGTCAAAGCGTCTGGCCCCCGCACGGACCGGGCTTCCTTCTGACCGGGGATGCCGCCGGGATGATCAACCCGTGCAACGGTGAGGGCATCGCCTACGGTTACGAGACGGGGCGCATGGCGGCGCGGCACATCGACGAGGCGCTGCGGAATGGGTCGTCACCTTCGCTGTCCGGGTATTCGGAAGAGCTTATGGAGACCTACGGCCCGTACTATCGGCTCGGGCGCAGATTCGTGAAGCTGATCGGCTACCCGGTTCTCATGGAAAAGCTGGTGTCGATGGGGATGAACTCCAAGACCATCATGAGCTTCGCCCTCACCCTGCTGGCCAACCTCGAGGACTCGGCACCGCACAACGCCGAGCAGAAGGGATTCAAGTTCATGAAGAAACTCGCGGAGCTGAAGCCGTGACCGAAAGCACGAGTTAGAAGGCAACCTCGATGAACACGCCCGACTACCTTCCCATCCTGTTCTTGCTCGTGCTCTCGACGCTCTTCGCGGTCGGATCGATGCTGGCCGCTTCCAAGTTGTCTCCGCGGCGATGGACCTCCGCCAAGTTGCAGTCCTACGAGAGCGGGATGGTCCCCGAGAAGGATGTGGCGGGCGATCGTTTCCCGGTCAAGTTCTACCTGGTTGCGATGCTCTTCATCATCTTCGACATCGAGACCGCGTTCCTCTATCCGTGGGCCGTTGCATACGACGAGCTCGGCCTCTTCGGCCTCGCCGAGATGGGTGTCTTCATTGCGATCCTGCTGGCGGCCTACGCCTACGTGTGGAAGCGAGGTGGTCTCGAATGGGTGGAGTGAGCGATGCGGTCGGCGCGAACTTCGTCACGACGCAGCTCGACAAACTGGTGAACTGGGCACGGCGGTCTTCATTGTGGCCTGCGACCTTCGGTCTCGCCTGCTGTGCGATCGAGATGATGGCAACAACCATGCCCCGGCACGACCTCGCGCGCTTCGGCATGGAGCGATTCAGTGCTTCCCCACGTCAAGCCGATCTGATGATCGTCGCAGGGCGTGTATCCCAGAAGATGGCCCCCGTGCTGCGGCAGGTCTACGACCAGATGACCGAGCCGAAGTGGGTCATCTCGATGGGCGCGTGCGCGTCGACGGGCGGGGTGTTCAACAACTACGCCCTGATCCAGGGCGTCGACCAGATCGTGCCGGTCGACATCTACATACCCGGCTGTCCGCCTCGACCCGAGATGTTGATCGACGGGATCATGCTGCTGCACGAGCAGATCAAGAGTGGCAACTACGAGGCGAAACGGGTAACCGCCTAGATGCGCTCCGGCTGGACCATGGCGGGGAACTGGAGAGAGCGCGCTCGGACCCTGAAGGACGAGGGCTGGTGGCTCGTCTCCTACTGCGGGCTGGACGCTCTCGGGCTCCGCGGCGGCTCTCGCTTCGAGGCCGTTGCCCAGTTCCGGCACGCGACAGAGGGGCACCGGTGCATCCACGTAGTGGCCGAGGGCGATCCGCCGACGATCCCCTCGATCGCGGCCATCTGGCCGACCGCGAACTGGATGGAGCGCGAGGCGTACGACATGTTCGGGATCGTCTTCGAGGGGCACCCCGCCCTCACGCGCATCCTTATGCCCGATGACTGGGAGGGCTGGCCTCTGCGTAAGGACTACGGAGTCGGAAAGGTCACGGTCGAGTTCGTGCCGCAGCCTTTCCTGCAGATCGACGCTCCGGGACAGGCAAGTGAGACGGATGGGGCGGGACGCGAGGTCGATCGCCTCGGACAGTCGGGGGCCCCGGAGCGGCATTGGGGGACCGCGCCCGGCGCCGCGGACACGGCCCATGAGGGGTCCAAATGACTAGCGCCCAGGCTATCGACAAGCTCGAGCGCGATGGGCACGGCGCGTACGTCGAGTCCTACGACCCGGACGCCCAGCGCATGACCCTCAACATGGGTCCCGTCCACCCCGCCACCCACGGCGTTCTGCGACTGCTGCTCGAGCTCGACGGCGAGACCGTCATGAAGTGCGAGCCGATCATCGGCTACCTGCACACCGGCATGGAGAAGGAATGCGAGGACCAGAACTGGCGGCAGGCAGTGACGATCGTGACGCGCATGGATTACCTCGCTCAGTTCTCGAACGAACTCGTTTACTCCCGCGCAGTGGACCGGTTGCTCGACATCGACGTCCCTCCGCGCGGTCGTTACATACGCGTGCTCATGAGCGAGCTGAACCGGTTGTCATCGCACCTCGTCTGGTACGGGACCCAGGGACTGGACATGGGGGCGATGTCGGCCTTGTTCTATGGCTTCCGCGAGCGCGAGGTCATCCAGGACTTCAACGAGATGGTCACCGGACTCCGGATGAACAACGGTTACATCATCCCTGGGGGCGTGTGGGAGGACCTTCCTGACGGATGGGAGCCGGCGGTCGAAAGCATCCTGGCCCTCATGTCGAGGCGGATCGAGGAGTACGAGGAGCTCCTGACCTTCAACCCGGTGTTCCTCGAACGGACGCGAGGCGTGGGGGTCATCAGCAAGGAGGTCGCTCTGGCTCTCGGTGCCAGCGGACCGATAGCGCGCGCCTCGGGCATCGACCTCGACCTACGTCGGGATGCTCCGTACGAGGTCTACGACAAGCTCACCTTCGATGTCCCCACCCTGACCGAGGGAGATGTCTACGCTCGCTACCAAGTTCGGATGATCGAGATGCGCGAGTCCCTGAAGATCCTTCGTCAGGTGGTCGACGGGATGCCGGGCGGCGACTACAAGAACATGGATCCGAAGCTCACGCCGCCTCCCCGTTCGGAACTGAATCGTTCGATGGAGGCCGTGATCCATCATTTCAAGCTGATGACGCAGGGTTACACGGTTCCGGAGGGCGAGGTCTACGAGGCCGTCGAGTCGCCCCGTGGCGAGCTCGGTTGCTACACCGTGTCCAGTGGGGGAACGGCTCCACATCGCGTCCACGTTCGCGACCCGTCCTTCGCCAACCTTCAGTTGCTTCCCCCGGCCGCCATAGGGGGCCTGGTGGCGGACCTCATCGCGGTGATCGCGTCGCTCGATCCCATCATGGGAGGGGTCGACCGGTGACGACCAAGAACTACGACCCGGCCGTACTGGGGAGAGACCGGAGCGCGCCACCGGAGCCGGTCTTCTCTGACGAGCAAAGAAGCGTCGCGCTCGAGATCGTGGGCAAGTATCCGAACAAGCGCTCGGCGGTGCTGCCGCTGCTATTCCTGGTTCAGTCCATCGACGGCTACGTGAGCGAAGCGGGTATGCGCGAAGTTGCGCACATCCTGGAGTTGACCTCCGCCGAGGTGCTGGCAACCGGCAGCTTCTACACGATGTTGAAGAAGAGGCCGCAGGGCGACTACCTCGTGTCCGTCTGCCGCAATATCTCTTGTACCCACAGGGGGTCTCGCAGAGTTATCGCCGCCCTTGTCGATCATCTCGGGATCGAGCTCGACGAGACCACCGACGACGGACTCTTTACGATCGAGGCGGCTGAATGTCTCGCGATATGCGACGGCGCGCCGAGTATGCAGATCAGTTACGAGGACTTCTACAACGTGACCCCGGAGAGCGTCGTCGAACTCGTCGAGAGCCTCCGAGCAGGTGAAGAGGTGCGGAGCGTACGCGGCGAGACGATCAAGAAGTCCCGCGCTATCTCGTACGAGATCGCTACTGCAGGGCTCAGGGTTCCAGGGACCGCAGGCGACCATCAAGGTCGAACGATCGGGGGAGAGAGTCCCCGCGCCGATACGGCACCATCATTCCGTCCGAAGGAAACGGGGGACGTCGATGGCTGAGGAAGCGCGCGTCGTCACCCGCCGGCTGCGCGAATTTCCGGAGGATTCGTGGACCTCGAAGCGCGCTCTCGACGACGGGGCCTATGAGTCGGCTCGCAAGGCCACCACGACGATGGAACCGGACGAGTTGATCGAACTCGTGAAGACGTCCGGGTTGCGGGGGCGTGGGGGGGCTGGTTTCCCCACCGGCATGAAGTGGGCGTTCGTACCGAAGGATGTTTTTCCGAAGTACATCGTCATCAACCACGACGAGGGCGAGCCGGGAACGTTCAAGGATCGCGAGCTTGCCGAATCCGACCCACACCAGCTGATCGAAGGCATCATCATCGCGGCGTGGGCCAACCGCGCCGAGAAGGCATTCATCTACTGCCGCGGAGAGTTTGCGCTTGGCTCCCGACGTCTCGACGCCGCGATCAACGAGGCCTACGACAATGGATTCCTAGGCAAGGGGATCTTCGGATCGGATTTCGATCTCGACATCGTGTTGCATCGCGGGGCCGGTGCGTACATCTGCGGTGAGGAGTCGGCCCTGCTGGACTCCCTCGAAGGTCACCGCGGACAACCCAGGCTCAGGCCTCCGTTCCCTGCGGTCA
>JACCXF010000323.1 GCA_013697295.1 Actinomycetota bacterium | reverse complement strand
TGCTTCTGGTAGCGGGCCCAACCCGATGGTGCTTGCTTGCCCTCCCAGCGGGCGGTCCTGTTCTTGTCCTGCATCGCCACGCGGCGCATACGCCGGATGAACCCGCCGACGACGCGCGACGTGTTGGAGGAGAGCAGCGACCCGGGGGGAGTCGAATAGATCGGCGAGAACTTGTCTGGAAATCCGGGCATCGTGCAGCCGATGCAGATGCCACCCATCTGCATGCAACCGCCGGTACCGTTCAGGATGCCGCGTTCGGCGATGTTGCACTGGACCACGGGGCCCCAACAACCGAGCTCGACGAGACACTCCTTGTCGCCGTAGGCCTTAGCGAACACGCCCTCTTCGTAGTAACCGGCCCGCGGGCAGTGCCGGTGAACGGTCTCGCCGAACAACCATGCCGGTCTGCCGAGCTCATCGAACTCCGGCAGGGGCGCGAGGCCCTGAAGGAACAAGATGACTGCCGCCGCCGTCTCCATGTAGTTGTCGCCGATCGGAGAGCAGCCCGGGACGTTCACGACCGGAACGCCGAAGGCGCTGCGGTAGTCCTTGCCGAGGTAGTCCATGATGCCCATCGAGCCGGTCGGGTTACCTTCCGCCGCCGGGATCCCGCCCCACGTCGCGCAGGTGCCGATCGCGACGACCGCCGCCGCTTTCGGTGCGATCCGTCTGAGCCATTCAGCCGATGTGATCGTGCGACCGGTCTCGGGATCCTCGCCCAACCCCATGAAGTAGCCGTCGCCCGAACGGGTCTCATCGAACATCGACCCTTCCCACGTGACGATGAACGGAGCGTCGAGCTCGCCCCGTTCGGCCATGAAGAGGTTGTGCACCCATTCGGGTCCCGACTCCACCGAGACGACCGTATGGATCAGGTCTAACTTGGGAAGGCCCGGAACGATGCCGGCCATCAGGTGCTCGACGCGCGGGTTGGTAGCGCCGGTGACCGCTATCGTGCACCCGTCACAGGAGCCACCGACGAGCCAGAAGAGGTAAAGCTTATCGACCGGGCCGAGTCTCATACGAGCGTTGGCCTGGGGAAGCTCGGCCACCGCACTGCGCATACCGATCGCAGCGAACGGGTCCTCCGGGGACAAGTCCCCTGGTTTCTTGCCGTGCGAAGTATGGGCTTCGGCCATCGCCGATCCCTCTCCTCTCTCGCTCCCCGGCGGGGCAGCTTCGGTAAGTGACCCTAACACTTAGCAATCCCAAATCGACAGACGAGAAGGCGATGGTGGGGGTGATGGGGGTGAGGGCGGGCCGGTCGGCGATTGCGGCGGCGAGCACGGTGAGCGTAGACTTAGGTGCGCTGGACATCTAGTTCAAGGGGAGGCGATGGGCGGCTGGTGGGTTGGTCTCGGGATTGGGACTGCCGTCGTTCTCATCGTCGTCGTGGTGGTCACGACCATCCTCTTTTACGCCAACCGCATCGGGAAACAGGCGAAGATGGCGAGCGAGGCCCTCGATCTGGCCCGCGACACGACCAAGCCCCTCTGGGCCGTCCAGCAGATCAACTACTCCGCGAAGCAGATCCTCGAGGCGATGCGGGCCGCTCGCGGCGCGCTGGGCGGCTGACCGGATGATCGAGCTGGCGATCACGAGCTCGGAGAGGACCGCCTGGACGGTCACCCTCATCCTCGGAGTCGTCGTGCTTGCGGTCGTGATCGCCCTCCTTACGATCCTCTTGAGGTTGGTGCGCGAGATCGACCGCGGCGTGGCCGGCGTATGGGAGTCGGCGAAGCGCGTTGCGGCGAACACCGCGACGACGTGGCAGCTGAACCAGACCGCGGCCGTCCTCGAGGAGATCAAGAAGGAAGCCTTGCTACACGACGAGTTCTTGGCCTCTAAGCAATGAGCGTGACGCTGCTGATCGTCCTGACAGTGGTCGAGATAGTCGCGCTGGTCGTGGTTCTGGCGATCTACCTTGCGCAGGTCGCAAAGCACCTTCGCTCGATAGGAGCATCCCTGGCGAAGGTCACGTTCGGCGTGCGCGCCGTCGAACAGCAGGTGAGCGTCATCGGCCCGGGCGTCGGCAAGGTCAACCAGACCCTCGAAGAGATCGCCGGCGCCCTACCCGGGATCGCCGAGAAGGCCGAGCGACTAGCAGCGCGGTAGTAACCTCGGGTCTCACGCTCGACCAGCTGCTCGACGACATCGGTTCGGATCCCGGCCCCCCCTCTCCGCCTTAGGCTCTGCTTATGAGGGTCGTGGTCGTTGGGAAAGGCGGGAGCGGGAAGTCGCTCGTTTCCGGGACGATGGCTCGCGTCCTCGCACGCCGTGGACAGCGCGTCCTGGCGCTCGATTCCGACCCGATGCCGGGACTCGCGATCAACCTTGGGCTCGGCCCCCTAGAGGACGAGATGTTGACCGACGCCGCAGAGAAGGACGAGAGTGGCCGCTGGCGCCTGAAAAAGGGGATCGGCGCGGCTCGTGCCGTGCAGCGCTACTCTGCCGTCGCGCCCGATGGAGTCCGGTTACTGCAGTTCGGCAAAGCCGGCGACCAAGGCTTCGTTCCGTTCATGGGATCCCTCAACGCGTTCCATCAGGTCCTGTACCGGATCGCGCGCGACGACGTCCTGCGCGACTGGACGATCATCGGAGACCATCCCGCCGGACCCCGACAAACGGCGTTCGGGTGGGCGCCCTACGCGGACACGTTCCTGATGATCGTCGAACCCACATGGCAGTCCGTGCTCACGGCGCGGCGGATCGGACGGATCGCTCGGGCCAAGAAACAAGGCGAGGTCCTCGTAGTCGCGAACAAGATCCGAGGTGAGCAAGACCTCCGTCGTGTCGAGGAGAGGATGGGCGGTAGCGCCTTCGCCGTTGTTCCCGCCGACCCCGCCGTCCGCTCGGCCGATGTAGCGGGAGAAGCACTCCTCGACCACGCGCCGGGTTGCCCGGCCATCCGGGCGGTGGAGAAATTAGTAGATCGTCTGGAGAGGCGTACTCTTGACCTATCCGAGACAACCAAAAGCGGGTGATGCGTTCTTGAAGATAGCCGTCGCAGGTAAAGGGGGATCGGGGAAGACGACGATCTCTGGAACGCTGGCACGCGCTCTCGCGCGGGCAGGGCACAGCGTGGTCGCGCTCGATTGCGACACGAACCCGATGCTCGGCATCTCGCTGGGCGTTGGACCGGAGGAGACCGACAGGCTCGTAGCCGCTCGACAGAACCTGGAGACCGGTGACACCGAGCACCAGACCTCTATCGCGGGCATCGTCGACACGTTCGGTGCCGATGCCCCCGACGATGTGCGCCTCGTCGTCGTATCCCGGATCGATCGGGCCGATCCGGGCTGTCCATGATGTGGTCTTTCGCCTGAGCAGTTGCTCGGGGAGATGAAGACGAACGGCCAGATCGTCGTCTCGGATCTGGAAGCAGGCGTCGGGACGGTGCTGAGGATGAAGCCCGGTATCGCCGACTTCATCCTCGTGATCGCAGAACCGACCGCGCGCTCGATCGAGGCCGCGCGACGTGCCTCCAGCATCGCCAAGGAACGCTCCCACGTGATCGTCGTGGCGAACCGGGTCCGATCCGACGAGGATCTCGAGGCGATCCGAACCGTTCTCGGTGAGCACGAGATGGTCGTGGTCCCCGACGACCCCGACATAGCCGAGGCAGACAGAGAAGGGGTCGCGCCGATCGACGCAGCCGGAGACTCACCGGGGGTGGCCGCGATCCAAGCCCTGGCCGAACGCCTTCGACCCAAGGTGGCCGCTTCGTAGCTCCAGCCTTCGCGGGTCCTGGATCAACCCTCGTGGAGGCGTTGTTGGGCGACGATCGCCTGGCCGAGCGAAAGTCCCCCATCGTTCGGCGGGACGCGACGATGCGTGAGGACCTCGAACCCCCTGGTCTCTAGTTCGGCGGCCGTGCGCGTGAGCAGGAGCACGTTCTGGAACGCTCCCCCACTCAACGCGACGGTTGACAATCCGGTTCCTTGTCGAACCTCCTCGCATGCGCGCGCTAGCGTCAGGGCGAGCCCGTTGTGGAACGACGCTGCGACCGTGGGGACGTCTACGCCTGCGACAAGGTCCTCCGCCACCGAACGGACGAGGCCCACGCCGTCAATGATTCCCGATGCGACCGGGCAGTCGTAAGCCTTATCCACATCCGGATCCGCAACCTGTTCGAGCTCTGCCGCAGCCTGGCCCTCGTAGGTCACGACGTCGCGTACACCACAGATCGCGGCGACGGCATCGAACAGGCGACCGGCGCTGGACGTCGGCGGCGAGTTGATCCCCTCCTTGGCTATCTGCAGGATCGGCTCCCATCGCGACGATGTCCTCGCTACGAACGGGAGGTCGAGCTTCCAGGCCACCGCTCCGAACGCCCGCTCGAGATAGACGGCGCCCATCCGCCACGGGTTCTTGATCGCTGCAACTCCTCCCGGCAGCGGCAGGTAATCGAGATGGCCGTGGCGTTCGGAATGCCCCCGATCGGCGATCAGCACCTCGCATCCCCATACCGCCCCATCCTCACCGAATCCGCTTCCATCGAGCGCCACACCGATCACGCGATCGGAACGACGGTTATCTGCTAGACAGGCTGCGACGTGTGCATGGTGATGCTGTACGCCGACCCGTTCCACACCGTCCTGGTCGAGCGCCCACTTCGTCGAGAGATAGTCCGGATGCAGATCGTGAGCGATCACCGCAGGCTTGACATCGTGCACGCGGCTGAGGTGCTCGATCGCAGAGACAAAGGATCGCATCGTCTCCCAGTTCTCGACGTCACCTATGTGATGAGAAACGATCGCCCGCTGCTGCGCGCCGATGCAGATCGTGTTCTTCAGCTCTCCCCCCACCGCGAGCAAGGGAACATCGAAAAACGAGTCGAGTATCAACGGCTGAGGCGCGTAGCCCCTCGACCGCCTCACGGGGAACGCGCCGTTCCCTGCCGGCAGGACGACCGAATCATCGCAGCGGATGTGGATCGGCCGATCGTGAATCAGGAAGGCGTCTGCGATATCGCCAAGGCGGTCGAACGCATCGTCGTCCTCGAACGCGATCGGTTCGTCGGTTCTGTTGCCCGACGTCAACACGAGCGGGCGGTCGAGCGCCGCCAGCAACAGGTGATGGAGGGGCGAATAGGGAAGCATGACGCCCACCGATCGATTACCCGGCGCAACCGACTGAGCCAGCCCCCCGTCCACTCGTTTCCCTAGCAGCACGATGGGGCCCGCGTTGTCCCGCAGCAGGTTCTCGTCGCGCTCACCGACATGGGCCACGTCCTGCGCACCGCTGATATCCCGAACCATGATCGCGAGCGGTCTCTCTTCTCGAGCCTTGCGCTCGCGCAACCGGTGCACGGCCGGCTCGGATGTGGCGTCGCACGCGAAGTGGAACCCACCGATGCCCTTGAAGGCGACCACTCCCCCCTCAGCCAGCAGGGCCGCGGCAACCTCGAGTGGATCGCCCGGCAGGGGGACGCGGCCCGGATCGAAGATCGAGAGGCGCGGTCCGCACTCGGGGCATGCGATCGGCTGAGCATGAAAGCGGCGATCGTGCGGATCGTCGTACTCCGCCCGACACGTGTCGCACATATCGAATCGCGCCATCGTGGTCGTGGGACGATCGTAGGGAACACTCTTCGTGATGGTGTACCGGGGACCACAGTTCGTGCAGTTCGTGAAGGCGTATCTGTACCGACGAGACTGGGGATCGAACACCTCGCTCACGCAGTCTGCACACGTCGCGACGTCGGCGGATATCGGCGTGGATGACGCGCCGGTAGAGCGGCTCGTCTCGATCCTGAAGTCGACCGACACGACGCCCTCGATGTCCTCCTCGGTGACATCCTCGATCCGAGCGAGCGGTGGAGAACCAGCCAGAAGCTCCTTGCGGAACCCGGCCAGAACGTCTGCGGGACCATGAACTTCGATCAACACGCCGCGCGCGTCGTTCAACACGAAACCAGTCAACCCGCGTCGCGTTGCGAGACCGTAGACGTAAGGTCGGAAACCGACGCCCTGGATCGTGCCGGTTACGCGGAGGCGCTTGCCCCCGTGCGGCGCGACCCGGCCGGCGGATCCATCAGGATCGACCGATGAAGTGGTCACATTCTCCATCGTACGCTCGACCCTGGGTTGGACAAATGCGGTACATGTGCCTAATGGGTCCACGATCGCGACGCCGGCGCGTGACTGCAAGGGACACGCTCGCATGCTCCGGACTCGTACAATCGGACCATGGCGCGACACGGTGATCGGGCGGCGGCCCAACAAGACGAGGCGAGCGCGCTCCGCTCCGCGCTCGCAGAGCTCGAGCGAAGCGTGCTCGAGAGCCCCGGATCGGTCGCCCTCGAGGTCAGACGCAGCGCGTTCGGCGGCGAGGTCCCCCCCGAGCTCACGGATCTTGTCGAGAAGATCCGTCGCCACGCCTACAAGATCACCGATCCCGACATCGTCCGGCTCCGAGCATGCGGTTACTCGGAAGACCAGCTCTTCGAGATAACGATCGCGGCCGCCGTGGGAGCTGGAGCTAGTCGTCTCGGGGCGGGGATGAGTGCGCTGCGGGGTTCGGCATGAGGCTCGCGGTCGTAGAGACCGGTCACCGCCTCTCGAACCGACTCTTCCTGGGGCTCATCAGGGTGATCGGTCGCCGGGAGCCGCCCGATGTGATGAAGACGCTCCACTACCGGCCATCTTTCTTCGGCAGCCCTTTCTCGAACGCGCTGCAGATCGCGATGCGTGGGCCGTCCGAGTGGAGCGTTGGCGAGCGGGAGCTGTTCGCAGCCCTCACCTCGCGCCTCAACCAATGCATTTTCTGAACCGAGACACACGGCGCGGTCGCGTCGAGAGAGCTGGGGAAGGAAACGGTCGACGCAACGCTTGACGATTGGCGAGGCGCGCCCCTGCGTCCCCAGGTTCTCGCCGCGCTCGGGCTCATTGAGAAACTCACTTCCTCGCCCGAAGATGTAGGGCCATCATCGATGGAAAAGCTCCGCGCTGCAGGCGTAGCCGATGAGGCGATCGAACAAGCGATCGCCGTTTGCGCCTTGTTCAACATCATCGACCGCGTTGCCGACGCTCTCGACTTCCACCTTCCTTCCGAGGAGGGATACCAGAGGTCTGCGGACTCGTTGCTGAAGTTCGGCTACTCGCTGCCCAAGCCGTTGCGGCGGTAACGGGCAGAACGGGACGGGTTATTGAGGGTTGGCCTCACCCGTAAGGCCTCGCTCTATGAGGACGATCTGCTTCTCGTTCGATAACGCGGCGGCGTCGACCGGGGCGGCCACGGCGATGACTGCGGCGGCGGCCACAGCAGGGTGCCGCACCGAATCGGTGAGGCGGCGCGACACTGGTTCGGCTCGTCCAGGTGACGGCACCGATCCTCGGGCATCACCGGGACGGGCGACCTTCTCGATGAACGGCACCACACCACAGACGGCGGTAAGGCTGGCCAGGATCGCGACCTTGATCCCGAACTCCGTTGGCTGGAAGTAGATGAGCCCGGCTGCCACCACGGCCGTCGCGGCACCGTAGACCATCCGACCCCTGCGATCCTTCGGAGCGGTCTGCGGGTCCGACATCATGAAGAACACGAAGATCAAGACCTCGGGGGACGTGACGATGTTGAACCAGTACTCGGCTCCTTCGACCGGACCGTCGTGCCAGATCGCGAAGAAGCTCCGGCCGGACGCTGCGAATATCCCGAGGAGCAGAGCGAACGGAACCATGAACGAAAGCGCCATCCGCACCATGCCAACGGATCTCAGGATCCACACCGCGCCTACCAGGATCACGGCCAAGGCAGCGATCACGGGCGCCCCGTTCGGCCCCCACCACAGGTACTGCGGGAACACCTTCGTCGGTCCGACGATCAGCAACACCCACACGAGACCAATGTTCGAGGGATTGAAGATGTGCTTGCCGCCGGGACGGATGAGGTACTTCGAGAGCAGAGACAGAAGGCAGGCGAGGATGAAGTATTGGATCCCGTTGAGGCTCCACCAATCTCCGTGCTCCGTTCCCGACGTTCTGAGGATGAAAGCAACGCTGTTCCCGGTGAGCAGCGCGCTCGCGGGCCACACCAGGACGCCTTCGCGGCGCAACATCACGGCCGCATCCACCAACGCGCAGGTACCGAGACAGACGAGGATCTGAGCGATCGAGACCCTGAAACCGAGTGCCGCCTGACCTAGCACCTGCAACGCCGTGATCACAGCCGCCAGCTTCAGGCGCGGGTCTCGACGATTGGGGAAGATCACCGGGATCGACCGGCTCCCGACCACAAGCTGCCTCCGTTGGGGGAGGTCGGTCGTCACCACCGGCGACGACCCTGCATCCTCCCGGAGCTCTGTAGAGCGGCCCCGCACCATGTCAGGCTCGGAACTCCAATCTCGCACCTGCGTACGCGAGGTTCAACGGGGGGCACCAGATCACGAGTGACCTGTACTCCGTGGGAACGACGCCCGGGGGGATCTTGAAGTTGAGCGATCCCGCGGTGATATCCAGGGGAGCCACGAACACCGATGATGCGCCCTCGAAGGCCTGAGTCGAGCGCGGAGCTTGGAGTGAGCTGAAGCGAAGCTCGAGGTCGACGTTCGGCGAGACATAGAAGTCAGACAGTCTGAGCGCGTAATTGCCGCCGGCCAACCGATAGAGCCGAACTCGACCAAACGTCGGTCGCTCGATCCGATAGAGGGAACCGGCCGCGATCTCCCTCGTGTCGGATGCAGTCATGGCCGGAAGGGGCGGCTCTTCGAGTGGCACATCGATCTGCTGCTCGATATGTAGCCTCCAGGGCCCTTTCGCTGCCACGCGCAGACTCAGGCTCCCGGTTTCAGAGCTGTAGCCATCCGGAGTACTAGGACATGGTGCCGCCACGAGCGGCTCTGCCTCGGTGGATACCTCGACCGCGATGTCCCCATCGGTGCAACTCGTCCTGACACGCCATTGAAGCGCGTCGCCACCGATCGTGAACGCCTGTGTCACCATCTGCCCCGTCCCGCGGAGGCGCGCGACCGTCTGCCACCACGGCTGCGATCTGAGAACGGTGGCGTCGTCGTCTACGCCCGCTGCAGCTTCTCGTCCCACCGCCGGCGGTCGTGGGGGTGGAACGGCGGAGCCGAACACCCATTCCCGGATCCCGAAAGGGTTGCCTCCAAGCACGGCCCCTGCGAGGACCGCCAGCAGACCCAAGACGGAGAGGATCCTGTGAGCGGGGCCCCGGTCGGGGGACTCGTGGGTGACATCCTCCTCCACCTTCCCGCACCCCCTCCTATGCCGCCCGGCCTGTCATGTTAGCCGTCTCCGCGGCCGCGGACCCGTGCGGAATAGGCGCCGGTTGCCGTTCCCCTACCGGTCGCGCGCCGCCTGGATCTCCTTGAGGGCGGCCTCCTTGCCGTCGAACCCGCGTGTATCCGTCTTCTTCTTCTCGAGCATCTTGTAGACGTCGAAGAAATGCTCGATCTCGAACCGGAGCGATTCGGGAACATCGTTGATGTCCTCTGCGGGATTCCACCTGGGGTCGTTCTCGAGGACGCAGATGATCTTGGCGTCGGGTCCTTTCTCGTCCTCCATCCAGAAGACGCCGAGCGGCCGCGCCTTCACCCAGCAGCCGGGAAAGGTGGGATCTTCTACGAGCACGAGCGCGTCGAGGGGATCTCCATCTTCGCCCATGGTGTCGGGGATGAAGCCGTAATCCGCCGGGTACGTCGTGGCCGACAGCAGCCGGCGATCGAGCCGCATCACGTGGGCCTCGTGGTCGTACTCGTACTTATTGCGGCTGCCCTTCGGGATCTCGATGACTACGTCGATGGCCGTTTCATCCATCGGAGGTCAGCCCGCGTCCAGCTTCCGAAGCTCCTCCGGATCCAGCTCGAGCTCCGCCGCCTGCGCCGAGTCGGCGATCGTCTCCGGCCGGCTCGAGCCGGGGATGGGGATGACCGCCTCCGCCTTGGCGAGGTGCCAGGCGATCGCCACTTGTTGAGGGCTCACTCCGCGGGCCTCGGCGATCGCCGCGAAGGCCGAGTGCTCCGAGCCGAGGTCGGCGGCCGAGCCCATGCCACCCAACGGGCTCCACGGGAGGAACGCAATCCCCTCACGAGCGCAAAATTCGAGCTCGTCCTCCGAGCTCCTGAACCGGGGGGAGAACTCATTCTGAACGCTGGCGATGTCGACGATGCGCCGGCTCTCTTCGATCTGCTCGATGGTGGCGTTCGAGAGGCCCACCATCCGCACCTTGCCCTCATCCTGCAGGTCCTTGAAGGCGCCGACCGACTCCGCGTAGGGAACGTCCGGGTCGGGACGGTGGAGCTGGTACAGGCCGATCGCTTCCACGCCGAGCGCCTTGAGACTCGCCTCGCAGGCCCGCTTGAGGTACTCCGGACGGCCGTTGAGACCCCAATCATCTCCATCCTCCT
>JACCXF010000303.1 GCA_013697295.1 Actinomycetota bacterium | reverse complement strand
GAGGATCTGAACGAGAGAAGGCTCCTCTTCGAGCCAGACCTTCACGAGGCCCCTGATTGGAGGCGACAGGGATCCAAGCCCGTGAACGTCGTTCCCCTACGGAGCTCGCCCGTGGAGTTCCCGGCGGCACCGAAACCCTGGTGGGAAGAGTCCGGGATCCGAGAGCTCGAGGAGGAGTGGCGAGAGAAGGGGACCGTCGCGGGGCTGCCGGTGCCCGAGGAGTACCGAGGCTTCGTGTTCAAGACGGTGCTGGCCCTGCAGGCGGCCGGTGACCCGGTGACAGCGGAAGGGGTTGCGGACTCGATCCAACGATGGCTTTCGCCGGCAGATGCCGCACGGATTCGCGCCGCTCTTCTCGACCCAAGCTAAGCGACATCCCCACCGGGGTGTCCCACACGGTTGATCTGGGTAGGAACTACAAGGAACAAGTTTTCAATATATGAGGAGGTTCCATGTCGACAATAGAAGAGTCGATCGACGTCCAGGTTCCCGTTAGCACCGCGTACAACCAGTGGACGCAGTTCGAGACGTTCCCGCAGTTCATGGGAGGCGTCCAGGAGGTCCGTCAGCTCGATGACCAACGTCTGTACTGGGTCGCCGAGATCGCCGGCCAGAAGCGCGAGTGGGAAGCCAAGATCACCGAGCAGAACCCCGACGAGCGCATCGCATGGACCAGCACGGGAGGCGCCTTGCACGCAGGCGTCGTGACGTTCCATCGCATCGATGATGACCAGTCTCGGGTGATGCTTCAGATGGAGTTCGAGCCAGAGGACTTCAAAGAGAAGGCTGCCGACGCACTCGGTCTCGTGAAGAGCCGAGTAAAGGGTGACCTCAAGAAGTTCAAGGGCTTCATCGAGAACCGCGACTCGGAGACGGGCGAGTGGCGAGGCGAGGTCCAGCAAGACCGGGTCTAACTCGCAGGAGAAAATCTGTGACATCGAGCGCCGGCCCCCGTGGCCGGCGCTTTTCCATTGGCCAACGAGCGTTTCCACGTACGCCAGAACGGACAAGGGCGCTCCGCTGAGAGCCGGGATAGGTTGGCGGCTAAGCGTTCCGGGCCCCCTGGAGGTCCGATCGTCTGCGACCTATTCACGAGGTGAGAGACATGGGCGAAGAGCGATCCCTGATCGAGCGATCCCTGATCGATCGTCATCGGGCGGTCATGCCGTCTTGGGTGGCGCTGTACTACGACGACCCGATCGCTCTGGAGCGTGGTGACGGACGGGACGTATGGGATTCAGAAGGCCGTCACTATCTGGATTTCTTCGGGGGCATCCTCACGACGATGACTGCGCACGCTCTCCCCGAGGTCGTGGAGGCCGTTCGCGAGCAAGCGGGAAAGATCATGCACTCCTCGACTCTGTATCTGATCGAGCCTGCCGTCGAGCTCGCGGAAAAGATGGTGGAGCTGGCGCCGATGGAAGATGCCAAGGTCTTCTTCGCGACATCTGGCACCGAAGCCAACGAGGCTGCGCTGCTGCTCGCTACCACCTATCGCCGGTCGAACCAGATCCTCGCGCTGCGCAACAGTTACCACGGCCGCTCTTTCACCGCCGTATCCGTCACGGGCATACGCGGGTGGTCGGCGTCGAGCTTGTCGCCGGTCCAGGTCAGTTACGTCCACAATGGTTATCGCTACCGGAGCCCCTTCGGCCATTTGAGCGATCCGGATTTCATCACCGCTTGCGCCGACGATCTACGCAACATCATCGAGACCACCACCGCAGGAGATGTGGCGTGCATGATCGCCGAACCGATCCAGGGTGTGGGCGGTTTCCTAACTCCACCTGATGGGTTCTTCGCTCCCATGAAGGCCATCCTGGATGAGTACGAGATCCCATTTATCTCGGACGAGGTCCAGACGGGATGGGGACGCACCGGCGATCACTTCTGGGGGATCCAGGCGCACGACGTGACCCCGGACATCATCACTTTCGCCAAGGGGATCGGGAATGGACTGTCGATCGGAGGCGTGATCGCGCGCGCCGACATCATGGATTCCGTCAACGCGAACTCGATCTCGACTTTCGGTGGAAATCCCCTGTCGACCGCCGGCGCGCTGGCGAACCTGAAGTACGCGCTGGATCACGATCTGCAGACGAACTCCAAGAAAGTTGGCGAGCACCTGATCGGGGGTCTGCGGGACCTGCAGGAGAGGTTCCCGATGATCGGCGACGTGCGCGGGAAAGGGCTGATGATCGGCATCGAGCTCGTGAAGCCCGGAACGGAGAGGATTCCGAACCTCGAAGCGACGGCGGGCTTGATGGAAGAGACTCGCAGCCGGGGGCTCTTGATCGGTAAGGGGG
>JACCXF010000291.1 GCA_013697295.1 Actinomycetota bacterium | reverse complement strand
GATGAAGGCTAGACGGCTCGTTCTCGTACCACCGATGCGCGGCGGCGGGGCTTGGCCGCTGCGGCCCTCGGCCTGCGTTTGGCCGTCGCGCCGACGCCCAGGAGTTGCGCCAGGTACTGCCCCGTGTACGAATCCGACGCGCGGGCGACTTCTTCGGGCGTGCCCGAGGCAACGACCTCGCCGCCACCGGCCCCTCCGTGGGGTCCGAGATCGATGATGTGGTCGGCCGTCTTGATGACCTCGAGGTTGTGCTCGATCACCACCACCGTGTTCCCGCCGTCGACCAGGCGATGAAGAACGCCGAGCAGCTTGGATACGTCCTCGAAGTGCAGGCCGGTGGTCGGCTCGTCCAGGATGTACAGCGTGCTTCCGGTCGATCGCTTCGCGAGCTCGGAAGCGAGCTTCACGCGCTGGGCCTCCCCACCCGAAAGCGTGGGGGCGGGTTGACCGAGCTTGATGTAGCCCAGACCGACATCGCGCAGCGTGTCCATGTGTCGGGCGATCGGCGGGATGGCGCTGAAGAACTCACACGCCTCCTCGACGCTCATGTCGAGAATCTCGGAGATGTTCTTGCCCTTGTAGCGGACCTCGAGGGTCTCGCGGTTGTAGCGCTTGCCCTTGCACACTTCGCACGGGACGTAGATGTCGGGGAGGAAGTGCATCTCGATCTTGATGGTCACGTCGCCCGAGCAGGCCTCGCAGCGCCCACCCTTCACGTTGAACGAGAAGCGACCCGGCTGGTAGCCGCGGCGGCGTGCGTCGGGGGTCTTGGCGAACAGCTTGCGAACGTAGTCGAAGACCCCCGTGTAGGTGGCGGAGTTCGAGCGTGGTGTCCTGCCGATCGGCGACTGGTCGATGTCGATGACCTTGTCGATGTGCTGCATGCCGGCGAGCGACTTGTGCTTGCCTGCGACCATACGAGCGTTCCGGTTCAGCTTCTGGTGCACCGACCGGTAGAGAACGTCGTTCACGAGCGTCGACTTCCCGGAGCCGGACACGCCCGTTACCGCAACGAAGCAACCCAGTGGGAATCCAACATCGATGTTCTTGAGGTTGTGCTGGCGCGCCCCCTTCACGGTGAGCCATTCCCGGTTGGGCGCCCGTCGTCGCTCGGGGATCCGGATGCTCCTTCGGCCCGAAAGGTAGTCGCCGGTAAGCGATCGCCCCGGTTCGAGGAGGCCCTCGAGGTCGCCGGAGTACACGATCTTGCCGCCGTGCTCCCCCGCCCCCGGACCGATGTCCACGACGTGGTCGGCCGCGCGGATCGTGTCCTCGTCGTGCTCGACCACGATCAGCATGTTGCCGAGGTCGCGCAGTCGAACCAACGTGTCGATCAGTCTGCGGTTATCGCGCTGGTGCAGGCCGATCGAGGGTTCGTCCAGCACGTAGAGAACCCCGACCAGACCCGATCCGATCTGGGTCGCCAGACGGATGCGCTGAGCCTCGCCCCCGGCCAGCGTGGCGGAGCCCCGCCCGAGCGTGAGGTAGTCGAGGCCCACGTCCAACAGGAAGCTGAGACGGGCATGGATCTCTTTGAGCACCCGTTCGGCGATGGCGGACTCGCGATCGTTGAACTCGACCTTCTTGAGGAAGTCGTCGACGTCGCTGATGCACATCTCGCAGACGTCGAAGATATTGCGCCCGCCCACCAGCACCGCCAGCGACTCGGGTGCCAACCTGGCCCCCTTGCACGCCGGGCACGGAACCTCACGGAAGTATTGCTCGTACCGGTCGCGTGCCCATTCCGAATCCGTCTCGGAACGGCGACGCTCGAGCCACGGGATGATCCCCTCGTAAACGGTCCAGTAGGAACGCGTTCGATTGAACCGATTCTTGTAGCGGACGTGGATATCTTCATCCTCGGACCCGTACATGACGATGTCGCGAGCTTTCTTGGAAAGCTTCTTGAACGGAACGTTCGTCTTGAACCCGAACGCCTTCGCCGCCGACGCGAGCAACCGTTCGAAGTACTCGAGCCGCTTGCCCGACCATGGAGCAAGTGCTCCTTCCTCGAGCGACAGATCCGGGTCCGGGACCACGAGTTCGAGGTCGACCTCGAGGTGGGTCCCGAGTCCGTCGCAACGCTCGCACGCGCCATACGGAGAGTTGAACGAGAAGTTGCGCGGGGCGAGCTCGTCGAACGACAAACCGCAGTGGGTGCATGCGAAGTGCTGCGAGAACATGATGTCCTCGGCCGCGTCGTCCACGACGTCGATCGCCGCGACCCCCTCGGCCAGCTTGAGGGCAGTCTCTATCGAGTCGGTCAGGCGGGACTCGATCCCCTCCTTGATGACGAGGCGATCCACGATGACGTCGATGTCGTGCTGGAAGTAGCGGTCAAGGCGGATCTTCTCGGACAGGTCCCTGATCTCGCCGTCGATCCTCGCCCTGGCGAATCCTCGTCGAGCGAGATCCTCGACCAGCCCGTGGAACTCGCCCTTGCGCCCCCGGACCATCGGTGCGAGGACCTGGAAACGCGTTCCCTCGGGCATCTCGAGGACCTGATCCACGATCTGCTCCGGAGTCTGCCGGGCGATCGGCCGCCCGCAGTTGTGGCAGTGAGGCCGGCCGATCCGGGCGAACAGCAGACGCAGGTAGTCATAGATCTCGGTGATGGTCCCGACGGTCGAGCGGGGGCTGCGCGGGGCCGACTTCTGATCGATCGAGATGGCCGGCGAGAGGCCCTCGATGAAGTCGACGTCGGGCTTGTCCATCTGTCCCAGGAACTGCCGGGCGTAGGAGGAGAGGGATTCGACGTACCGTCTCTGGCCCTCCGCATAGATCGTGTCGAAGGCGAGCGAGGACTTCCCGGAGCCCGAGATGCCGGTGAAGACGATCAGGGCATCGCGGGGGAGCTCCAGGTTGACGTTCTCGAGGTTGTGCTCGCGGGCCCCCCGGATGACCAGGTCACCAGAATGGGGTCCAGAGGAGGGCGTCGCCATGGTTATCGATGCTAAACGACGCGCATGTAACTTTCGTTCCCGATCTTCGCGCACCGGAAGGGTAGCCTCGGGGGATGGCCGATATGGCGTCCTACCGGGACGAATTCCCCGTCGTGAACGAGCGGACCTACCTCATCTCGGCCTCGCTCGGTCCCCTGTCCCGCCGGGCCCGGGCGGCCGCCGAGGAGCACCTCGATCTGTGGGGACGCCTCGGCCCGGAGGAGCTGTGGTTCGACCACGGGTTGCCGGCCCTACAGCGGTGCCGGGAACGCTTCGCCACCCTGATCGGGGCCGATGTCGAGGAGATCGCCATCGTTCCCTCCGTCTCCGCGGGTCTGTCATCGCTCGCCACCTGCCTCGACTTCGAGGGCCGGCCGAAGGTCGTGCTGACCGACATGGATTTCCCCACGAACCACTACGTGTGGCGGGCGCAGCAGCGGCGGGGGGCGAAGCTCGACGTGGTTGCCTCCCCAGATGGGATCACGATGGACGCCACCGCGGTGGCGGACCGGGTCGATGACGAGACCGCGATCGTCAACATCAACCGGGTCCTGTTCGAGTCCTCGTGGATCATGGACCTGAACCCGATCGTCGAGGCGGCGCGGGCGCATGGCTCCTACGTCGTGATCGACGACTTCCACGGATCCGGCATCGTGCCGATCGACGTCCACAAGATGGACGTCGACTTCCTTTTCTCGGGAGCCCTCAAGTGGTTGTGCGGGGGCCAGGGGATCGCGTTCATGTACTGTCGTCGCGATCTCATCGAGGAGCTCGAGTCCCTCGTCGTCGGGTGGTTCGGCACGACCGACCCCTTCGACTTCGACCGCGGGTCGCTGCGGCTCAGGAGCGACGCCCGCCGCTTCGAGACCGGCACCTACACCTTGCCGCAGGCGTGGACGGCGTCGGCGGGGCTCGAGATCATCCTGGAGGTGGGCGTGGACACGATCAGGTCGCGCAACCAGGAACTCACCCGCAGAGTCATCGCCGGCGTGGACGACCTGAGCCTCGAGCTGCTGTCGCCGCGCGACGACGCTAGGCGTGGCGGACTCGTGCGCTGCCTGATCCCCGGGGGCCGGGAGAAAGCGGAGAACACGCTGCACCGGCTCTTCGAGCGGAACGTGGTGCTCGATAGCCGCAACGACGCACTGCGTATCTCACCCCACTTCTTCAATAACGAAGCCGACGTCGATCGCTGCTTCGAGGAGTTGGGCGCGCTCCTCTAGGCTCAGGGTTGGAGTGCCCAGCGCCGTCCCCGGAAGCGCACCGCCGTCGTTACCA
>JACCXF010000272.1 GCA_013697295.1 Actinomycetota bacterium | reverse complement strand
GTATCGCCCGTAACAAGGCGGTGGACATGGTCCGGCGGGAAGAATCTCGCCGTAGGACGAAAGAATCCCTGATCCAGGAGGCCGACAGGACATCCAGGGAGCCCCTGACGGACGAACCCATGGCAGCGGTTGAGGAACGGCACGAGGTAAGACAGGCGCTGGCTCAGCTATCTTCTGTCCAGCGGGAGGCCATCGTCCTGGCCTACTTCGGAGGCCGTACTTATCGTGAGGTGGCAGTCGAGTTGAGCATCCCCGAGGGGACCGCCAAGACTCGCCTGAGGGATGGAATAACCAGACTTCGAGAGCTCGTGATCAGCTACAGAGGGAGCTCATGAGAAAGCCGTTGACACACGAAGAGATCAAGGCGCTCGTGGCGCCATACGTTCTCGGGGCTCTCCCCGAGGGTGAGATTCCAGTCGTTCGATCGCACATCCTGACGTGCGAGGAATGCATGGTCGAGGCGGAGGAGCTGTCCTCGATCGCCTCGGGCCTGACGATGACGGTCGCAGCAGAGGAACCACCTGCCGGCTTTGCCGATCGAGTGTTCGAGAGACTGAATCAGGAAGCCTCCTCGGTAGTTGAGCCGTCACGTTGGGGCGGCCGACGATTCCTGCCCGCCCTGGGTGTGGCTGCGCTCCTCGCTCTAACCGCGATCTTCGGAGGGGCCTGGCTCGATGCCCGGAACGATCTCCGCGAGCGGGACGAAGTCGTTCAGGCGTTGCTCGCGCGAGACGGCATGGAGCTCGGAGGGAGCGGGGCGACAGGGAAGATGGTCCCCACCGACGACGGAGCCATCTTCGCTGCGACCGGCCTGGAGGCTCCGGCAGAAGGCGAGACCTACCAGCTCTGGGTCATGAAAGGGGCCTGCGGCGAGGACGAGACGGGCCTGTGTGAGATCGAAAGCGTCGGCACGTTCGACGCCTCGGGCGGCCCCGTCGTGGTCGAAACCTCCAAGTCGATCGAGGGCTTCGAGCACGCCGCGGTCACGGTCGAGCCCGACGGCGGTTCGGACCAGCCAACGACTGAACCCGTGATCACCTCGGTCTGATCACCGCCCCGCACCTCGTCGCGCTGCGGTCATACTTGCGGCCATGACCGAGCCCAGGCGTGTCGTCTACATCATCATCGACGGTATGAACACCGATGCCCTCGAGCAAGCCATCGGTTCGGGCGACGCTCCTGCCTTCGCCTTCTTGAGAGCCAACTCGAGCTACGTGCGCGATTCCGTAGCCGTGTTCCCCACGATCACTCCGGCCGCGACCGCCTCACTGGTGACGGGGGAGGTTCCCGCGCGCCATGGCATCCCCGGGATGTGTTGGTACGACCGGGAGGCACAGCGATTCGTCAACTACGGTCAAAGCCCTCGAGCCGCCATAGTCGAAGGCGTGTCACAGATCGTTCGAGACTTCCTCGAAAACCTCAACTCGGTTCACCTCAGTCCGAACGTCAAGACGATCCATGAGCGGTTGCACGAGCAGGGCTTAACCACCGCATCCGTCAACTTCATGATCTTCCGCGGGCCGTTCACGCACGAGCTCCAACCGAACCTCCTCGAGAAGTTGTTCTTGAACAAGCACCTCCCGGACTCGATACCCGGGCCTAAGGAGCACTACTTCGCCGACATCGTCAGTGGGCCGACCGATGCATGTTCCGACCTCTTGTCGGTTCGAGGGGTAGCGAAACGGATCAGAGCCACCGACGGCTGGGCCGCGTGCGTCACGCGCGAGCTGCTCGAGAAGAAGGCAGCTCACATGATCCTGTTCTATCTCCACGAGAACGACCACACCTCTCACACGGACGGCCCGGCCTCGCAGGTGGACAACCTCATCGAGGCGGATAAGCATCTCGCGCACGTCCTCGACGCATTCGATAGTTGGGAGCAGGCCGTGGAGGAGGTGGGATGGGTGCTGACGGCGGATCACTCGCAGAGTCCCATCTCAGACGACAAGGAGCGGATCTGCGACCTCTCGGAAGTCCTGGACGACTTCAAGCAGGTGACGCCGGACAAGGGCAAGGAGCCTTT
>JACCXF010000271.1 GCA_013697295.1 Actinomycetota bacterium | reverse complement strand
GATGGACGACCTTGGATCGCTCTTGACCCGTGTCGGCCGGCACGAGCGCCTATCCGACCGAGAGGTCCGGGCGCTCTCGTCGCTGGCTCTCGGGTCGCCTTCGTCGGTGGTCGCTGCAGCCGGCAAGTTGCGCGACGCCACGACTGGGCCGCGCGTGACCTTCTCGCGCAAGGTCTTCATCCCTCTCACCAAGTTGTGCCGCGATAGCTGCGGATACTGCACCTTCGTGCATCCTCCGCGGCCCGGAGAAGCTGCCTACATGTCCCTGGACGAGGTCGTCGACGTAGCTCGTCGGGGTGAGCAGGCGGGTTGCAAGGAAGCCCTCTTCACGCTGGGCGACAAGCCCGAGCGGAAGTGGAGGCAGGCGCGCGAGGAGCTCGAGGGTCTCGGCTTCTCGTCCACCATCGAGTATCTGGCGGCCGCTTGCGCGGCGGTCCTTCGTGAGACTTCCCTGCTGCCTCACGTCAATCCTGGCGTCATGACGTCGGACGAGGTCGAGATGCTGCGCCCGGTCAGCGTGAGCCAGGGCATGATGCTCGAGACCGTCTCGGAACGATTGCTGGGGCGCGGTATGGCTCACTTCGCCGCTCCCGACAAGAAGCCCTCGGTTCGGCTCGCAACGCTCGAGAACGCAGGGGCAGCCTCGATTCCGTTCACGACGGGGATCTTGGTCGGCATCGGCGAGACCTTCGCCGAGCGCGTCGACGCCCTGCTGGCGATCCGCGCAGCACACGAACGTCACGGTCACATCATGGAAGTGATCGTCCAGAACTTCCGAGCCAAACACGGAACGGCAATGGCGACTCATCCCGAGGTATCGGTGGACGAGATGAAGCTCGCGGTTGCTCTGGCGCGCCTCATCTTGCCTCCCGAGATCGTCGTGCAGGCGCCGCCCAACCTGACCCCGGACGAGTACGGGATCTACCTCGACGCAGGACTGGCCGACTGGGGTGGCGTGTCACCGGTTACGCCCGATCACGTGAATCCCGAGGCTCCGTGGCCGAAGTTGGAGGAGCTGCGCGCGGTCACGCAGGGACGTGGCTTCTCGCTGGTGGAGCGGTTGGCGGTCTATCCGGGATTCTGTGACTCTCCGGCGGCGCGGTCGATCTGGATCGACGCCGCGCTGCGCCCGGCCGTGCTCGACGCCACCGATGCGGAGGGCTACCGGCGACTGGATGCCTGGTACTCCGGAGGCGAAACGCCGCCTCCCCACGAGGCGAGCATCGCGATCGAGCAAGCGAGAGCGGGGGCCTGGCGGGTTCCCGGCAGAGCGGTCCGAGGATCCCTCATGACCTGCCTGGATCGGGCCGCAGCGGGCGATGAATTGAATGAAGAGCAGATCCGGCTTCTGTTCACGGCGCACGGCGCTGAAGCTGAACGCCTGTACGCGGTGGCCGATGACTTGCGCAAGGTGACGGTTGGCGACGACGTGACCTACGTCGTGAATCGCAACATCAACTACACGAACATGTGTTACTTCAAGTGCGGCTTCTGTGCGTTCAGTAAGGGCCCCAAGTCGCTGAACCTGCGCGGCGAGCCATATCTGTTAACTCCCGAGGAAGTGGCGCAACGCGCGCGCGAGGCATGGGATCAGGGTGCGACCGAAGTGTGCATGCAGGGAGGCATCCACCACTCCTTCACCGGAGACAACTACGTCGAGTATCTCGAGGCAGTGAAGAAAGAGGTCCCTCGCATGCACGTGCACGCGTTCACCGCGTTAGAGGTGTGGCAAGGGGCTCATACATCCGGCATCAGCGTGCGGTCGTTCCTCGAACGACTCAAGGAAGCGGGTCTGGCTACGCTGCCCGGGACCGCAGCCGAGATCCTCGACGATGAGATCCGCTCGCTGATCTGCTCCGACAAGATCAACACGGAGCAGTGGTGCGAGGTTCACAAGATCGCGCATGGTTTGGGGCTTCGCTCGAATGCAACGATCATGTTCGGAACGGTCGAGGGTCCGCGCAGCTGGGCCAGGCATCTCTGCGTGGTGCGCGGTCTACACAAAGAGCTCGCGGACGAGAGCGGGGGTCTGTTCGAGTTCGTGCCCCTGCCGTTCGTGCACATGGCTTCGCCTATCTATCTAAAGGGCAAGGCCAGGCGCGGTCCTACGTTCGCCGAAGCCCTCAAGATGCACGCCGTGGCGAGGATCGCCCTGCATGGCTGCGTACGCAATATCCAGGTCTCGTGGGTCAAGATGGGGGCCGAGGGATCGAAGCTTGCCCTTCAAGCGGGTGCGAACGACCTCGGCGGAACCCTGATGAACGAAAGCATCTCGAGGGCTGCGGGGGCGAGCCACGGACAGGAGTTCGACGCAAGAAGCATGGAGGCGTTGATACGCTCGATCGGAAGGATCCCCAGGCGCCGGACGACCTTGTACGCCACGGCCCCCGTTTGACTAGTCAGCGCGGCCCCCGCTTGATCACCGCGCGCAAAGAGGCTTGAGAGATGGCGACCACCATTCGAACGGCACAATCGCGCACCGAGGCCACCGTAGCGGAGCCGGGCTCGCCCAGCGTCCTCGCGGTGGTGGTGACGCATCGCGGCCGCGAGTGGTTGAAGGAGTGCCTTGTCTCACTAAACAGCCAGACGTATGGCTCCATGGATGTGCTGGTCGTGGACGACGCGTCGCCCGACTTCAGGGCGGCTCCCCACCTGAAGCGAGTCGTGAAACGCCACATCCGTCGACGACGCTGGGGATTCCTGCGAACCCCCCGCCCACTCGGATTCGGAGGCGCCATCAACTGGGCTCTGTCGCGGATACGCACGGATGCGGATCTATTGCTCTTCGTCCACGACGACGCGGCTCTCGACCCCGACGCCGTGCAAGAGATGGTTCGGGCGGTGGCGACCGATCCATCGACGGCGATCGTGGGTCCCAAAGTCGTCGCGTGGGATGACCCCACTCGCCTGGAAGAGGTCGGTATGGCCGTCGACCGATTCGGCTATCCGTATAAGGGGCTCGAGGCGGACGAGATCGATCTGGGGCAACACGACGCACCGTCGGAGGTCTTCTTCGTTACGTCTACGTGCTTGCTGGTCCGGCACGAGGTCTTCCGGCAGCTCCGGGGTTGGGATGCTCGTATGCGCGCATTCTCCGAGGACCTGGACCTGTGCTGGCGCGCACGCGTTGCCGGGCACAGCGTCCGTGTTGAGCCACGGGCAAAGGCGCGGCACGCTATAGCTCTAGCGACCGGTCAGAGGGAGTCGCGCTTTCTCCCGAGCCGGTATTACATCCGCCGGAACCGTCTACGCGCCGTCACCAAGAACGTATCCACACTGCGGCTGCTGTTCTTGATACCGCAATTCATCTTCGTGACATTCGCGGAGATGCTGGGCTTCATCATCCTTCGTCAACCGCGAGAGATAGTTAACCTCGCTCGCGCGTTGGGATGGAACCTGCTGCATTTCCCTCAGACCCTGTCGGCCAGAGCGAAGGTGCAGTTGGGTCGGAAGGTCTCGGACAGGACCTTGCGTCGTTTGACCGTCAAAGAGTCGACCCGCGTTCGTTCGTACGTCAGTCATCAAGCGGAGCGGCTCGAGGAAGCGTGGGGCCGGCGTGCCGATTTCGTTTCACAGCGTGGCACGCAGGTGCGGTCCGTGGGACGGCAGGCGGCCGGGCTCCCGGTCCTCTTGGGGGTCGTCGCGATCGTGCTGTTGTTGATCGGCTTTCGTCACTTCTTGTGGGGCCCTCAGGCATCGGTCGGAGAGCTACTGCCCTTCCCGGCGCGCGGCACGGGGATGCTGCGGGCCTATTTCTCCTCCTGGGAAGGGGTGGGGTTGGGGCAGCCGGGGCCTACGTCTCCCGCCTACTTCTTGCTCGGTCTCTGGCCGCTGATCACCTTGGGAGCCGCCGGCGCGGCCCAGAAACTTCTCATCTTGAGCCTGGCACTCGTCGCGCTTTGGGGTGCGTACCGCCTCATGGCCGATCTTGTAGATCGTCCCGCGCGATGGGCAGCGGGGGTCACGTACGTCTTGAGCACGACCGGCTACGTGGCGTTGCGGGAGGGGTCCCTCGGCGCTCTTGTCTTCGCCAGTGCTGCGCCGTTCGCACTGCACTCATTGCTCCGGTTCACGGGTTGGGTACGTCCGGCGGCGTGGTCGGCGGGGCGTGAAGCGGCGGTTCTCGCTGTCGCGGGGGCCGTCTCCGCCTCCTTCGTTCCGGGCAGCTTGATCATCTATGTCCTCGCTCTCCTGTTGCTGACGATCGGGCGCGCGGTTCTCGGACTACGTTCATCGACGATGCGCAGCGTGCCGCTGGCCGTTCTTGGCCTCGCCGGCTCTTGGGTGCTTCTGTTGCCCTGGAGCCTGACGTGGTTCTCGCCGGGTGGGCCTCTCGGCAGGCTGACCGGTGACGAGACCTGGCGCTTCTACGCGTCCGCCTTTCGCGGCGATTCGATGGCGAGCGTGTTGTCGGGGCAGACGCCGGGTGGTCCCGCCCTCATGGGACTTGCTCTGCCCCTTCTCGGGTTGATAGCCGTCCTGATATCGAGCGGGCAGAGGCGGCGGACCGGTCTAGCGATGTGGTTGCTCGTCGTCGGAGTTGGTTTGTTGGTCGAAGCCACAGCGAGCGGAGCGATCCGCCCCATCGTCGCGGCTCCGGCGGAAGCGGGCGTCTTGGCGACGCTTGCGTTCTCCGGCCTCGTGGGCTTGGCTATCAGCGCGTTCCGAAGCGATCTCCCTCGCCGAGGTTTGGGGCCCGTCCACGCGCTCGCGCTTGCGGGCATCGCGGGCGCGGGATTCTTGTTACTGGCCGGACTCGTTCCGTCACTCTGGCGCGGTGAATGGTCCCCTGGAGAGGATTCGGGTCAGATCTCGTCGACCCGCGTCGAACAGATCCATTCGTTGTTGCTCGCGGAGGCCGAGCAGGTGGGACAGTTCCGTGCTCTGTGGGTGGGGGAGGGATGGCAGGGAGGCGTTCGCAGCGCGGTGCGTCCGCCCGATGAGCATCTGCTGACCGGTCCGCGCGGGAAGGTTCTTAGCGAGTTGTTCCATCGTGGGGAGGGGACCGGCGAAGGCAACCTGAGTGAGGCGATCGCGGCCATCGAACAGGGGGCCACAGATCGCGGTGGTCGGTTGCTGGGCGCCTTCAACGTTCAGTTCGTGCTGTTGGAACGAGGCCCTGGGGCCTCCGAGTGGCTCGCTCAAAGGGATCTTGCCGTAGCGCGATCGGAGACCGAGTACTACGTCCTCGAGAACGGGTCCCCGCTCTCTCGCGCCGGCGTCTACACGGAGGTGCCCGGTTACGTGCAAGCGCTCGGGGAGAACGATCCGACACTGGGTGCCGGTGTCGAAGAGGTCGAACGCTCGGCCGCTCAACAGGAATCCCCGTCCCACTTCGAGGCGGCGCGCGTGGCGGGTCCCGGGGTCGTATTTCTCTCGGAGCGAACCGATCCAGGCTGGACGGCGAAGCTCGGCGACCGAACACTTCAGGATGTTGACGTCGAGTGGGGGAACGCGTGGGACCTTGCCCCAGGAACGCGAGGAGAGCTCGACATCTCGTTCGAGCGTGGGCTTGACGATCTCTTGTGGTACCTATTCACGGCCCTAGCGTGGATCGTTGCGATCGGGGCGGTGTCGCCGAGCGGTACCAGGCGCAGGTCGATGGGTCGCCGGCGGGCAGCCTCATGACCGAGCGCGCGCGCGATCTGATGCTGGTGGTCGTGGTTGTTGCCCTGACTGTTGCGGGGGCCGCTCTCGGGGCCGGTTCGGATGACGTCGAGGTCGCCACTGAACGCTCCACGCCTGCTGCCTTCGTGGAGCGAGCCATCTATTGTCCTCCGTCGCTGGCCGCGGGAGACAGCAACGCGCGCTTCTCGGTTGCCGGCCGAAGCGAAGGGGCGACCGTGGGACTGGAGCCGTCGGACCAGGAAGAGCTGAACCTCGCGCCGGGTCAGATACTCGTCGGTTCTCCCAGCGAGGGCTCGGCGGTCGACGTGGTCGGATTCGGCGCCCCGGTCGAAGCCACCGCGCTGACGCGCGCGCCGGTGGGGGCCGGGGCCACGGGATGCTCTGCGCTCGCCGGGACCCGCTGGTACTTCGCCGCCGGATCCAGCGCGCTGGGCTACGACGAACGCATCATGGTCTACAACCCCTTCCCCGAGGAGTCTGTGGTCAGGCTCTCCTTCTACACTCCGACTGGAGAGAAGGTGAAGGCGAACCTCACCGACATCCCGGTGAGGGCTGGCACCACGCGCGAGATAAACGTTAACGAGTTCATCACTCTTCAGGATGAGCTGGGGGCCTCCGTATCGGCGATCAGGGGGCGGGTCGTTGCCTGGAGAATGCTTGTCGCCGATCCCAAGGTCGGGACGGCCGGGGTCGAGTTCTCACTGGGGACGACGCAGACCTCCCCGACGTGGTTCTTCCCGGCGGGCGGCGCAGGAACGGGAGTCACCGAAGCCATATCGCTGCTGAATCCGTCGACCACTGAAGAGGCCGCGATCACGATCTCTTTGACCACCAACGATGGCAGTCTCCAGCCGCAGAAGCTGGTCGAGATCTCGGTTCCCCCCGGCAGCTCCAAGCGAGTGCCGCTCTACGAGACTCCGCCTGCCAGGCTCGGCTCCGTTACCGATGTGAGCGCGCTCGTTACCTCGAGCAATGGGATCGAGGTCGTCGCCGAACGGACCACGGCCTACAGGGGCGAGGGCGGGGGCCTCACTAGTGAGATCGGTGCCGTCTCCACGGCTCGGGAGTGGTTCTTGGGCCCCGCTGCTCTCGATCCCACCAGGGACCGCGTCTCGGTCATGAATCCTGCCTCCGAGGACGCCATCCTGGATGTGACCCTGATGTTCGAGGACTCCCAACCCAAAGCTCCGGCGGCGTTACAGGAGCTGGCCCTCGGAGCAGGTCTCCGCCGGGAGATCAACCTCGACAGATGGACCACTGGGCGCGCGGCGTGGGCCGTGATCACTGCGGATGCACCGATCGTCGCCGAGCGCTCTGCTTTCGATCGCGGCGCGAATGACCCCGCCGACGTGATGGGTACGCCGGTCAGGCGCTGATCGGGACGGCCGCCTCGAAACGGCGGGCGGCCTGGATGAAGCAGTTGAAGATCTGCGCCTGATCGCGGTGAACGGGCGCCATGACCTCGGGGTGCCACTGAACGCCGACGACCCAGGAATGTTCGGTCGAGACGACAGCCTCGAGGACGCGGTCCTCGGCCCATCCGATCTCCTGTAGGGGAGCTGCCACCCGGTCGAGTGCCTGATGGTGATGTGAGTTGGCCCCTGTCGTGGTGGTTCCTAGACACTCCGACAAGAGGTTGCCCTCTTTCATGCGGACCTCGTGTACCGCTTCGACCCTCGGCCTGTCGCGATCGTGCGGGAGCCGATCGGCCACGTCGGCGAGGTGCTGCTCGAGCGAACCGCCGAGGTAGACGTTGAGCAGCTGCATGCCGCGACAGATCGCGAGCACGGGCATGTCGCGCCCGAGGGCTTCGCCGGCCAAAGTCATCTCGATCCTGTCTCGTAGCGGGGTTACGTTGTTCGTTCTCGGATGAGGCTCCTGGCCATAAAGCCGGGGATCGACGTCTCCGCCGCCGGACAGGATGAGCCCGGCCATGCCGTCGAGAAGCGATCGGTCGTCGGGATCGACAGAGGTTCGGACCGTCACACCCTCGGGAGGGACTTCGTCCGGATGGAGCTCGAATGCGCTCAGCACCTCCGGGGTCCCGCCGGCCGCCAGGACGGCCTCCACGTAATGGAGTGGGATGCGTGCGACCTCGGGGTCGTCGCCCCGTTTGAGAGCGGAGATGGCGACCCGGGGGCGGGCGAGGTCGCTGCGCTCGTCCCGGCCCGATGCCGGGTTGGTGTCCTCTTCCGTGGTATCCAGATTGCTCAGTTCAGACAGTCCTTCCGCTTCCCGAGAGCCGCTGTGGAGTGACCATGACCGACCCTATGCGTTTCGAAACCGCTGCGATCCACGTGGGCCAGGATCCCGACCCGACCACGGGTGCCGCGGTGGTGCCCATCTATCAAACATCGACCTACGTCCAGCAAGCTGTAGGCGAGCACAAGGGCTTCGAATATTCTCGCACCGACAACCCCTCTCGCAGCGCCTTGCAGTCCTGCCTCGCAGCTCTCGAAGGATCCTCGCAGGCCCTTGCCTTCGCCTCCGGCATGGCCGCCACGACGATCCTCTCGATGGCCCTTCGTCCCGGCCAGTTGGTCTTGATCCCGGACGATGTCTACGGCGGGACCTACCGGCTCTTCGACAAGGTCATGAACGACCGCGACCTCCGGTACGAGACGGTCGATATGACCGACGCACCGGCGGTGAAGGCCGCTCTCGCTGATGGCGCCGGCATGGTGTTCGCGGAGACGCCGACGAATCCGACCCTGAAGATCCTGGATCTTGAGCTCTTAGGTGACCTTGCCCACGATGCGGGCGCGCTACTCGCGGTCGACAACACTTTCGCCACGCCGTTCTTGCAGCGCCCACTCGAGCATGGTGCCGACGCCGTCGTCTACTCGGCGACGAAGTACCTGGGAGGACACTCGGATCTCGTCCTGGGGTCGGTCGCCACGAACGATGGCGAGCTCGCGGACCGACTCAGGTTCCTTCAGAACGCCGTGGGCGCGGTGCCGGGGCCATTCGACTCGTGGCTGCTGCTCCGCGGTCTCAAGACGCTGGCCATCCGGATGCGGGCCCATTGCGAGGGAGCCGCGCGGATCGCGCGCTGGCTCGAGGAGCATCCCGAGGTCGAGCAGGTCTACTACCCGGGGCTGAGCGACGACCCCGGGCACCAGCTGGCGACGGCGCAGATGGCCGCCGCGGGGGAGCCGCTTTACGGTGGCATGGTGTCCTTCACCGTCGAGTCCGAGGCCCGGGCCCTGTCGGTCTGCGAGAAGACCGAGCTGTTCTTCCTGGCGGAGTCGCTTGGGGGCGTGGAATCACTCATCGAGCATCCCGGGCGCATGACGCACGCAAGCCTCGCGGGGTCCGGGATGGAAGTGAGCCCGGCGCTGATCCGGCTGTCGGTGGGCATCGAGCACCCCGACGATCTGATCGCCGACCTCGAGCGGGCCCTGTCCTAACGGAACCCGCTGGCTCACTTGGTGGGATC
>JACCXF010000266.1 GCA_013697295.1 Actinomycetota bacterium | reverse complement strand
CTTAGCAGGCGTGATGGGCTGTTCCCGATGGGTGAGGAGCTGGAAGCGAAGCAGACGCTCTTCAGCGTGAGCGGGACCAACAAGCACTCGACCGAGAAGGAAGACCTCAAGCCGGGAGACTTCGTCGCGTTCAAAGGCTCCGGTGCGGTCGTCGGGATCGTCTACGAGGGGTTCGCGGACGACACGAAGATCCCGACTCGCATCTACCGGATCACCTGCGACAACTTAGAACTGGTCTGAAACGGTAGGAGGGCCGGGACCCCCCGGTGGTTCCCATGCCGAGCCCTGCCAAGCCCGGCCCAGCCGCGCCGCGCCGCGCCGAGCCGCGCCACGTCCGAGGAGAGCTTTAGGCGGCGAACCTAGCTCTCCCGTTCTTCACGAGCAGTGGAACCGGCCGTAAGGCCCGTCCTTCTCGGGTCGCCATTCGCCGACTCCAACGGCCGAAGCCGGCGACGTTGAACAAGCTGGCGACCTGCTCCGCGCTGATCGCTCCCGCGTTGAACCGGACGGTCAAGTACGCCTTCCACTCAGGAAACTCGCCTCGATAGCGGATGTCTGCTGTGCCCATCCCGATCCGCACCATATCCCCGCGGGGCTTCGGTTCACCTTCCAGCGGAGGGCCCTCCCGCCGTCGCGACAAAGTTAAGGAGCGCCCGCCCGGGCGGGCGCTCCTCACGCAAGTGCTTCTCACTCGTTGCCCTCGAACTGGTGGTCGACGTTGCCGGCCGGGTCTTCGTGCCCGCCCGGACCGTCGGACTCGCTGGTGCCTTCGCTACTGGTGGCTTCGGTCGAGTCCGGCGCGGACTGATCACCGACCTGCAGCTGGACCTTGTCGGTGTCGACGACGGCTCCGCTTTCGGCTCCGCCTGGGCCTCCCTGGCCGCTGCCCCCGCCCTGACCGTTGGATGCCAGCGCGGCCCCGCCCGCGCCGAACAGCGCTAGCGCTACCGTTGATGCCAGAACGATCCTCCTGATCTTCATGTGTCACCTCCTTCTTCCGCTTGGTCTGGCTGGAAGCATAGGAAGCGGCTCATAACAGGAAGGTGAAAGTCAGGAACGACTCCTTCAGCTCGTGGGGAGCGCGACGGAGAACGAACTTCCGTCGCCCTCGGTGCTCTCAACCCAGATGCGCCCCCCGTGTGCGTCGATGATGTCGTTGCAGATCGCCAGCCCGAGCCCGCTGCCTTGGCGAGCAGATGACCTCGCCGCATCCACGCGGAAGAACCGCTCGAAGAGATGAGGAACGGCCTCGGCCGGGATGCCAGGGCCTGTGTCCGAGACGGTGAACCCCGCTTCGCTGTCGCGATGCCAGGTCGAGATGCGGACCTGCGCGCCGGTACCGGCGTACTTCATCGCGTTCTCCACGAGGTTGGTGAGGACCTGTTTCAATCGTCCGGGATCGGCGATCACCGATACGGCGTGGCCGCTCGTGCTGATCTGAACGCCGGTGGTGGACACGAACCCTCGGAGTCCCTCGACGACCTCGTGGGCGAGCGCTCGCAGTTCGGTAGGAACGGGTAGCAGTTCGAGTTGTCCGTCATCGATCGACGCGAGCACCAGGAGGTTGTTGACCATGCGAGCCATCCGCTCGACCTCCTCGCGGTTGCTGGCGAGCAGGGCCCGCGCCTCCCTCGCTCCTAAGCGGGGGCTCTCGAGACCGACGTCGATCTCGGAGCCCATGACGGTGAGCGGGGTCCGCAGGTCATGCGAGGCGTCCGCGACGAACCGGCGCTGGCTCTCGACCGCTTCCTGCAACCGCCCGAGCATGTCGTTCAGCGTCTTGGCCAATCGCTGGAGCTCATCAGCTGTTGCCGGGATCGCGATGCGGTCCCCGAGCCGGTCGGCCCGGATCTGCTGCGCCTCCGCCGTCATCCGTGCGACGGGACGAAGCGCCTTCCGCGCGATCAACCAGCCGCCAAGGCTGGCGAGGAGCAACGCGACCGGGATCCCCGTAGCGAACAGGACCAGCAGCCGGTGGACGGACGAATCAACGTCCTCCAGCGAGCTCGCAACCACCAAGACGGAGGACCCACCAGGTCCGGGCAGCCGGAGCGCGAGCACGCGGAACGGTTCGTTGTCCGAGCCGAGCGTCACGCTCGCGACGATCCGGCGGCCCTGTAGGGCTGTAGCGACCTCCTGCACGCCGATCATCGGCTGGTCCGCCAAAGCCGGGTCTCCGGTAGCGTCCAGCACCGTGCCCGTGGCCGATAGCGTCTGCGCGGCCGTCTCGCCGGGAGGGAGGTTACGGAGGGAGGCGTCGCCCACATCCTGGAAGTTCTGGTCGCTTCCCTGATAGCCGAGCGAGATCTGTGCGGCCCTTGATCCGAGTATCTGGTCGACTGCGTTGATGAGGTCAGACTTCAGCCGCAGGAACAGGAAAGCGCCGAACGCGGTGAGGATTACCGCCAGCAGCGTGAGGTACCAGACGGTCAGGCGGACCTTGATCGGCAGGCTCATCCCTGTTCCAGCACGTAGCCCACGCCGCGTACCGTGCGGATGAGCGGCCGGCCGAACGGGACCTCGAGCTTCTTGCGCAGGTGGCCGACGTAGACGTTCACGACGTTGGACACGCCGTTGTAGCCGTAGTCCCACACGTGCTCGAGGATCTCGGTTCTCGTCACGACCTCGCCCGCACGGTGCATGAGGAACTCCAGGAGGGCGAACTCGCGTGGGCTGAGCTCGACCTCGCTACCGTTACGCTTCACCAGGTGGCGGGCGGGATCGACGACGATATCCGCCGCCTGCAACACGGCCGGCCGTTCGCCGGCCCGTCCCCGGATGAGCGCACGCAGTCGCGCGAGGAGTTCGCCGAACGCGAAGGGCTTCACCAGGTAGTCGTCGGCACC
>JACCXF010000262.1 GCA_013697295.1 Actinomycetota bacterium | reverse complement strand
TGCGCCGACCCTTCTCGGTCTACCGCGTGCATAAGCGGGGGGGATGGGCATCGACTCTCGAGATCGTGTTCGATATCCGGGGCCCCGGGACGAGCTTTCTGTCGCAGTTGCGCGGTCATTCGATAGTCGATCTCATGGGCCCTTTAGGACGTGGCTTCTCCCTTCCCCGTCGCCGGGCTCATTGTTTGCTGGTCGGCGGGGGCATAGGCGCGGCTCCTCTCTTCTTCTTGGCCGACGAGCTCCGGAACGAAGGACACCGGGTCGACGTGATCCTCGGAGCGCGTTCGATGCGGCATCTGCTCAATCCGATCGAGGTGCGAAGACTCGCGTCCGTCTATCGCATCACCACAGAGGACGCCAGCATGGGAGACCGAGGTCGTGTCACGGACGTGCTCGAAGAAACCATCGAGCGCTGTCGGGCCGAGATCATCTACTCGTGCGGGCCTCATCCGATGCTGGCCGCGGTGTCGGCCATGTGCGCGGAACGGGGCCTTCCGGTCCAAGTGGCCGTGGAGGAGCTCATGGCCTGTGGATACGGTGTGTGCATGACGTGTGTGGTGCCGTTGAGAGATCGCGCCGACCGTAATGCGAAAAAGGACGCGGAAGAGGCGATTCATTACGCGCGCTCGTGCACGGAGGGTCCGGTTTTCAACGGTGGCGACGTCATCTGGGATGACAACATGGGGGAGTTCGCCGTCGATCAGCTAGAGCTTTCGCCGGCGGGCGTGCCCACCCGCCACGGGCCGCTCCCGGAGCAACCACACGAGCACGCTCCCCCGGGGAACTGAAGTGGCGGTAGACCTCTCGATGAAACTGGGGGCCCTGGAGCTCGCCAATCCGGTGCTTGTCGCCTCGGGGACATTCGGCTCGGGACGCGAGGCGTCGCGGATGATCGACCTTTCGACGCTGGGCGGCGTCATCGTGAAGTCGATGACGCTCACGCCGTGGAAGGGCAAACCGACTCCGCGGATGTGCGAAACACCGTCGGGCATGTTGAACGCGATCGGGATCCAGAATAAGGGCGTCGACCATTTCATCAAGGAGGACCTTCCCTGGTTGAAGCAACAGAAGGCCACCGTGATCGCGTCCATCGCCGGTAACACCGTGGAGGAGTTCGTGAAGGTGGCGGACAAACTCCGAACGGGTGGGAGAGGGATCGCCGCGGTCGAGATCAACATCTCGTGCCCCAACCTCGAGGATCGGAGCAACATGTTCTCCCATTCGACGGCGTCGACCGCTGCGGTGGTGGAAGGCGTTAAGGAGGCTCTGAAGAATGTGCCGGTGTTTCCCAAGCTCTCACCGAACGTCACTTCCATCGTGGACATCGCCGGGGCAGCTCTCGAGGCCGGCGCGGATGGGCTATCGCTTATCAACACGATCTTCGGCATGGCCATCGACATCGAGACGCGGCGGCCGAAGCTTGCCGGAACGGTGGGGGGCCTCTCCGGGCCGACGATACGCCCGGTGGCGGTGCGCGCCGTGCACGAGGTCCACCGAACCTGGCCTCACGTCCCAATCATCGGCCAGGGCGGTGTCGGCTCCGGTCGAGACGCGGTGGAGTTGATGCTGGCCGGCGCCTCGGCCGTGGCCATCGGGACCGCTAACTTCGTGACGCCTCGGGCCGCCGATGAGGCGATCGCCGGCATCTCCGAGTACCTAGCGCGCCACGGGGTCCCGGCCCTCTCGGAGCTGGTCGGCGCCGTGAAGCTGGAAGGCTAGATGCCCGATAATGCGCTTTGCATCGCGCTTGATACCAGCGACCCGCGGGAGGCGCTTCGCCTCGCGCGTGCGACGGAGGATCAGGCGGGGGTGTTCAAGGTCGGCCTCACGGCGTTCGTGGCGGGGGGTGAGCATTTGGTCCGAGAGCTCGCGCGACGGCGTCCCGTGTTCCTCGATCTCAAGTTTCACGATATCCCCGCACAGGTGCGAGGCGCGGTCGAGGGGGTCGCAAGGCTCGGTTGTTCCTACACGACCGTGCACGCCGCGGGGGGGGAGGAGACGATGGCCGCCGCGGTCGAGGGCGCCGGCGGCCGGCTGGCCGTTCTGGCCGTCACGGTTCTGACGAGCATCGACGACGCGGCGCTGGCCGACCTCGGCGTGAACGATCCGACCGAGAAACAAGTCCTCCGGCTCGCGGAGATGGCGCTGGGGGCGGGCGCGGATGGGATCGTGTGCTCGCCTCTCGAGATCGAGGCGGTCCGCCGGAACTTCGGTCCCTCGAACGCGGTGGGGCCGCTCATCGTCGTGCCCGGGATCCGCCCGGTTGGGGCGGCGGTCGACGACCAGCGCCGGGCGTCGTCCCCACGCGCTGCTCTCGATGCCGGCGCAGACCTGATCGTCGTGGGCCGTCCCATCACACAAGCCGCCGACCCGGGTGCCGCGGCCGCGGCCATGCTGGTGGGCATCGGATGAATCCAAACGAGATCATGGAGGTTCTCGAGAAGAGGGGCGCGGTGCAACGGGGACACTTCCGCCTGTCGTCGGGGCGCCATTCGGACCTGTTCGTCCAGAAGTTTCGGGTCTTCGAGCACCCCAGGCTCACGCAAAGATTCGGTGACTCGATCGCCCAGCTTTTCGACGGAGAGTTCGACGCCGTTGCCAGCCCCGCATTCGGTGCGGTGGTCCTGGGATTCGCGACCGCCCTGGCGGCAGACGTGCGCGTCGTCTTCGCGGAACGAGAGGGGGGAGCGTTGACGTTCAGGCGAGGCTTCGAGCTAGCGCCTCGTGAACGGGTGCTGGTGGTCGAAGACGTGATCACGACCGGCGGTTCGGCGCGCGAGATGGTCGATCTCGTCCAGAGCGCCGGCGCCAGCCCCGTTGGCGTCGGTGCCTTGATCGATCGCGCCTCGGGGCCGATCGCCCCGCGGCTGGCGGCTCCCCTCAAAGCGTTGATCAAGCTCGAGGCGACCTCATGGACCGAGCAGGAATGTCCGTTATGCAAGTCGAACGATCCACTGGCGGATCCGGGTTCCCGCCGTCTCGACGCCTGAGCGAGCGGGTCCCCCGAAGCGGGAAGAAATGGCCCCGTAGCAGGCGAGATAGGAGGGCCTTCGTTGCGGGAGGTGAATGGGCTGCCTATACTCCGGAGCAATCCGCGCGTGGCTACGTTCCGGAGATACGCGCCCGTTGAAGAATCTGTTCACAACAGCCGTTCGGTTTTCAAGGAGGTCGCTCGATATGCCCTTACCCCCACCGCTCACTGAAGAGCAACGCAGGGCGGCTCTCCAGAAGGCAGCGGTGGCGCGGCGCAAGCGGGCCGAACTCAAGGAGCAGCTGAAGAGCGGTCGCACGACCCTCCGTGAGCTCATCGAGCGGACCGATGACGAGATCGTCGGAAAGATGAAGGTGTCTAACGTTCTCGAGTCACTACCCGGGGTGGGACGCGTGCGAGCTCGAAAGTTGATGGAACGGCTCGACATCTCGGAGTCGCGTCGGATGCGTGGACTCGGCTCGAAACAGAAGGAGAACCTGCTCTCAGAGTTCTCTCGCAGGTAGCTTCCTCATGAACGGCGGGTCTCACGCCGGACGCGGCCGGCTGTTCGTGATATCGGGCCCATCGGGTGCGGGCAAGGGGACCGTCGTCCGAGAGCTGCTGTCCCGCCGGCCGGAGCTCGTTCTGTCCGTGTCGGCAACGACTCGTCCGGCACGGCATGGCGAGCGAGACGGGGTCGATTATCAGTTCATCAGCGAGCCAGAGTTCGTGGCTCGCAGGGATCGTGGCGATTTCTTGGAGTCGGCCGTGGTGTACGGCGATCACAAGGGAACCCCGAGGGAGCCGGTTGAGAGCGCCCTTGCGGCCGGCCGGGACGTGCTGCTAGAGGTCGACGTCCAGGGAGCCATGTCCGTGAAGCGGGCTCTGCCCGAAGCCGTGCTGGTGTTCATCGAGCCGCCGTCACTCGATACGCTCTTCTTGCGCCTACGAGGCCGTGGGACGGAGGACCCCGAGGCCCTGTCCACGCGTCTTCGAGCGGCCTACGAGGAGGTCAAGAGGAAGGGGTCCTACGACTACATAGTCGTCAACGACGATGTTGGGGAAGCCGTCGCCGACCTCATCCGTATACTGGATGGCACCGCAAAACGACAGGAGAAACCGTGATCGAACCGAAGATTGAAACGCTCCTGGAGGGCGTCGACTCCAAATACACGCTGGTCATCCTG
>JACCXF010000019.1 GCA_013697295.1 Actinomycetota bacterium | reverse complement strand
GCCGCGCACTCCTTCTCCTTGAGCGAGATGCCGCTGGTGATCGGTTTGTTCTTCGTGAGCCCGACCGCCCTGGTACTCGCCCAGCTGGCGGGATCCGTGATCGCGCTGACGGTCCATCGCCGGCAGTCGCCGATAAAGCTGATCTTCAACCTGAGCCACTTCTGTCTCGAGACGAGCCTCGCAGCGATCATCTTCATCAGCGTCGCGGGCTCGCTGGCCAACCCCATCGGTATCGCCGGTTGGATGGCCACCTTCCTCGCCACGTTCGTGACCACGATCGTCGGCGTCTTCATGATCTTCTTGGCTATCTCGCTGTCCGAGGGGCGGCCCCAGGTCAAGAACCTTCCGCAGGCCCTTGGCCTCGGTCTCGTCGTCGGCGGGGCCAACACCAGCCTCGCCCTGATCGGTGTGTTCATCCTCTGGAAAGCACCCTCGGCCCTGTGGCTGTTGCTGCTTCCAACGGCGACCCTGTTCCTCGCTTACCAGGCGTACACCTCGCAGCGCGAGAAGCACAACAGTCTGGAGTTCCTTTACGAGACCGCGCGTATCCTGCAAAGCTCACCGCAGGTCGAGACCGGGATGCTCGCGCTGCTGACGAGGGCACGGACCATGTTCCAGGCGGAGACGGCCGAGATCATGCTCTTCCCCTCGAACAACAACGATGCGACCCTGCGGACGTCGCTGGGCGCCGATGACAGCATCGAGGTGCTCCAGCCCGTAGATCTGAACCCCGCCGACGGCATGTGGACGAGGGTGACATCGAAGAAACAGGCCCTGCTGTTAGGCCGCAATGATCGAAACGAGAGCCTCGCCGATTATCTGGCCGAGCGCGGCATCAGCGACGCGATGGTGGCTCCATTGCACGGCGAGACCCGTGTGATCGGGACGATGCTCGTGGGCAACAGGCTGGGAGACGTCAGCACCTTCGATCTCGAGGACATCAAGTTGTTCGAGACATTGGCGAACCAGGCAAGTGTGTCGCTGGAGAAGGGACGACTGGAGCAGTCGCTCGCCCAATTGACAGCCCTCGAGGCGAAGCTCAAGCATCAGGCATTCCATGACTCGCTCACCAATCTCGCCAACAGAGCTCTCTTCACGGACCGGGTCGAGCATGCGCTGGCGAGGCAAGACCGCAGGAGCAATCCCCTCGCGGTTCTGTTCCTCGACCTCGACGACTTCAAGACCATCAATGACAGCCTCGGTCACGCCGCCGGCGACCAGATGCTCATCTCCGTCGCGGAGAGACTTCATGAGTGTCTGCGCCCCGCGGACACGGCGGCGCGTTTGGGCGGAGACGAGTTTGCGATCCTGCTCGAGGACATGGATGACGCGGAGGATGCGACGGCCGTGGCCGAACGGATCATCGAGGATCTCGGCTCACCCTTCGTGCTCCAGGACAAAGAGGTCATGGTGCATGCCAGTGTCGGTATCGCGTGGAGCGTCAGCGGTCGCGAGGGCGCGCACGAACTCTTGAGGAACGCCGACCTGGCCATGTACCGCGCGAAGAACAGAGGCAAGGGCCGCTACGAAGCATTCAAGCCCAGCATGCACGCAGACGTTCTCGAACGGATGGAACTGAAGGCGGAGCTGCAGCGGGCGGTGGATGAGCAGGAGTTCGTCCTTCAGTATCAGCCCTTCGTGGCGCTGAAGACCGGAGAGGTCGTCGGCGTCGAGGCTCTGGTGCGTTGGAACCACCCGACCCGTGGCCTCGTGGCCCCGGTGGAGTTCATCCCTCTAGCCGAGGAAACCGGGCTCATCCTGCCGATCGGTCGCTTCGTCATGCGCGAGGCATGCATAACGGCGCGTTACTGGCAGCGCAAGTACCCGACGCATCCGCCGCTTCGCATCAGCGTCAACCTCTCGGCCCGACAGCTGCAGCAGCCCAGCCTCGTGGAGGAGGTTGCCCAGACCCTGCACCAGTGCGACTTGAACCCAGAAAGCCTCATCCTTGAGATCACCGAGAGCGTGCTGATGCAGGACACGGATGCAACGATCGACAAGCTGCAGCAGCTTAGGAATCTCGGGGTCAAGCTTGCGATCGATGACTTCGGAACGGGCTACTCGTCGCTCAGCTACCTGAAGAGCTTCCCGATCGACATCCTCAAGATCGCCAAGTCCTTCGTGGACGGCGTCGGCAATGCTTCAGAGGAGTCGGCGCTCGCACGTGCGATCATCAAACTGGGCGGGACGCTACGTCTCCAAACGGTTGCCGAGGGCGTCGAGCTGCCTGAACAGCGTGACCAGTTGCGCGAGCTCGACTGCAACATGGGCCAGGGTTACTACTTCGCGCGGCCACTCGATAGCGTAGACATGGATGCCCTCCTGGCCGCGGACGGACTGGGGGAGTGGCCCGCGATCGAAGACACGTCGACGTTCCCGGTGGATCTCTATACGTCGGTACCGCACGCCGTCTAGGTCCCGCACGACGCGTTCGCGGGTCGAACGATCAGGTCCTAGGAGAAGACCGATCCACCGGTGCACCTCGTGTCTGGCGCTGTAGACGGAAGGTCGCCCGGGGATCTCGAGCCGATCCCTTCCCCGCATGGAACAGGGCGAAGCGCGTTGCCAGAGATGCGCCTGTGCCCGCCAGAGCCGCCGGCCCCCGGGCCCAGCGTTGTCTCCCGCTCAGCGCAGTCAGGACAACGCTCGCTATCGTCAGCGACTTCGAGGCGGTCCACAGGCCACCGCCGACGCCTTCCTGGAGAGGTCTGCCGACGCGCTCGATACGGTTCGCTTCGCGCTCCACCCAACCCCCCGCAACGATCTCGGCGACACCGGCCGCCATGCCGAACCGGCGCACGATGTCTCGTTCCTTGTCATTAAGACCGGTCATCTCGAGGAGTGCGGCCGAGCCTCCTGCGGCCGATGCGGCGAATAGGAGCGGTAGGGACCTGCGCGTCTCCTGCCACAGGGGGACCGCCGTGTTCGACAGCAGAACCGCCGTATACGTGGTGAGTGGAAGACCAAGAGCCGCGCCGGCGGTCCCCAGTATCCGCCCCAGCC
>JACCXF010000175.1 GCA_013697295.1 Actinomycetota bacterium | reverse complement strand
CCCTCAGGACGTTCGGCCACGTAAGATCTCTGTGCCCAGCACCGTAGCCTGAGGCCTCGATCCTCATGGCGGGAAGCTCGCCGAACGAAGCGCCGGCGGCCGCCAGGATGGCCGCTCCCGTCGGGGTGACGAGTTCCTCGGTGCCCTTGCCCACCAGAGACGCGCCCGCGTTCTGAAGGATCTCAGTGACGGCAGGAACCGGCAGAGGCAACTCGCCGTGCGAGGTGGTCACCGTTCCGGTTCCGGTCGCTATCGCCGACGAGAACACATCTAGGGGACCCAGGTGGTCGAGCGCGGCGGAGACTCCCACGATGTCGACCATCGCATCGGTCGTCCCTATCTCGTGGAAGTGAACCTCTTCGAAGGCGCGTCCGTGGACGCGGCCCTCCGCGCGCGCGAGGACCTCGAGGGTCGCCAGCGCTCGCTCACGCACTCCTTCGAGCAGCGGAGCGGCCTCCAACAGCGACTTCGTAGCGCGGTAGGTTCGGGGGCTTTCGACCCGGTCTATCGAGACCGAGGCGCGCGTGGCCCGGATCCCCCCTTTAGTAGTGCCGGCGATCTCCAGAGACCAGTTGGGGAGGTCCAGCGCGTTGAGACTCGATCGGACGATCTCTTCGGGCACACCCGCGTCGAGCAGAGCGCCAAGGATCATGTCTCCGGAGGCCCCGGAGGGGCAGTCGAAATAGAGGATCGTCATCGGGCCCGCCGGCGAAGGGCGCGCAGGGCGAACATCGCACCGCCGAAACCATTGTCGATATTGACCACCGCTACGCCGGCAGCGCAAGAATTGAGCATCGTCAGTAGGGCAGCGAGCCCATCGAACGCGGCGCCGTAACCGACACTGGTCGGAACGGCGACGACCGGGGCTGCGACGATCCCGCCGATGAGGCTGGGCAGTGCCCCATCCATCCCGGCCACCACGATGACCACGTCCGCCGTTCTCAGCTCGTCCTGTACCGCGAGCACCCGGTGTACTCCGGCGACGCCGACATCCGTCACGCGTCCGACCGTTGCTCCCAGAGCCTGGGCGGTGACGGCGGCCTCCTCGGCTACCGCCAGGTCGGACGTCCCTGCAGTAACGACAGCAACCGTGCCGAGAGGATGCTCGACGTTGCGTGACGGGCGGATCACGACCAGCCGGGCCAACTCGTGGTGACGCGCATCCGGGAACGCCGCCAGCAACGCTGTGGCCGTCTGGTCGGGCACCCGGGTGGCGAGGATGGGGGCGCTCGAATGCTCCGTTAGCTGCGTGGCGATGGCCACCACCTGGTCGGCCGTCTTGCCTTCCGCATAGATCGCCTCGGCGAAGCCCTGGCGCAGCTCTCGGTGAGTGTCGACGCGCGCGAACCCAAGGTCCTCGACCGGGACTCGCTGTAGCAGAGCAAGGGCGTCCTCGAGCGAGGTCGTCCCTTCCTCCATGGCCGTGAGCAGGTCTTTTACCTCTTCGGGGCGCATACCCCAGTGTAGGATGCCGAATCGTGCCCGACTTGACCACTGACCAATTGACCCTGGCGCTCGCCATCGTGGCGACCGTTGCCCTTCTCTGCGTTCTGTTCGTGCTGCTGCTCGCAGCCCGATTGCGGAATGCGCGGCGTGAATACATGTCGCTACGGGGCGAAGACGGGGAGGAGCGGGACATCTTGAGCGCCATGGGCCGGACGATCAAACGCGTGCAGACCCTCGACGGGAGGATCGCGGAGCTCTCGGCCGCCCACAAGGCTCATACCGCGCTCAGCAGACGCTCGATGCAGAAGTTCGCGCTGGTCCGCTACGACGCTTTCGAAGACATGGGGGGCCAGCTGTCGTTCTCGGCGGCGGTGCTCGACGATCATGGTGACGGGATCGTGATCACCTCGATCAACGGCCGGACCGAAACCCGCACCTACGCGAAACCGATCAAGGAACGGCAGTCAGAGCACAACTTGTCCGACGAAGAGCGTGAGGCGATCGAAGCCGCTTCCTCTGGGGTGGGACGGGGGGAAGCTCTGCCGGCTCCCAGTCGCTCCCGCTGAACCGAGGGTTTCATGATCGACCTCAAACAGCTCCGTGAGAATCCCGACGCGTTCCGCGCCGCCTACGCTCGCCGTGGCGGAGTCGAGGGGCTCGACCGCGTCATTGAGCTCGCAGCGCGCCATAGGGAATCACTCGCAGAAGTAGAGCGGATGCGCGCAGAGCACAACCGCGCATCGAAGGCTATCGGCCTCGCGTCTGCCGACGAACGTCCCGCCGCCATCGAGGCGGCCAGGGGTCTGGCCGATCAGATCAAGGGGTTGGAACCACAGCTCGATCAACTCGCCGATGACCTCGAGGCCGCGGCCGCATACCTTCCCAATCTCCCGCATGAGTCCGTGCCGGAAGGCACGTCGGAGGAAGAGAACGTGGTCGAGCGCGAGGTCGGCGAGCGTCGGGACCTCGATTTCGAGCCCCTCGACCACGTCGCCCTGGGAGAGCGGCTGGGATTGTTTGACGGCGAGCGGGGGGCCAAGACATCGGGCAGCCGCTTCGTCTACCTGACCGGCTCGGGGGTGATTCTCGAGCTGGCACTGGTGCGTTTCGCGATCGACTTCCTGTCGGAGCGCGGGTTCGAGCCGGTGATCACTCCGGTGTTAGTGCGCCGCCAGGCGATGTACGGAACGGGCTTCCTTCCGACCGAGGAGCACGAGTTCTACAAGGTCGAGCGAGACGACCTTTACCTGGCGGGGACCTCCGAGGTGGCGCTCGCTTCGATGCGCGCCGAGGAGATCCTCTCGAAGGACGAGCTTCCCGTGCGCGTGGCCGGCTTCTCATCCTGTTTTCGCCGCGAGGCCGGAAGCTACGGCAAGGACACCAGGGGACTCGTCAGGGTGCACCAGTTCGACAAGGTCGAGCAGTTCTCTTTCGCTCATCCGGAGGACTCGTGGGACGAGCTCGCCGCGATCCGCGCGAACCAGGAACGCATCCTGCAGGCGCTGGAGATCCCTTATCGGGTGCTGGTCATGTGTGCGGGGGATCTTGGCGGATCGGCGGCGAAGAAGGTCGATAACGAGGCGTGGTTGCCCGGCGCGCAGCGGTACATGGAAGTCACGTCCGCGACCAACGCGACGGATTACCAGGCCCGGCGTCTGCGGATCCGCTTCAAGGACGGATCGGGGACCCGGCTGGTGCACACCCTGAACGGCACGGCCTGCGCCGCAGGGCGGATGATCGTCGCCTTGGTCGAGAACCATCAGCGAGCCGACGGGAGCGTGACGATCCCCGGGGCCCTGACGCCCTACACGGGCTTCGCCGAGATCACCCCCCGCGCCTAGAGAGCCGGTTAGCCGCCGATCGACGGCTAGGCTTGAAAGTGGAGGGCTACGGTAATTGGCAACCGGACGGTCTTGAAAACCGTTGTCCGAAAGGACTTGTGGGTTCGAGTCCCACGCCCTCCGCTCTGTGATGTCGCGGGGCATCGTGGACGGATGTCGCGGAGCATAGCGGACACCCATCAGCCGAGACCGTGGGGTTGGTAGTCCCTCTTCGGATCGAGCTCGAAGTTCCGAAGCAAGCGGCCGTCCGTCG
>JACCXF010000166.1 GCA_013697295.1 Actinomycetota bacterium | reverse complement strand
CCAGGCAGTCGCGGGCGCCGCGTGCCCACCACACCACTCGCCACGGCTTCAGGTTCGCCACGACCTTGGTCACGCGACCCGCCTTGCTCACGAAGACCGCGTCGATGGCGTACGGCATGAAGAACATATGGATGGACGGCGACCGCTCGATCCAGAGACCCTCGCCGGGCTTCACCTCCGGCGTCCTCAGCAGACCGACCGTGCGGTCGCGGCTGGTGCTTGCCACACGCACTTGCTCGCAGACCGTTGTGCCGCGCGTCACGTTCTCGACCCGGACGAACTGAGGGGCATCACTCATCGGCGCATGATGGCAGGCCAGTAACAAACGGAAGGCGTCCCGATCCGCTCCCGGACCGAGACGCCTCCCGCCGCCGCTGAAGCGGGCGCCCCTTTACGCGTTGATGGTCAATTGACGAGGCCGACGCTCAAGGGATCCTGATTCGCTCCCGGGATCAAATCGACGATCTCGATGGGCCCAGTTTCACTGAGGTAGTGGAACCAACCCTTGAGGCATCCGGTTTTTCCTGAGGCACCGGAGTCGAGAATTGGTGTTCCCTTCGGCTCTCCGCATTCCTTGTCGCCACCCTTGGTGTGGACCTGGTCGATCACGAATCCCAGCCAGGTCGGGACGTGATACCAGACGTTGTTTCCATTCCCGTCCCATTGGCCGTCTGGGCATACGAGAACGTTTCCAGGATCGTATGTGCAGACCCCGTCATGAATCGGGATGCGAACGAGACTATCATCCATGAACTCAGCCACCGGTCCGGTGAACGCTCGCAGCTCATCTTCCAGCGAATTGGCATTGCCCGGCTGGGAGTGGAGCCAGTCCGGGACGGGGATGTCCTCCCCACAGGGACTCTCAATGAACTTCGCTAGGTTCGGTTGACAGCCAAAATCGAGCCAGCCAACGTTCCCTGGCACATTATCGGTGTTGGGACCGGTGTCGCACAGCGGGATGATGGCGAGATTGGTGTCGTCCATGTCGTCGAGCGCCAGGAGGTTCCACGGAGGCTCCCCGATAATGTATTCCGCTTCGGTGCTATCACAGATTGCGACATTGCGCGGGAACGTAAGCGGGAGGATCGCGCACCCTGCCGCCGCAGGGCAAACGGACGCAACCGGTCCGACCACGGCCGTAGCGTTGGCCGTTGAGGTCAGCTCCGAGAAGCCGATGATACCCATCAGGAATGTATCGAACTCTTGATTCGCGGTGGCAGCCACCCCCTGCGCTTCGATGGGTAGAGTGCCATCACACACGGTGACGCCCATTGGGTCGCCCTTGAAGTCGGTATAGACAGCATCCAGGGCCTCGACATTGTTGCGGACTGCAGCATCGTCCACCGCCGCGCACACGTCCGCATCAGTCTTGGCCGGGGTCAATCCCGCCCATTCATGCTGGACAACGGTCGTGCCAGCCAGGGCCATCGAGTCGGCGGCATTCTGCGTCTTACGTTGCTGGCCCCAGGCATGCCCTCCGTCGATCACGAGGCCAACCATCGCCACGATGACGACCATGCCGCCCGCGACAATGGCCAGGACCTGTCCTCTCTCGTCTTGGCGCGCGTGCCCACGCACATTGGGGAGTTTCACGATTTCCTCCGATTTCCTAGTCGCCCAATGGGCAGGTCGCCGGATCGAGGCACTTGGTCTCTACCGGCGTATGGGTGGTTGCGGTGAGAGTGATGTCACCGACGGTGGCTGTCACGCCCGGCGTGACAGCTCCGAAGCTGTAATCGATCGTCACGACGGTGATGCAGCCGTACATGCTGCCGGCCATGTTGCAAGGTCCGGTTTCTGCCGGCGACAGAAACTCAACTTCAATCTGGGATGGGTCGACGTTCAAGCTCACGGATGCATCGAGCGCCTCTTGTCGAATGTGGTCCTCGACCTGATCCACGATGCCCAGCCGCGAAGCCTCGCGGGTCGCGTTGGAGATCGTCGAGTACGCATAGATGGCGCGACCGAGATCGAACAGGCCGAGCAGCATCAGCAGGAAGACGGGCAGGATCAGGGCGAACTCGACCAGTGTCTGTCCCGAGTTCGTAGATCCCTTGTTTCGAAGAGTCAGGAGTTTCATAGTGCTGAAACCGTCACGTAGTTGGGCTTTGTCTCAGCATCGGTCCCACTTGTCGCAGTCACGGTCAGCTTGACTGCAAACTTTTTCGTTGGTGGTGAGCCGGAGTGTGTGTACGTCTTCGTTGGGTTCTGAGCGACCGATGTCGTGCCATCGCCGAACTCCCACAGCCAACCGGTGACGGGACAGGTCGCTCCGGCGGTCGAAGTATCAGTAAACGTGACGACCAGTGGGTTCTTACCGGAAGTTGGTGTGCCTGTGAAGTTTGCAACGGGCTTGGCACACGGAGCGGGCGTGGAGGTCGGGCCTGGCGTGGGCGTCGGAACAGGAGTGGGCGTGGGTAGCGGCGGCGGGGGTGCCGCCAGTTCGACGTCGATGGCTCGCCTGATCGGGAACTCCGCTTTGGCGCCAAGATCAATCGTGCCGCTGACGAGGATGCTGGCGAGCGGGGTGAGAAGGTCGAAGCCGCAGATGAGGCTCACGATGGCCATGTCTCCGGGGTCATCGGCATCTGCGTCGCCGGTAGCATCCTCAAAAACCGGGTCCGCAACGGGCCTGAGCGAACAATTCAGGGCATCCGCCTCGTTTGCGATCAGATCTTCGTATCGCTGCTGGGCAGCGAGCTTATTTCCGTCCAATGGCGGAGCCCACGCGTCGGGCTCAGATCCGGCGTGGTTCGCCGCGATTCTGGCTACATTCTGTAGCCCAACCCACCCAAAGAAGACACGGCCCAGATCGATGGTCATGACCAGGAGCAGGGCAAGAATGGGGAGGACGAGGGCGAACTCGACCATGGCCTGACCACGGCTGGGAGGGATTTCAGATCGGCGTCGAAGGAGAGACATGCTCGGGCAGTCAATTAGCGAGTTATGGGCGGAGCATATGGGGCGGACCTTGCAGGTCACCTTGCAGGGCCAGGCAACGGGATGGGACCATCACCGTACGGTCGTACTACTCCCCAGCTTCGCTTGGTTCGGCGGGGACGCGCAGGGTAAACGCGGTGCCGCGACCGAGCTCGCCCTCGATGGATACTGATCCGCCCATCGCCGTCATGAGGCCGCTGGCGGCGTAGAGACCAACACCGCTGCCATCGGGTGCCAGCCGGCGGGCCGGACCCGCCCGATAGAACTGCTCGAAGGCCCGGCCACGCGTGGCCCCGTCCATGCCGATGCCGTGGTCGCGGATGGTGATGGCGAGTTGATCGCCGTCGGGCACGATCCGCGCGTGAATCGCGGACCCCGCCGGGCTGTACTTCACCGCGTTGTCAAAGATTGCCCAGAGCACCTGCTCCAGCCGGTCCGGATCCGCAACCGCGAGGTGAGGCGCGCCTTCCACGACGAGCTCGAAGGGCCGATCAGCACGCAGCGCGCCCCACGTTCGCTCGATCAGCGGTGGCACGGCGAACACCTCCTGCTGGGG
>JACCXF010000165.1 GCA_013697295.1 Actinomycetota bacterium | reverse complement strand
CCCTGGCGCGCACCTCGATCCCCGCCGAGCTCGACGACGTGCTCACTCAGCTGCGCGGACTACTCGGGGCCCTCGAGCCCAAGGAGGGTGAGTCGGCGGGCCCCCTCCGCCGGCTGATCGCCGGCCTCGATTCTGCGACACGAGGCCGTTCCGATGCGCTCGCAGGGACGCTGTCGAACTCCGCGGTGGTCCTTCAGAACCTCGCGGGTTCCGAGACCGACATCCGGGAGCTGATCACGAACCTCGACGGTCTCTTCTTATCTCTGGCGAACAGGTCCAGCGAGATAGGACTGCTGAACGAGAGGTTCCAGCTGGTCGTGAGCTCGCTCGCGCGGGATCAGCAGGCCCTCGAGGGAACGATAGAGAACGTAGCCTTTCTGTCCCGGCAAGGGTCGGCACTCGTCCAGGAGAGCGGCGACGAGCTGGGTCAGGCCTTCGGGCGGCTCGACACCGTCCTGCACGACGTCCTGAGACACCGTACGGCGCTGGTCAACGCTCTGAAATGGACGAACGTGATCGCGGAGGCGATAGGCGCGACCGACGCCTCGGGGCGGGGCGTGTATGCCTACACCGGTAGACAAGCCTCGCCGGGCAGCGCTCGTTCGGCTTACAACTACCGGATCGACTCGCGCGACACGATCTCGTGTCGCCGTCTCGAGGTCCTCGCCGCGTCCTTCCTGTTGCTGTTCCCGGATTGGGGGCCCGAAGACATCACCGACACGGCCCTCAGCTTCATCCCAGACGAATACGACATCCACCTCAGGTTCCTGATCCGTCAGCTCGTTGTTCTCTGCGCGGGACATCTGTTCGCCGACGGCGCCGGCTCGTTCGATGCTCGGGCCGAAAGATCCGTGCGCCGGCTTGGGACGGAGATCGGCCGGGACGAGATGAAGCTCTTGCTCGCCCGCTGGTACTGGAGCGGTTTCAAGAACGGGAGCTCTCGATGAAGGCCGCGCGGCTCGTCCTCCTCGCGATCGTGGCGGCGTTCGGCGCTTCCGGTTGTTTCTCGAGCGGCGATCCCTCACACGAGGTCGTTGCGTACTTCACGGACGTCGGAGACCTCGTGGAAGGTGGAGGCGTCCAGATCAAAGACGTTGAGGTCGGCTCGATAGAGGACATCAGGTTGTTGCTCCGAGGCGGTCAGATGGTGGCGCGCGTCGAGATATCCGTCGATCCAGCAACGCGGGTGCCCGCGACGGAGCTCGAAGCCGTTATCCGCCAAACCTCGCTGTTGGGCGAACAGTTCGTCGAGCTCGTTCCCACCGAGGAGGGGGCCCCGTTCCTCGGGACGGAGAGCCACGAGATACCGCTGGCTTTGACGGAGCGCCGGGTGGACATCGAGACCTTCCTCGGGGACCTCTCGTCCTTCATCGGCGGAGGTGGACTCGAGAGCCTCAACCGGTTCACGCACGCACAGGCGGTGATCCTCGAGGGTCGCGGAGCGAAGTTGGGCGAGGTCATCGAGGAGCTCGACGAGTTCACCTCGGTGCTTGCGGCGCGCAAGCTGGATGTCGGAGCTGCGATCGACGACCTGGCGGCCGCCTCCGAGACCTTCGCGAGGAACAAGGACACCCTCGACAGATTCTTCGACTCGGCGGAGGACGCCAACGCTTTGCTGGCGGACCAGGGATCGGGGCTAACGCGTCTCTTCGAATCGCTGCGGCGATTCGGAGACGTGAATAGCCGCTTCCTCGCCCGACACGAAGATGAGTTGGATCGACAATTCAAGGCGCTGCGGCCGGTGCTTTCGGGCCTCGCCGGAGCCGAAGGAGAGTTGCGCATCGACATCACCCAACTGCGAGACTTCTTCGAGCTCTTCCCGAAGAGCCTCGGTGGGGGACCGGGGGGCGACGGCTCCGGGGACTACATCCAGGTGGATGCGGTCCTGTGCGAGACCCTCAGGTTCTGCCACACGCGGGGCGAGAAGGGCGACGTTCCGGGGGAGGGCTCATGAGGTTGAAACCCCGCCTGGCGATCAACCTTCTGGCCGTGGTCGCCCTCGGGGTCGTGACCGTGGGCTGGGTCGTGGTGCGACTCGTGGGACCCGGCACGGTCGGCGACCCGATGCGTATCGTGGCCGACTTCGCGTCCTCGGGAGGCGTTTTCACCGATCAAGAGGTCACCTATCGAGGGGTCCTCGTGGGACGCGTCGGCGCCCTGGCCCTGAACGATGACGGCGTTGACATCGAGTTGGTGATCGATCCCGAATGGCGGGGAGACATCCCTCGAGACGTCGTTGCGAAGGTCCAGAGCAAGAGCGCGGTCGGAGAACAGTTCGTCAATCTCGTTCCCGAGACTCCCGACGACGAGGTCCTAGCGGATGGGGATGTCATCCCGCGCTCCAGCACGCAACTGCCGGTCGATTTCCAGCAGCTGTTGAAGTCTCTAGACTCGGTTCTCAGCGACATCCCCCCGGATCAAAGCCGCCGGCTCATCCAGAACCTCGCGAGTGGACTCGAGGGCCGCGGGGGAGACATCGCCGAGATCCTACGATCCCTGTCGACTTTGTCGGATGCGTTCGCCTCCGTAGCTCCGGAGCAGATCCGTCTACTCGACAATGCTCCACAGGCCGGCGCGGAGTTTCTCCGAACGAAAGATGAGTTCTCGGACGCCATACGCGCAGCCGATCAGGTGTTGACGGGTATCGGTGACGAACCCGAGGAGCTCAGGGAGCTGTTCGCCGCGAACGATCGATTCGCCCGAGACGGGATCCGGCTGCTCGCGCGGCGAGGGGACGACCTCGCGGGAGGCTTCGATGCGCTCGCCGACTTCATCGAGTTCCAACTGGACCAAAGGCAGGACATCGAGCGTTTGTTCACGTATCTCCCCGGATTCCTACATGCGATCGAGGACGCGTCGGTGCCGTGGCGCTCCCCGGATGGGCGGGAGTTCTACCGGATCCGAGTCGGACTCGTCGTGGAACGGGCGGAATCGTCGTGGCCGTGCAAGTACAAGCGTCCCGATGCCTACGAACGTCTTCCTCACGTGCGGAGGCTTCGAACCGTATTGACGACGCTCGATTGCATCCCTCCCCGCGAAGACGATCTCACTGGGCTCGCCCGGTCCCTCGCGGCGGCGCTCCGGGAGTGGGTAGCGGACCACCCGCGAGAAGTGGTGGCGAGATCGCGGAGTGGGCGTGAGGCCGGCTGGCCCCGCAGGCCGATGGAGCTGCCTTCGGATGTGGAAGGCGATGCCGAGCCCGAGGACCCGGATGGCCCCGGATCGCCCCCGCCGCCCTCGAGCGAAGCGAGCCCCTCGCCCCCGCCTTCGCTTTCGCCCGCCGGCACGGCTTCTCCCGGCTCGACCTAACCGCGCCCCGGGGACGTTCGGGCAGAGGACAATGGAGGCCATGGCTCGACGCACCAGGCTCCAGCGTCCAGAGACCGGCTCCATCCCTTCCGCCCCCGGCGTCTACCTGTTCCGGGACGAGATGGGGCGGGTCATATATGTCGGCAAGGCCAAGGTTCTGAGGAATCGCCTGGCCAACTACTTCACGACGGGTCTTCATCCGCGCACCGAGGCGATGGTCGAGGCGGCCGCCGAGGTCGAGTGGATCGTGACCGAAAGCGAAGTCGAGGCCCTGCATCTGGAGCT
>JACCXF010000163.1 GCA_013697295.1 Actinomycetota bacterium | reverse complement strand
AATGGCCTTTCTTGCGGTCGAGCGCGAGTTCTGCGAGGTCGAAAGCCTCCTGCACCACGACCGTGATGCCGACGTTGTCCGGGTCCATGTCGTCGTAGGTGAACGACGCTCCTCCGCGTTTACGCACAAGCCCGCGGATGAGAAGCAACCACGAATGGAACACCGTGCGTGCGCAGCGACCCTGAACCCGTTGGAAAACCGTGACATCAAGGGGGCCCGTAGCGTCGTCCAGCGTCAGGAAGATGATGCGTTGCCCCGAACGGATCGCCGGGGTCTGCGTCGACACCTTGACTCCGGCTACCCACACCTCGGTATCGGTGCGACGGTTGCGCAACGATGTCGCCGGAGTGCAGCCGACCTCGGCCAGCAGCGGCCGGTAGAGGTCCATGACGTGACGGCGCGCGTCGATGCCGGTGATCTCGAGCTCGGCTTCGGTCTCCTCGAGGGGGCCGTAGGGCGACAGCTCGAACAGCGACGCCCCCACCGGTTCATCGAGACCGAGTTGACCCTGGGCTCCCAGGCGCGGCCTGGGACGGGTCGATAGCTCGACCGCCCGCCACAGTAGCTCGCGTCGCGACCTGTCTGGCTCGATCGAGTCCATCGCGCCGACATGGGCGAGGTTCTCGACCACCGGCCGGGATAGCTCCGTCCGGCGCCACAGGTCCTCGAGCGACGCGAAGGGACTTGGCCGGCGTGCCTCGACGATCGATCCGATCTCGGCCTCCGAGATGTCACGCACTTCCGAGAGGGCCAGTCGGATGCCCATTGGGGCTCCCTCGACGGGTTCGGCCCGGTAGACCGCATCGGAACGGTTCACGTCGACGGGCAGGATCGGGATCCCGGCCTGACGAGCATCCGAGACCAACACCCTCCGTGGATACATGCCCGGGTCATGCGTCAGAAGCCCGGCGAGGAACTCGGCCGGATAGTGGGCTTTGAACCACGCCGAGACAAAGGTCGGAAGAGCGAACGCGGCTGCATGTGATTTGCAGAAACCAAATGAGGCGAACGCATAGACCTCCTTCCACAAGGCGTTCGCTTGTTCTCGGTTGAACCCGTTGGCCCTCGCCGAACGGATGAACCATCGCCCCACGTCGTTGTCGGCGGGGACGCCGTTGCGCGGTCCGTCGAGTCCCTTGCGCGCGGGACGGCCGTCCGGGTCATCCGGGAGGCTCGGGCGTTCGCTGTCCAGGTGGCGCCGGATGTAATCGGCGTCGTCGAGAGAACAACCCGTCGTCGCGGCGATTACCCGGATGAGTTGCTCGTGGTACACGATGATGCCGTTGGTCTCGCGAAGGCTCTCTTGAAGACGTTCGTGCGGGTATGCCATCGGAGCGAAGCCGTGTCTGCGGTCGAGGAATGGCGTCACCATGTCCGACTTCACCGGTCCGGGGCGGAACAACGAGATCTCGACGATGAGATCCTCGAACCGGTTGGGCTGCAAACGCGCTAGCAGCTCGCGCTGGCCGGGCGATTCGATCTGGAAGCATCCGAGCGTGCGGGAGCTCTTGATCAGCCTGAACGTGTCCAGATCGTCCCTGGGGATGGCATCGATGTCGACCGACTTGTCGTGCAAGCGTTTGATCTCATCGCGCGCATGGGCGATCGAAGACAGCATGCGAACGCCGAGGACGTCGAGCTTCACCAATCCGAGGTCCACGACGTCGTCCTTGTCCGCCTGCAACATCGTGAAGCCACCGAAGGACTCCTGCATCGGGACCCGATCGGCGAGGTCGTTCGACGACAGGACCACCCCGGAGGGATGAAGGGCGAGATGCCGCGGGAACCCGTCGATCGCCTGGCATAGATCGAACAGCTGCTCGAGCTGTCCGGCCCGCAAGTTCGTCCCCGACAGCTCCGGGAGCCGTTCGATGGCGGCCGGGATGTCGCGCGCCGCCACGCGGGGGAACGCTTTGGCCACGAGATCGATCTCGTCCGGCGGCAGTCCCAGCGCCTTGCCGACCTCGCGGATCGCCATGCGGGCTCGGAAGGTGTCCACCATGCAGCACACCGCGGTCTGGTCGGTCCCGTAAGTGCTCAGGATGTAGTCGAGCACATCTTCACGCCGGTGCGATTCGACGTCGACGTCGATATCGGGGAGCTCCTCACGGCGCTCGTTCATGAATCGCTCGAAGAGCAGGTCGTAGCGCACGGGGTCCACGTCCGAGATTCCCAGGACGAAGCACACGAGCGATCCCGCAGCGCTCCCCCGGCATGCGCAGCGGATCCCCATGACCTTGCGCACGTGATCCACGATGTCGGCAACCAGCAGGAAGTACGAAGGGAACCCCATGCGGAAGATGAGCTGCAACTCGTGCTGCAAACGATCCTCGACCTCGGACGTTATCCGGTCCAGACGGTTGCGGGCTCCCTCGTAACAACGTTTGGCGAGGTAGCCGGTCGGGGTCTCGTCCCGCGGGATCGGGACCTCGGGGAAGTGATACGCGCCGAGGTCGAGATCGAACTCACATGCGTCGGCGATGCGCATCGTCTCGTCCGCAGCCTCGGGGAAGTCGGCGAACAGGGACCGCATCTCGTCCGGGTTCTTCAGACAATATTCGGAGTTGTCCCGGATCGACTGCGTCTTCGACAGGGGCACGATGTCTTTGATCGCGTGCAGCAACTCGTGCACGCCGGCCCCCCCACGCGTGGCGTAGTGGACATCGTTCGTGGCCACGGGGATCACGTCCGCCTCGCGCGCGACTCGAAGGAGTCGATCGCGCAGCGACCGGTGCCCGTATCCCCGGTGGTCGAAAACCTCGAGCCGGTAGCCATCCCCGATAGCGGCGCGCCATCTACGCGCAGTCTCGACTGCTGCGGGGATGGCACCTGCCGCAGCGAGACGCGCTACTTCGCCGCGCGCGCATCCGGACAGAACGAAGAGTCCCTCGGCGCGCTCAACGAGCTGGTCGTAGCGCACCGACGGCTTGCCCCGTTCGTTGCCCAGGTGAGCCGAGGTGATGAGCCGGCAGAGGTTCCCGTAACCGGTCACGTCGCGCGCCACGACGGTCACGTGGTCGCCTCCGGCGAGCGTCAACTCGGCGCCGTATATCGGCTTGATGCCCGCCTCGCGGCACGCCCTCGCGAAGCGGACGGCCCCCGTCAACGAATCGTGGTCGGTCATGGCCACCGCGTCGTAGCCGGCCTCGGCCGCCAGCAGCGGAAGCGCCTCGGCCGAGATCGCTCCGTCGAGCAACGACCACGTCGTGTGGCAGTGCAGCTGGACGAATCCGCTCACGCCGGCTCCGGCGGTATCGTGCCGGTCATGACCACTCGCTGGGAAGCTTTCGAGCAAGGTCGCGTGACGATGCCCGTGAACGAGACCTTGGGATTCCGGCCCGTGCCGGTAGACGACCCCACGGACGAGATCGCGTTCACGTGGGAAGTGCCGGCGGAGCTGTGCAACTCGGCGGGGCACCTCCAGGGCGGGATGCTCGCCGCCTTCGCCGATGCGGTGCTGGGGGCCAGCAGCGCGGCGCACCTGCCGGAGGACCAGTACCCGTCGCTCGCCGAGATGAAGATCTCGATCCTGCGACCGGCGCCGGCCCGGGCGCAACTCACCGCCCGGGGACGGGCGATCAAGGCCGGGAAACGGATCCTGTTCACCGAGGTCGAGATAACCAACGAAGATGGCCAGCTCGTCGCCAAAGCATCGGGCACCGCGGTCCCCTCGAAGGGCTGAGAGCGCGCCACCGTCAGTCCCACAGCCGCGCCAGGCGCCACCCACCTCGCACCCGATCGCGGTAGACGTCGAACACCGCGCCGACCTGCGTCATGAAACCGTCGGCATCGACCTCTCCGGTCGACAGCATCCCGGAGGGCCGGGCCAGGACCCGATGGAACTCGTTGTCGCGCGCCTGGGCACCGTTCCACCACTCGCCGCCCTCGCGCCACGAGGACAGGCGCTGGTCGACGTCGTAACGGGTCCCGCGCCACGCGAAGGACAGCGGCCCGCCGTCGGCGTGGGATTCCGCGGTCACGTCGATCGGCTCGTCGTAGCGCTTGGTCACCGCCCTCGCTCTGTGCTTTCTGCCCGCCCGAAAGAAAAGCGGGGCCCGACTGACCCACGCTTTCGCGCGAGCCGATCGGACCCCGAACGTTCGCCTCGAGGTGGCGGCGGGGACCGGGGAACCCTCGCCATCGGCCTCTTTGGTCGGTCTCTCGACCGCCCTCGGCCTACCACCCGAGTCGAACGTATGTTCGATAGTAGCCATCCGGCGGCCACCCGTCAAGAGGCGCCGTACAGGGCTCGATCGGGCGGGGGGGAATCGCACCATCGCCTCGTCAGAAGCGTCACAGTAGGGAGATGAGACGCCTCGGGATCGTCCTCGTCATCTTGATCGTGCTCGCCGTGGCCTGTGGCGGAGACCGGGAATCCGGATCTCCCGGGACGGATGAGGACCGGTCTCCCGGGACCGAGGAACCCGATCCACAGTCGACCGCGAACCCTTTGCCCCTTACGAACACACCCCCGAAGATGCTGGCCAGTTGCCGGCGTTTCGCCGAGCTCGAGCCGGCCTGCCCGACGAAGGTGCCGGTCATCGAGAAGTCGGCGTTCACCCGCGCCAAGGCGTCGCAGGAAGCCGAACAACTCTGGGTGTTCTTCGCCGAATGGAACGCGCCGCGCCGTGGGCTTTCAGAGAAGAACGCGCCTCCTGCGTTCGCACACCTCAACGCCTACGCCGCGACGCCCGAGATGATGATCCAGTTCGAGTCCGAAGAAGCAACCGACGAGACGCCCGCCGGCACCCGCACCACGGGCGTGGTCTTCGGAGAACGAACGTGGAACGGCCGCACCGGCGAGTTGCTGCTTGCGCCCTCGTATCCGCACGGAGGGCTCGAGGGCGACCACCTCGTCTTCGAATGGACGCAGGATGACCTCACCTACAGCCTGAGCCTCCACGCGTGGGACTCTCTCGACGAGACGGAGGCAACCCTCAGGGCGATGGTGGAATCGCTTCCCTAGTTCGCCCCCGACCCGCCTTATAGGCTGTCGCCGACCCGCGTCGAGAAAGGGGCGACATGTCTCTCTACCTCTTCCTGAAGTTCCTCCACGTGCTTCTGGCGATCGTCGCCGTGGGCTTCAACGCGTCGTACGGGATCTGGACCGCGCGCGCCGCCAAGGAGCCGGAGCACGAGCTCCACACCCTGAAGGGGATCAGAACCCTCGACGATCGCTTCGCCAACCCCGCGTACGTGCTCTTGCTCGTGACCGGCGTTTCGATGGTGCTGGTCGGCGACCTCAGTTTCGGCACGTTGTGGATCTCCGCCGCGCTGGGTCTCTACGTCGTGATGGCGCTCGTCGCGATCACGATCTTCACGCCGGCGCTCCGTAAGCAGATCGCTCTGGTCGAAGCCGGGGAGCAGCGGTCGGATGCCCACGCAGCCCTGGCGAAACGGAGCGGCATGGTGGGAGGGATACTCGCTCTCCTGGTGATCGCCATCGTGTTCCTGATGGTCACCAAGCCCGTCTAGCCAAAAGCCTTCAGCGCCTCCACGTACTTCACGCCCGAACCGGTGTTGTAGAGGACGACGGGGCCCTGGAGGTCGCCCACCTCGGCGAGGATCGAGGCTCCCGCCACGGTCGCAGCTCCCTCGGGGCACGCGAACACCCCCTCCGTGGAGGCCAGGTCCCACACGGCATCGACGATGGCGCGCTCGTTCACGGCGACCATCCTGCCGCCGGATTCCCGGATGTACTTCAAGACGAGGTCGCCCTCCGACGGGGCCGGCACCCGCAGGCCCGCAGCGATCGTCATGGCTTCGCCATCCCAAGGCTCGACCTCGTCGGCGCCAGCATCGAAGGCGCGGACGATCGGGCAGCAACCGTTCGACTGGACGCCAACCAGGCGGGGTGGAGGGTCCGACGTCCAACCCAGCGCGATGACCTCCTCGGCCGCCTTGGCCGCGGCGATCGCGGCCACTCCCCCGCCGACGGGAAGCACGATCGTCCGGGGCAAACGCATGCCGTTCTCATCCCCCAATGCGTCGAAGACCTCGAGCCAACACGTCTTCTTGCCTTCCAGCCGGTACGGCTCCGAGAACGTCGCGCTCAAGAAGGCTCCGGTCTCGTCCGCGATCTCTCGCGCGCGCACCGCGGCGTCGGCGATCGTCCCGCGGATCAAGACAAGTTCGCCCCCGGCCGCCTCGACCTCCGTCTGATTTGCGGCGGGGGCGCTCTCGGCCATCGTCACCGTGATGTGCATCCCAGCGCGCGCTCCGTACAGCGACCACGCACCGCCCGCGTTCCCCGCGCTGGGCATCACCACCCGGTCCACGCCCAGTTCCTGTGCCCGCGACAGTCCGATGCCGGCGCCGCGAGCCTTGAACGTTCCTCCGGGGAGGGGCCCATCGTCCTTGAGGTAGGTCTCGACGCCCAGTCGCTTCGAAAGCTTAGGCACCGTCAGCAATGGCGTCCGGGGCTCGCCCAGCGACACGGGCTCGCCCTCGACCGGCAGTAGCTCGCGGAACCGCCACATGTCCGCAGGGCGTTGTCTGACCTCGTCTAGATCGAGGGGGTCGAGGTCATAGCGACAGAGCAGTGTCCCTCCACACTCGCAGCGATGTTGAAGCTTGCCTGCGTCGTGTTGGTTGCCACAGCGCGCGCATTCGAGCGACGCGAGACGGGACTTCATCCCCGGGACGAGTGCGGCTGCCGGGCCGGAACCTGGCGGATCAGACGAAGCCCAGCGCGGAGCGCGCCAGGGGACTCATCTTCTCGGGGGTCCACGGCGGATACATCACGAGTTCGGTGCTGACGTCGCCGATGCCCTCGATGCCCGCCGTCGCCTGTTTGATCTGTTCGTCGATCATCGGAGCGATCGGGCAGCCCATCGTCGTCAGGGTGAAATCGACCTTCACGTCGCCCTCGTCGTTGATGTCGACCTCGTAGACGAGGCCGAGGTTGAAGATGTCGATGCCCAGCTCGGGATCGTCGACGGTCTTCAGGGCCTCGACGACCTCTTCGCGGATCTCCTCAGTTGTGGCCATGCCCCTATGATATCGGCCCGGTGAGCCAGACCCGGCCTTAGAGGTCGAGCCCCAGCAGTCGGGCCGCGTTGCCTTTGAGGACGGCCTCGGTCTTCTCGCCCAATCCCATCTCGTCGAACTCGTCGAGGATCCGGCCGGGATCGAGCATCGGGTAGTCGCTCCCCCACACGAACCGGTCCGAGAGTCGTCCACGGGCGTCACGCTTGACCTCTTCGGGGATGTACTTGGGCCGCCATCCGGACAGGTCGACCCAGACGTTGGTCTTGTGAAGTGCGCTGGCGAGCACCTCGAGGTGCCACGGATAGCCGAAGTGCGCCATGACGACGGTGAGGCCCGGATGACGGGCGGCGACCATGTCCATCAGCATCGGCCGCCCGTAGTCGAAGGCGATGCCGGAGCCACCCGCCACTCCGGCCCCCAGTCCCGTCTGGCCGACGTGCACGACGATCGGCAACGAGTGCTTTTCGCAGACCTCCCACACGGGGGTGCACATCGGATCGTTGGGATAGAAGGCCTG
>JACCXF010000162.1 GCA_013697295.1 Actinomycetota bacterium | reverse complement strand
CGAACACGCCCGGTGGACTCGACTCCTCACCGGCAAAGTAGATAGGCCGGTCGAAGCCCTCGCGCGATCCCGCGAGAGTGCCCGAACACAGGCGCCCGAAGGCGGGCGTTGCGTTGTCGTCCTGGGCCGCGGGACCGACGAACGTGTCCCGGTTGTACACGAAGTCGTAAGCCCGGTCGCCGGCCACGGGGTCGCCGTCCTCGTCCAGGATCCAGCGCGACACGAATGAACCCCGGAAGCGAGGCCCCCCGATCAGCGGTTCACTGAAGGTGGTGCTCGTGAACTCGTGGTTCATAAACAGGGTGGCGGAGTCATCGCCCCACTCCTCGGTACCTTCGACATTCTTGTTGCTGTGGGCCCCGAGTCCGTCGGGGATCCCGACCATCTGGTAGCGCCTCGACTCGTCCTCGAGCCACGGCACCTGGTCGCCCACCGTGAACAGAGCCTCGGTCTCGTACTCCGGCACCACCGGAACCGCGTAGCGCTTCGCGCTCGTGGTGGCCGACGCGACCCCCATCGAGAGAGCGATGGCCCCGATCACGCCGATACATATCCTTCGGTTACGTCTGGTTCGCATCCCACTTCCTTCCATCCTCTAGCCCATCCTCTAGCCGGCTTATGCCGGCAAGGTAGGGAGGAAAGGTGGCGAGAAGGTTGCCGTGGGATTAAGCGACCGTGACCGTCGCGAGAAGACGGGTCATGCTCGCTCAGCGGCGAACAATGCTCCCCCAGCGAGATGGCAAAGCGCCACTCCCTCTACCACACGTCCGCCGAGTCCCTTGGTCGGAGGGTCACTCGCTGGAGGGTGCTCGGCGAGAACGTCGGTTTCGGAGGCGATGTTCGGTCGCTTCACAAGGCATTTATGGAGTCTCCCGCGCACCGCGACAACATCCTGTTCGATCGCTACCGCCATGTCGGCGTCGGGGTCAAGAGATCCGGCGGGCTGATGTGGGTGACGGTCGTCTTCGAGGCAAGCAAGGACCCCGGCACTCGGCTCAGTATGCCGTCATGTTGAACGGAGGACAGATGACAACGTTAGGCGCAGAAGTGCGGCACCAGATGGATCACCGGATCGACGTTCGTAACGAGACCCTGATCGAACCCATGCTGGGCCTCGAGCGCATCCTGAGCGTCGCCCGAGAACAGCTAGCCATGGACCTTGCGTTCGTCTCAGCATTCGAGGACGACGATGAGACGTTCATCACCGTGTGCGGCGATAGTCGATCGTTCGGGATCTGGCCGGGCGGAGCCTTGCCTCTGGAGGAAACGTTGTGCGCTCGCGTTATCCGTGGTGACATCCCCGCGGTCATCGCCGATACCGATGAGGTGCCGGCGGCTCGGATCCTGCCGATCACGGAGAGGAAGCAGATCGGCGCCTACATCGGGGAGCCCCTGGTGTTCTCCGATGGACGGGTGTTCGGGATGTTGTGCTGCCTCAACCACGCCCCTCAGCCGAACCTTGGTGACCGAGAGCGCCGCTTCCTCACCATCTTCGCTCGTCTCGTGGCCGACCTCCTCGAGCAGCACGAGCTCGAAAAGAAGAACACCTTGCTCGCGCAAGAGGCCACCGGCGTCCATGCTCTGCTCGCAGCGCTCGAGGCACGAGACGGATACACCGGTGAGCATTCACGAGCGGTGGTCGATCTCAGCGCCGGAGTTGCGCTACAGCTGAATGTTGGTGAGGACGAAGTCAACCAGGTCTCTCAGATCGCTCTCCTGCACGACCTCGGGAAGATAGGGATCCCGGACTCGATCCTGTGCAAGGCCAGTTCGCTGACCGCACACGAATGGAACGTCATGCGCAGGCACCCCACTATCGGGGCTCATGTGCTGCAGTCGATCTCAGCGCTCAATCATCTTGCTCCAGCGGTGCGGGCCGAGCACGAACGGTGGGACGGCGACGGTTATCCCGATGGCCTGGAGGGGGAGGAGATTCCCCCTTGCCAGCCGCATCGTCTTCGCTTGCGACGCCTATCACGCCATGGTGTCGGACCGCCCATATCGACGTGGCATGCCGCCCGAGCAGGCCGTCACCGAGCTGGAGAGAAATGCCGGCTCCCAGTTCTGCCCTCGAACCGTCCTAGGCTTGTTGACGGTGTTGGCGATAAGACAGCAGGAGCAAGCGTCAGTCGCTTAGGCGTTGCTGACAGAGATTCAGCAGTCATTGCCGGGCGATGCCCTGGGTCTCGCTCATACGGGTACGTCCACTGTCACGGTGAAACGCTTCACCTCATCCTTGAGAACGAGTGGTTGAGGCCGCTGCAACGATCGCCCGGCTGATTCAGGATTCTGGCGCGATGGGGTCGGGCCTAGGACTGGGATCTTTCGGCGTCCGCTAGAGCCCTCTCAACAATGAGCCTTACCGGAGTGTCCATGTTGGCTGGAACCAATCTGGTCTCGGGATGTGCCGCCGTCCAGACCCGGAACAGCTCGTCAGCGAACCCCTGCCCAACCTCTTCGACCCCCTTGAAATCAACCACAACCTCCCGGAAACGTTCGAGGTTTCTGGCGAGCCTCTTGGCCTCTGAACGCGAAACGAATGGGACGTCGAACTCGAACAAGCTCACCGTGGTCCGCGACCTATCAAAGGCGAGCGAGTCTTCATCGGTGTACTCGTCGAAAACTTCGTCTAGTTCCCGCTCAGTATCCCTATCTATCTCAAAGCCCACAGTGGTTCCCCTCCGGACATGAGATTCACCAATGGTTTGATCCGCTCTCGCGTTGTCCACGAGCCATCTCCACCCATTACTGGCGATCGAGAACCAGTCCACCGCCTTTGACGTGAAGAAGATGCCCTGACCGGTGTGGCGCTTGGGATCGGTTGTCATCTTTCCCTTGGAGATCTCCTGAATGGCGGCCAGATGGTCTTCAAGGTTGGCTTGACGACGCACGTGCTCGAACGCTCCTATCCCTTCGTCAGCGATCATGAAAACGAATCGACCATCACGACGCGCCAAGGTGGTGCGAATGGTGTCTGAACCCGAGTGGTCGATCGCGTTGTTAAGCATTTCGGTGAATGCGTAATTTGCAATTCGCTTGGCATTGCGGTTGAGCTCTTCAAGGTCCGCGATGCTGGAACGAAGCTCCTTCCAGACCTGGTCCTCTTGAAGCCCCTTGGCCGCTACCGTCGTTTCAAAGAGAAGGGGTCGGCGGTAACGGCGTGCTCTTCCCGCGCCCACGGGTTGGAGTTCACCATTCTCAATCAGTTTCTTCAGGTGGTACTGGATTGCCTGACGGGTCAGCCCCGATCTCTCGAGGATCTGACCGATGGACAATTCGGCTTGCTGGTCGAGGAGATCGTGGACCAGCCACGGGATCGTTTCGCCTCGGGCTAGCCTCCCTTGAGCCTTCATCTTTGGTATTTTGGCTCAAATGCCTCGAAATGTCAAAAAGCCAAGCACTCGCCCAGACCGGGGTTGTTGCATTTCCGCAGGCGTGAGGTCAGGTCAGTCGTCCCTCTTTTCGTAGCGAAGTCCTCGAAACTCTGAAACCAGCGATCCGGGGGTTCGTAATACCAAAACGCCAAATGCCTAGCTCGGAAATGCCAAAGCCTGGCTGCTCCTTGGGAAGGCCTGGCTTTCGCCAAGTTCAGGCAAGAACGGCACGGCCTATTTACTCCCGCGCGATGGGCGATCGTGATGCTCTACTTGCGCGTCTATGCCCCCCCTGGGGTTAACCGTCGCCTTGACCCTGGCGCGCCTCTACCGGTTTCTGAAGGCACCGCTCCGGGCGGAACCGAAATACCAGATCGCGCAACGCTGTTGGTGGACAGACTGATGGCGAGAAACTGCTAAATGCGCGCACCTACTAGTTGAGGGTCAAAGGGGCCACTTCTCCTTGCGATATCCCATGTCCCAGAACATCCACTCGTACCGGCTTGTCGTCAGAAAATGCTCTCCGACCCGTTCTGCTTCACGGCCGCTCAGCCCCCCGCCAACACGGTCGGTGAGGGCAAGGACGGCCCTCACGATCGCAGCAAACTCCTCGCCGCCGTAGGTCTCGATCCACCGCTCATAGAGCGGGTCGGGCGATCCTTGATCGATGAGAGCCTTGCCGACCTCCCAGTAGATCCAGTAGCAAGGAAGCACCGCGCCTAGCGCCTCGGCGAAGGATCCTCCGTGGCACACGGCCAAGAGATAGCTCGTGTACGCGCGGTTGGTAGGCGCCATCGGGGTCTTGACCACTTCTTCCTCGCTGAGCCCAAAATCGCGAAAGAAGCCCTCGTGCAGCGCACGCTCCACCTCAATAGCGCCGGCCGCGTGCTGGCTGAACATCAGAATGTCTTGCTCACTAGGGGCGCGAGCCGCGAGCAGGTTCAGCGCACGAGCGTACTCTCGCAGGTAGTGCGCGTCCTGGATGACGTAGAAGCGGAACGCATCCTTATCAAGGCTGCCATCCGTCAGGCCAACGACAAACGGGTGAGCCCGGATCTTGGAGAAGACGTCCGCAATGGACGCCCAGAGGGTCTCGGTCAGACTGTTCGAGCTCATCACTCCTCCCGCCCGCCACGAACCACATCATCGCCACCGCCGCCTCGACCTGTCCCCTGCGATGTGTGCGGAGGTTCGTCGGCCCTGTGTCCATTGATGTTCCTATGTCGCGCTGAGTTTCACCGCCTGAGACTTTCGCTCAATTGCACTAGCCTGGTCACGTTTGCGTCATGTATGGGGTTCCCCCCACGATCACCAGAGACCTAGGGGCAACTCCAGTCCGAATTGAGTCTGCGAACCTCAAACGTCGTGGAATCGAGAAGCACATCCTGCTAGCGACTGCGGTGCGAGCGAAGCTCACATTGCCCGCTGGGTGGACGAGAAGGAATCGGACCCACTCCCACGGCAGCACGTAACGCCTTCTGATTCGACACCGCACCATGCGGGTGCTTGATGCGCCCTCGTTCTGACGCGGCCTCATTGCGGTTTGGCCATGAGCCCAAAGGGACTTCCCTCAGAATCCTTGCAGATAGCGAAGCGGTCTCCGGGATGGACTACGGTGCCGTCAAGCTCGATCACTCGTAGAAGAGTGCCCGCCACGTCATCCACAATGAGATACGGCAACGAGAATGTGTCGCCCGGCCCGGTCCCGCGTTTATGGACACCTATCTCGGCCGCATCGGAACGAGTCTCCCAACCCTCTCCTTCGCCATCCTTGCGAGCCTCGAACTCAACGTTCAGCACACCTTGCCAGAATCTGAGGGCGCGCTCCGGGTCGTCGGCCGGAAACTCGACGAGGGAGACGGAAGAGCGATCCATGCGCCCACAATAGCGGCGCTGAAGAAGGCTGGGCAGCCTCGGCTGTTTTCGCCATG
>JACCXF010000119.1 GCA_013697295.1 Actinomycetota bacterium | reverse complement strand
GCTCTAGGTCTCTCGCGGTCGAACGAAGACCCGCCCCTCCTCGACCTTTACGTCATAGACGGGCACCGGCTTCGTGGCCGGCGGCCGCATGGTCTTGCCCGTCTCGAGGTTGAACATGCTCCCGTGCGCCGGACACGTCACGGTGTTCACCGAGCCCGCGATCTTGATCACACCCCGGTCGAGTCCAGCGCCCTGATGGGTGCACTGATTCCCGATTGCGAACACCTGGTTACCGGTCTTGAGAAGTAAGACGGCATCACCGTCAACGGCAATACGGACCGGCTTCCGGTCAGTCAGCTCAAGCGCCCCGATGTCGATCCAGCCATCCACCGCAATCTCCGTTCGGAAGTCCTACCATCTGTTCCGTGGAGTTCTCCACTCACGACTTTCGCCATGCTCGCGAGATCCTAGAGAACCGCGACTCATGGGGCGAGTTAGTTCAAGTCGCTCGATCGATAGGTGGGGACGACATCGTGCAGGCGCACCTCTCATCTGGAGCAGGCGGCAAGAGTTTGCGAGCGGGCGGACAAGCCGCTGTCAACCGTCTCTTCCGGGAGCGTCTTGCTCCATTTGGCTGGATTCAGGAGCCTCGGCTCTTCTCCGAGAGTGGAGGTGACCTTAGGAAGTGGAAGATGGACTTCATCAAGGCCAGGATCGGGGTCGAAGTGTCCTTCAACCATTTTGAGGCAGTTCCGTGGACATTCACTCGGCTCAACATCGCTGGCGAGTCGGAGAAAGTCGTGGAGGAACACAAGATTGATGTGGGCGTTGCCTTCTTTGCCACAGACTCCCTGAAGAAATGGGCAAAGATGGATGGCACAGTTGGGACGTTTGAAATGGCCAAAGCATGGCTCGAGATGATGCGGCCGATCATGCCAATCCCTATCCTGGTTGCCGGACTCAGTGCTGAGGGGTGGGCTCCGTCAGACGCTTTTAGAGGAACCAGGAAATCACGCGCCCTAGATCCGGTCGCACCGCTAACCGATCTACCGAGCGAGCTCCCGGCCAACCCGATCGACTAGGCCCACAACTAGAGCGTTGCCCATCATGAACGCGCGACGTCCATCGGGCATACCTGTGTCGGTCCAGTTGTCCTTGAAGCCGTTCAGGCGCTCCAGTTCCAGGGGTGTAAGCCGGCGTAGGCGACCATTTCCGGCGTCGACGACGTGCTTGAACCGAGAAGGGGTGACTCCACCCTCTCCAGTCAGGATAGTCCTCGATGGTTGACTGATCGGATCTGGGAATGCGATTCCGCCTTCCGAGTACAGGTACTCGTGACCGTTCTTCGCGATACGCGGGATGTCCTTCCGACCCTTTAGGTAGCCCCATCTCTCCAACTGCTCAGTTGGGATGAAGAACGATTCCGGAATCTCTTTCGGCGGCTGAAGTACGTCGCGGAGAACTCTCTTTCGGCCTGAGTAGCTCGGCTGAACCCCCGTGGTCCATACGGCTCGGCGCCACATGACGCCAGCGCTAAGGAAGGGAGTCATGGCATTGCTTACGCCAAAGCTGTCTGTAATCTCCTCGAGATCGCCCTCCAGCTTGATGTCGGGTGGATCGACCTCGGTGGCGGTGGGGGTCTCGATCGGAAGACCTCGAGCCAGGGCACCGTCATTCGCGATCCACGCGATCGGTCCTCCCCACTCCGGCTCGGGTTCATCGCCGACGTGATGGGCGACCAGAAAGACTCGTCGCCGCCTCTGAGGGAACCCGTAGTCCGCGGCGTTCACCACTCGCCACTCGACCAGGTATCCGAGATCAGACAGGCACGCGAGGATAATCGCGAAGTCTCGCCCGCGTTGGGCCGTCGGCGATTTCAGGAGTCTGTCGACGTTCTCGAGCAAGACGAGTCGTGGGCGCTTCGTCTCGAGGATCCGATGGATCGCCCACCAGAGGACGCCCTTCTTCCCGACGATCCCGTGAGCCTGGCTCCGCATCTTCGCGACCGAATAGTCCTGGCACGGAAACCCGCCTACAAGCAGGTCGTGATCGGGTATCGGGCCAGAGCCGTCGTCAGCGATCTGCTCGACGAGCGAGTTGATGTCTTCATTCACGAGAGTGCCGCCGCCGAACCGCTTCTCGTAACACTCGGCGGCGTGCTGGGTCTTAGTCGAGGGCTCCCACTGGTTGGCCCAGATCGTTTCCCAGCCGCCGGCCTCGAGCCCGAGCCGGAACCCGCCCACGCCTGCGAAGAGTTCGACGACTCTCCCCGCGCTCCCCGGCCGCGCGTCCCTCTTCCGTGTCACCACTAGGACCCCCTTGGGGAGAGGTTCGCGGGCTGGATCACACCCTTGTGATCCGCTGTCCCGGATCCTAGCACGGGAGGCCGACACGGATCAAGCGACCTGAGACCCATAGGCACACTGCTCGACCAGAGGGCAATCGCCGCACCGCGGCCTGCTCGGAAGGCAGATCTCCGACGCGAGGTCCAGCACCGCCCAATTCCATTCCCGGGCCGACCCGCGCGGAGTCGCTTCGTCCACCTTTCGCCACAGCTCTGCATCCGTCGAGGCCGGAAGGTCGGACGCCAACCCCAGGTAGCGGCGGTAGACGCGAGCCGTCACTCCATCCACAACAGGTGCTCGCTGCCCGAAAGCGACTACGAGCGTCGCATTCGCCGCGTAGCGACCTACTCCGGGAAGGGCCAGCAGCTCCTCCGTATCCGCGGGCACTCCCCCGCGCCGGTCGACATCTCGCGCCATCGCTCGCAGCGCCGGAGCGCGCCGAACAAGGCCAAGAGATCTGATCACCGAAAGGATCGACGACTCCCGTGCACGGCTTAGCGCCGCCGCGTCGGGCCATCGTCTGAAGAGTTCTTCGAAGACCTTCGCGACCGTCTTCCCGCGGGACCGCTGGAGCAGGACTTCGGCGACGAGGACCCGCCACGGATCGTCTGTCTCACGCCAGGGGAAGGAACGGCGATGCTCCCGACCCCAGGCCAGGAGCCGCCTCCGGAACAAGCGGACATCCACGAACGAGAGGTTACGGCTAGACGACGAAGGTGCAGCCGTTCCAGAGTGCGTTGATGCGGAGCTTCGTGAGGAATCCTCGAACCTCGAGGCCCAGCGTCCTGGGCTTCCGCATCTTGGGGGGCGTGAACACGAGGAAGCCCTCCGAGGTCTCGGTGCGCTCCCAGTTCAGGGCGTCCTCAGGGGGTTCGGTCGAGGTCCGCAGGAACCTCAGTCCCCGCATCCCCGCCTCGATCCAGACGAACAGCATCCCGCCTCGCGCGCGGATGAGCTTCTTCGCGTCGGAGGTTGCTTGGATCTGCATACATCTGTATCGGTACCCGAAGGTCAGGAGTTCACGCCCCCTGCCCGAGAAATCAGCGGCTCCGAAGCGCGTCCCTGATCTCCGTGAGCAGCTCGATCTCGGTGGGCCCAGTGGCCGCTTCCTTCTCCGGGAACGCTTGATTGTAGGCCCTGACCACGAGGAACAGCACGAACGCGACGATCACGAACGAGATCAGTGCGTTGAGGAAGTTCCCGATCAAGATCTCGCTGTCGCCGACGGGGATCGTGATCGCCGTGAAGTCCGGCTGGCCGAAGATCGCGGCGATCAGCGGTGTGACCACGTCGGCGACCAGCGAGTTCACCACCGCGGCGAACGCGAGTCCGAGGACCACGGCCACCGCGAGGTCGACCAGGTTCCCCTTCGAGACGAACTCCTTGAACTCCTGCAGCATCGTTCCTTCTCCCTTCCTTGGCTCTCTAGGCGAGCGCCTGGGCGAACACTCGCTCCATCGCCCGGCGACACCTTCGGCTGACGTGCAGGTATCGCTCCAAGAACGCCTGTCTCGGGTACTCCTCGAAGCCGAGGCGCCGGGCGAGCGCCGTTTGCTCGGCCGGCGCCGCCGGGACCGCCTCGGCGTGGACCCGCCGGTCCATCTCGAGGGCGTTCTTCAGCTCGGACAGGAACACGAACGCCTCCGCGAGGTCGCGCGCGACCTGGTCCTCCAGGTGGCGCGCCGCGGCGAGCTTCTCGATCGCCTCGAGCGTCCGCCGAGATCTGATATCCGGATCCGCGCCGCCGAACCGCATCAGGGATAGCTCCACCGCGAACTGCACGTCCGCGAGCGAGCCGTGACCGAGCTTGAAGTGGAACCTCGATGCCTCCAGGGGCCTCACGCGCTCGCGCTCGATCCGATCACGCATCCGGCGGACCTCCACTACCCGGTCGAGCGTGAGCCCGTCGGGCGGATATGCGAAGTCGGCCGCGTTCAGCTCGAAACGCCGGCCGAGGTCCGGGTCGCCGGCCACGTGGCGCGCTCGCAGGAGCGATTGGAACTCCCACGGGTCGGCGTAGCGCTCCCAGTACTCGAGGAAGCCGGCCATGGAACGAGCCAGCGGGCCGCTTCGCCCCTCGGGCCGGAGATCGGCGTCGGGCTCCCACCCGGCCTCGTGCACGTGACGCATCACTCGCTCGGCCGCCGCCGTCGCGCGCACGAGGTCGTCCGGGCCTTCGCCTTCGTAGACGAACACGACATCGAGGTCGCTCGCGACGTTGAGCTCCTTGGCGCCGAGCTTTCCCAGCCCCACCACGGCGAACGGGAGGTCGGGCTCGGCGGCAGCGACCGCCTCCTCGATCACCCGGTAGGCGACGGCCGCGATCGCCTCTCCCGTCTCGCGGGGAGTGAGCTCGCGGGCCGCGGTCCTCGCCACGGCCTCGACGAGCTGGGCCTGGGAGTCCACGGCGGGCGCTCCGAAGAGGCTGCCGGACAGTGCGAGGATCCGGTCCGGCTCGGCGACCAGCAGGTCGGTCGCGAACGAGCTCGCGGCGGCGAGGTGGGCCATGCGTCGAGCGGCCTGTGGATCCGCGG
>JACCXF010000008.1 GCA_013697295.1 Actinomycetota bacterium | reverse complement strand
CGAGGGCGACGAGCAGACAGGCGCGCGGATCATCCTGCGTGCCCTGGAGGAGCCGGTTCGCCAGCTCGCCGAGAACGCCGGCCTGGAAGGCTCGGTCGTGGTCAACGACGTGCGCAAGGCCGAGAAGGGTCAGGGCATGGACGCCGACACCGGCGAGATCGTGGACCTGGTCGCGGCCGGGGTCATCGACCCGGCGATGGTCACGCGCTCGGCGCTGCAGAACGCAGCCTCGATCGCCAAGAACATCCTCACCACCGAGGCGATCGTCGCCGAGATCGAGGACAAGGACGGCGGCGGGATGCCCGGGGGCGGCATGCCCGACATGGGCGGCATGATGTAGCGAGCGCCAAGCGTTCGCGACAGAGCGCTTGTTGGAGCACCGAGGGCCCGGCCATTGCGCCGGGCCCTTGTCGTTGAAGGGGTCGGTGCGGTGGAGGCTGTGACCTCCAAGGCTCAGGGGCAAGGAAGCTTATGGCATAGTTGAAGTCAGCGTAATGGTGATTTCAAATACGCCATACCCGCTGTTTCATCCGTTGTCGGAGGAGCAGCAACCGCTCGCCGTAACGCGAGCACAGTTCGGATCCCGATTTCCGAAGGAAGGTCAGCACGTCGAGTTCAAAGCGGGCGCGAGTGCTCGGGGAATCCAAGAGGCCGTGACCGCCTTCTCCAACGCCGACGGCGGTGTGGTCCTTATCGGCGTAGACGACGGCGGAAAGATACTGGGGCGGGACCTGACTCAACGCCTTGAAGAAGGCATCCACCAAGCCATCGCTGAAATCAGGAATCCCGGCCGGTACGCGCTGACCCGCTTGTTGGTGGACGATCGGCCCATCGTCGTGTTGGGCGTGGGGGCCCGCGTGGAGAGTTTTGCTCAGACGTCTGGCGGTCGCATCCTCGTCCGGCGAGGACCGCGCAACAATGCGCTGTTTGACGCAGAACTACTTACGTTTCTGCAGACGCGCACGCTTGACCGATTTGAGCTGCGACCCGCTGGTATCTCGAGAGGCGAAGCCTCGGGGCGAAGGCTCGACGAACTTGCAGAAGCCTACGGCTGGGCGGACGACGGCCGCCTAGACGAACGCCTGACAGAGCTAAGTCTCATCGAGCCGACCGGCGAGCTGACTGTGGCCGGTGCGCTCTACCTACTCGATGATCCCGCGGAGCGGATAGGGAAAGCCTTCGTTGAGGTCCTTCGCTATCCGGATGAGTCGGCCGACTACGACAAGCGGCTGGAGATTCGCGGTTCACTGGATGCCCAGGTGATGGAGGCCACAAGCGCGGTATTGGGTGAACTGGGCACCGAGCTCGTGGTCTTGGGGGTTCAACGGCATGAACTCGAACGGATTCCCGAGGTCGTCATTCGAGAAGCCATAGCGAACGGAGTAGCGCACCGTTCATACGAAGCCGATCGCAGTGCGGTGCGAATTGAGATCCGACCCGACGCCGTCACGGTGATCTCTCCTGGGCCACTACCCGTTCCGGTCACTGAGGAGAACATTCGCGACGCCCAAGCCCCGAGGAACTTGGCCGTGATCCGGGTTCTCCGACACTTTGGTCTCGCTGAGGATGCAGGCCGCGGCGTGGATGTGATGCAAGACTCGATGCGCGCAGAGCTCTTGGAACCGCCCTCCTTCCGAGACACCGGCCACTCAGTCGAGGTGAAGCTCCCTATCAGGACCGCAGTGACGGGGCGTGAACGGGCCTGGGTGCGTGAAGTCGAGCGCCGAGGGGAAATTATGCCCACCGACCGGATCATCCTGATTCAAGCAGCCCGAGGGGGCACCCTCACGAACCGGCAGGTTCGAGATATCACGGGATTGGACCGCATCGAAGCGACCCGCGCGCTCCAGCGCCTAAAGCGAGCCGGTTTCCTTCGCCAGAGCGGAAGCCGCGGAGGTTCCACGTACGCCCTGGACGGCAGTCTGCGTCCGCCCGCCGGCCTCCGCTTGAGCGCCACTGAAATGCGAGCCGCGGTACTTGCACTGGCGGAGGGCCACCGCCTCACGAACGCGATCGTGCGCGAGCGCCTCGGACTGGATAGGGGTGAAGCGCTCGATCTGTTGAAGGGCCTAGTTCGCGATGGGCTCCTCGAGCCGCGAGGAACGCGACGGGGGGCCCACTACGTGCAGACGCGGTCATGACTGAGCCCGTTATGGCATGATTGAATTCTCCTTAGAGAGAAGCCAAGTTTGATATAAGGGGTAATCGATCGTGCTTCAACGCAACTTTGGGTGGCAGCCGCCCGAGGTCGAAGAAATCCTCTACACTACGTTTAGGTAAAGCTAAACGCGATATAGAGGACGATATGAACGACCTCCATGACCCACAGCAGTTCGACCGCGCGTACCACGAACATGCCGCCGCGATGCTGGCCTCTGCCAACCGGGTGCTGCGCGACAACGCCGCCGCCGAGGACGTCGTTCACGACGTCTTCATGCACCTCTGGCGCAAGCCGGAGTCCTTCGACCCGGCCCGGGGTACCCTCGGGAGCTATCTGACGATGATGGCCCGCAGCCGCGCGCTGGACCGCTGGCGCACCCGCGTCGC
>JACCXF010000085.1 GCA_013697295.1 Actinomycetota bacterium | reverse complement strand
CAACGCACATATCGGAGCCCGCCCGCCGCGAGACGTGCCCTCGGGAGTTGTCGAGGTGGACAACGGATCGGCGGCCGTTGCCCTTCGACGCGCCTGACGGCCCGTGATAGTCCTCGACGACGTTCGGGCGGCCCGGCATCGCCTCGAGGGGGTCGCCCACCGCACCCCGGTGCTGACCTCGCGCACGCTGGACGAGCGCACCGGCGCACCGGTGTTCCTGAAGGCCGAGACCTTCCAGCGCGGTGGAGCCTTCAAGTTCCGAGGCGCATACAACAAGATCAGTAGCCTTCGCCCGGAAGAGCGGAGCCGCGGGGTCATCGCTTTCTCATCTGGGAACCACGCGCAGGCGGTCGCCCTCGCTGCGAAGATCCTGGATGTTCCGGCGGTCCTCGTCATGCCGGAGGATGCGCCGGTGGCGAAACGGCGCGCCACCGAAGAGTACGGCGCGACGATCGTTACCTACGATCGGTACACGGCCGACCGGGAGCAGCTGGCTACACAACTCGCCGCCGACAGGGGGCTCGTCCTAGTGCCTCCTTACGACGACCCATTCATCATTGCCGGGCAGGGAACGGTCGCACTCGAGTTGCTCGAGGATGCGGGTCACCTCGACATCCTCGTCGTTCCTGTGGGCGGCGGAGGGCTCGTAGCGGGATGTGCGGTTGCCTGCCGTGCCCAATCGACGACCGTCCGGATATTCGGCGTCGAGCCGGAACTCGGTGACGACACAAGGAGGTCTCTGCGCGCCGGCGAACCTGTCCAGATCCCGGTCCCGCGCACCATCGCCGACGGGCAGCAGGTCACACAGCCCGGGCGGATGACGTTCGAGATCAATCGCCGGCACCTGGAAGACGTCGTGTTGGTCTCGGACGACGAGATCCTCGAGGCGATGGAGTTCGCCTTCGACCGGCTCAAGCTCGTCACCGAACCGAGCGGCGCAACGGGGATCGCCGCGCTCCTACAGGGACGTGTAGATGTTGACGGCGCTCGGGTAGGGCTGATCGTTTCCGGAGGCAACGTTGGCGTGCACCGGTTCTGCGAGTTGCTTTCGAACCATCAGGGCTTGCAGATCCCGCACGGCTCGTAGCTTCGCTTGCGAGCCGCCGAGCGCGGCATCCGCTCGCAGCCCTCAGCCTTGGTGTAGCGACAATCGGAGCGGTGGTACTTCCTCCGCTCCGGGTCTGCGACCACGTCCGGGTCCGAATTCACGCCGGCCGGTCGCTGACCCTGCATGCCCGGAACGGAAGGAGTGGCAGGACGAGAAGAAGTGGCCCCCATCATCACCCCCTCCGCGAGCGGGATCGGGTCCCGAGCGGATCAGTCTTTCCCCGCGCGTAGGCGAGCGAGAGAAACACTGCCGCAGCAACGCTTGCTGCGATCGAAGTGAAGATCAACCATTGGTTCTGATCGACCCACCCAAGGAGTAACGCGACCGAGGACAGGACGACGAGGAACAACGAGCCCCCGAGAAGGGCGATCATCGGCTAGCCGTCTTCGCGCCAGAACAACCCGCGCACCCCACGCCGTTGTTGTGAGGCGGGTTCGGCGGTCTGTTCCTCGGGCGGCTCCCTGCGCAGCGGGCCCTGCTGCCCTTCCGCGGGAGGTCGACCCTCGACCGCTCGCTGGGGTAAGGGCTGCACCGGTGTTTCCTGGCGCTCGCTCTCTGGATTGCTTCCCTGCTGGGCCGGACGGCGTTGAACGCCCCCAGCGGTGCGGAAATCCGCTTGCCGGGTCGCCGGTGGCTCGCGCTCGGTCAGCGTGTCTAGACCCCTGACCTGTTGTTCGAGAAAAGTCCGCAACCGCTGCTTGAGCTCGGTCTCGAAGGCGCGCAAACGCTCGATGGATGTGTCGAGCTCACGTTTCCTGGTGGCGTGCTCTCGTTCCGCATCGAGAGCCTTGCGACGAGCCTCATTCTCGGCCGAGGTGATCCTCTCGCGCGCCTCATCGTTCGACCGCTTGGCGCGCTGCTCGGCCTCGCCCACGAGCTGCTCGGCCTTGGCCTTTGCTTTGGCGATCGCCTCCTCGGCGGCCTGCTGCGCGGTGACGAGGGTCTTCTTGAGCATCTCCTCGGCCTCGCGACTCGTTGCCACTGCTTGCTCGAGCTGGTTCATGCGACTCTGGATCGCCTGGTTCTCGCGCTGCACGCGATCCAGGACCTCGGCTGCGCGATCGAGGAAGTCGTCGACCTCCTCCTGGTTATAGCCGCGCCAGGCGTCGTGGAACTGCTTCTCGTGGATGTCTCGCGCCGAAAGCTCCATACCGGGCAAGTATCGCAGAGGTCGGGAAGGAGGGTGCGGCTATCCGACGTTCAGCAGACGACGCCTTGGAGAACTCTCAGGATAAGGAAAACGACGAGCACCGAGAGGTCGAACATCCCCACTGGCGGAATCATCCTGCGGATCGGGCCCAATATGGGTTCGGTGATGTCGTAGAGCACGCGGGCAAGTGGGTGGAGGGCGTCGGGCAGCGACCCGAACGCCTGCACCAGGGAAACGATCACCCGGGCGAGCAGGATGAAACCATAGATAGAGAGAGCGAGGCAGAGGAAGCTCAAGAGTTATCAGGCCTGATTGAAGAACCCGCGTTCCTCGAGGAAACGCCTGCGCTCTTCGGCGGATACTTCGACGCCCGGAGGGGTGATCAGAAACACTCGCTCGGCGACCGGCTGCATCGATCCGGAGAGCGCATAGGCGAGCCCGCTGGCGAAGTCCACCAGCCGTCGAGCCAGATCCTGGTCGGCGGAATGAAGATTCATCAAGACCGAGAATCCATCCCTGAACTTGTCCCCGATCTCCTGCGCGTCGTTGAAAGCGGTGGGCTGCACCAGGTGGACCTTCGGCGAGGGGGTCGAGGGCATCGCGTGAACGACCGCCCCCTGTCTCGAGCCCGCCTGAGATTCCGGCACGCGGCGAACTGGCCTGCGCTCGCGCGCCTCCTGCTCGGGCTCCTGTGCCTCGAAGTCGTCGAACGCGTAATCCTCGTCGTAATCCTCTTCCTCAGCGAGTCCGAGGTACACGAGGGTCTTTCTCCACATACCGGCCATGGGCGAAGGATATCCCGGCCCGGCCAACCTCGACTGCATTCGGCCTC
>JACCXF010000047.1 GCA_013697295.1 Actinomycetota bacterium | reverse complement strand
CGCTTCGTCCTCGTTGCCGGGGTAGCCTTCCTCAGAGAAGAGTTTCTCTTCCTCGACCTCAATCCCGATGGCACGGCTAAGGGGATCTACGGTCTGGATGCACCGCAAGTAATCGGCCGAAACGAGGCGGTCGATCTCGAAACGAGCCAGCAGCCGCACTAGTTGTTCCGCTTGTTGCCAGCCGGTTGGATCCAGTGGCCGTAGGCGATCGTCCTCCGACCACTCCGACCGTTTGCCAGCTAGCGCATGGCGCACGAGCAGAACGCAGTTGGTCACCGCAGGTCCTCGAACGAAACGCTCGAGCACCTCGTGATCTCGTTCGTGTGTGAGCATGTTCTGGGCGTCGCCGGGCGAGAGCCATCTGAGTTCGTCCACCTCCCGGGTGGGGATGAAGGCGCCTGCGTCGGCCTCCATGGCCCAGTACCGGACCACCTTCGGGCGCACGCCGTTGCCGGACTCTTTCATGTAGCGGATCGCCCCTAGCGGCCTTCCGAGCTTGACCCGAAAGCCGGTCTCTTCAAGGACTTCCCGAAGAGCGCCATCGATCTCGGACTCTCCCGGGACCAGCTTCCCCTTTGGCAGGCTCCAGTCGTCGTAGCGTGGTCTGTGGATGAGCGCGACCTCGAGTCGAGAACGACGCGATGTCTTTTCCGCGGCTCGCCACAACACTCCTCCCGCACCCCGTATCGGGGAGGGGCCTTCATCTGAACCACGAATGGAACTTATTCTTATCGACCGCCTTCCAAACTCGATCGAAGCTCGCCATAGCTCGCGAGGCGGCTTGCTCTTCTCTGGCGATGACGATCCCGGCTGCGAGGTGGAACGCTTCTTTCCCTTCGCGTTGTAACGCTATCTCTCGGGTCAAGTGCCCGGCGGCGAGTGCATCTTGTTGTTGACCAAGGACCTCCTGAAGCTGTTCGACCTTCTTGGCAAAGCGGTTGGCCGCGTTGGACAGCTTGCCGAGGCTTGGAGCCACGGCTTCGGCCGCGTAGCGAGTGCGTTTCGCCTCGATCCGTACCCGGTGCCAGTCGCTAGCGCTCGATCGTTCGTCGAGAGTCAAGGCGCCCTTCCGGAGCTTTTTCCAACGCGTGGAGATCAGGCGAGGAAGGGATGCGGAACATGGTTGCGTTGCCTGGTCGGTTGTCTGCGGGTGTCGCGCGGCGTCGACCAGTTGCTCCAGTAGTTTTCGATAGCGGCGGCTGTTAAGCACGCCGCGCAGTTCGTTGGTCGCGATCGCCAACCGGCGCCGGACCTCGCCCAGCAGGGGATCCAGGTCGCCCACCAGTTCGGGAGCGGTGTGAGCCAGCCGTTCATCGAAGACGTTCAGATCCCGTACCCGGCCCAAAGCATCGGCGAGCCATCTGAGCTCGATCCCTAGTGCGTCGCTCCACCCGGAATGGAGGAGAGGCGCGAACGTGCGGAGGCCGCTTCGTAACCGGCGCGTTGCAACTCGCATCTGGTGGACGGCTTCAGGATCCTCTAACCGTGCGCCTGGATCGTTGAGCAGCAACCTGGCGACCCCATTGCTAAGGGCTTTTTCTATGGCCAGGTGCGCGGGATCGCTCGGCTTCACTGCCCCCGGATCGAGCACGTCTGGCGCGGCCGTCGCTTGAGGTCCCAAGGCTCGAACGTACTTCGGCAGAGGTTCCGTTACCGCGGCTCCCGCCGATCGCAGCGCGTCTACGAAGGACCGCAGGTGCGACCTCTTACTGGAGACGTACATCTCACGGTATCGAGCGATCACCGCCTGGCCCTCGAGTATGGAGACCTCGTCGTCCACGATCTCTGCGACCTCGGAATCTCCTACGGATCTGAAGACCCACCGGCGTCGACGCGTATGGAGGACGCTCTTCTCGCTGACCTCCTCCGTGCGCGCGAAGGCCGTTGTCAACTCTCTGACCTCCATCGGGATCTCATCTCGCCGCCCTTCGAATCGGAGTTTGTCCTTGGGTCCACCTTCCTCGATCTCGGGAAGAGAGAGTCGCCATGCAGGGGGATCGCCCGACAGAGGCTCCGTGAAGCGCAGGATGGCTCCACTACGCGCCAGCCGAAGGTCTCTCGTGTCGAAGTAAGTGGAGGCGGATTCTTGGATCGGAAGCTCTTCGACTCCCGCCACCCCATTCAGCCCGGAGAGGTCGGGCAGGACGAATGACGGATGAAGAGCAAACTTCAAGCTTGTCTCAAACATGGGCCGGGTCGTGCGCCAACCTCATTAGATGCTGTTGGTAGCTGAAAGGATCATCGTCTCCGGGTGAGAGGCGTGTCCATTCTCCGTCTCCATCCATCACCCAGGTGAAGGTGTTGTCGGCAAGAGCAAGATGCAGCAACGACTTGATCCGCTGTTTCTGCTCTGCTCCGCACACCTTGACGAGAATCTCAACCCGACGATCGAGATTGCGCGGCATCGCGTCCGCGCTGCCCATGTAGACGTCCTCGTCCCCACGGTTCAGGAAATAGAAGATCCGCGAATGTTCGAGGTATCGGCCAAGGATGCTACGAACACTGATGTTCTCGCTAAGTCCCTTCACCCCCGGCCGGGCGGCGCAGATGCCACGCACGAACAGGTCCACCTTCACTCCGGCTCCCGAAGCACCGTAGAGGGCATCGATGATGCGTCCGTCCACCAGGCTGTTGACCTTGATCGAGATGTGAGTTGGTTCTCCAGACTCCGCGAGCTTCGTTTCCCGTTCGATCATCTCGACGATGCGCCCCCGCATGTCGTGCGGCGCAACTATGAGGTTCCGATATCCGGTTTGTCGCGAGTAGCCGGTGAGATAGTTGAAGAGGTCGCTCACGTCCGCCCCCACATCTGGATCCGACGTCAGGAGGGCGAGATCCTCGTACAGACGAGCCGTCTTCGTGTTGTAGTTCCCCGTACCGACGTGGACGTACCGCCGAAGGTGATCCCCATCCCGCTGAACCACCAGGCAGAGCTTGCCGTGCGTCTTTAGGCCCACCAGACCATAGACAACGTGGCAGCCGGCCTGTTCAAGCGTTCGGGCCCAGTTGATATTGGCCTCCTCATCGAAGCGCGCTTTGATCTCGACTAGGACCACGACCTGTTTGCCTGCCTTAGCCGCTTCGGTCAAGGCCTCGACGATGGGGCTCTCACCGGACGTGCGATAGAGGGTCTGCTTTATCGCGAGAACATTTGAATCGGCCGATGCTTGTTCGATGAACCGCTGAAAGCTCGTATTGAACGACTGGTAGGGGTGATGGATGAGGATGTCGCGCTCGCGAAGGATCTCGAAGATGTCGCTAGCAGGTTCCTCTGCGGAGGGCAGATCCGGATGCGTAACCGGTTGGAAGGGCTCGTCCTTCAGATCCGGCCGATCCAAACTGTAGAGCTCCCACAGACCCGCGACGTCGAGGGGGGCCGGAAGTTTATGAACGTCATTGTCCTCCACTTCGAGCTCGCGCTTCAAGAGCTCGAGGATGCGCGGCGGCATGCTTGATTCGATCTCGAGCCTGACGGCCGGACTGAACCGGCGTCGTCGTAGTTCGTCCTCCAAAGCCTGGAGAAGATCCTCGGCGCCGTCGTCGTTCACCTCGAGGTCCGCATTACGGGTGACGCGGAACGCATGGTGCTCGACGATTTCCATCCCCGGAAAGAGTCGCTCGAGGTTGGCGGCGATGATGTCCTCAAGGGGAACGAAAAGCTCTTCACCCGAAACGCTGACGAATCGAGGGAGCAGCGGCGGGACCTTTACACGTGCGAAGTGGTGCCGATCGACTCCAGGATCTCGGACCAGCACGGCGAGGTTCAGAGACAGGTTCGAGATGTAGGGAAAGGGATGACCCGGATCCACCGCAAGTGGTGTGACCACTGGGAACATTCGCTCCCTGAAGAGCTTGTCCATATCGTGTCTATGGTTCTCATCCAGCTCTTTCCAACGAACGACCTGGATACCGGCGCGACCGAGGCGTGGGAGTAGATCCTCCACGAATATCCGGGACTGGCGCTCGACCAGCGGAGCCGCCTTGGCGGATACCGCGGTGAGCTGCGCCAGCGCGGTTAATCCGTCGGCGGACCGAGAGCTGATCTTGGCAGCTGCCTGCCGCTTCAGGCCACCTACCCTGACCATGTAGAACTCATCTAGGTTGCCGGCGAAGATCGCCAGGAACTTGGCTCGCTCGAGTAGGGGAAGGGAATCATCTTCGGCCAGGGTGAGGATGCGGGCATTGAAGTCCAGCGAGGACAGCTCTCGGTTCAGGTAACGCCGTTCAGGCGCCCGGGGAAGGTCTTCCATCCTGACGGAAGATAGGCAAGCAACCTTAAGAGAATGTGAACAAGAGTTCACGTGCCCAGTGTGCTGATGCTGCCAGACGTTCAGGTCTCTGTGGCTTCCTCAGCTCGTGGTCGCGAAAAAAGTGGTCAATGTGGCACACCGCGGAGCATCGGGTTATGCCCCGGAGAACACGCTGGCAGCCTTCGATGTCGCCATCGGGCTGGGGGCGGACGTCATCGAATTCGATCTTCGGATGACTGCCGACGGCGCCCTCCTGGTCTTTCATGACCCGCAGCTCGGGCGAACGACACGCCCAAAACGAAATCGGGCCTTGGTGGCTGATGTAACCCTCGAACAGGTCCGGGGCCTCTCGGCGGGCTCATGGTTCAACCAACGCTTCCCTTGGCATGCAAGGGAAGAATTCGAGAGCGAGCGGATTCCTACTCTCGAGGAGATCCTCGTTCGGTATGCCGGATCCATCGGACTGCTTATTGATCTCAAGGACCCCAGCACTTCACCCGCGACGGTGCCACGGCTGCTTCACGTTCTCGCCGACCACGGGGTCGGCGGCCCCGCCCAGTTGGGCCGTGGCATAACCGTTGCCTCATTCTGTTCCAGAAGTTTGCTGGAGATCCGCGCCTCGAATGAGCACGTCCGACTGATGCAGCTATTCGATCTGTGCGACCCCTGCGGCGTGCCTGAGCTCCAGCGGTCGGCCGGCTATGCCGAAGCCGTGGGGTTGTGGAGAGATCATCTCGATCCGACTCTGGTTGACGGGGCGAACGACGCCGGCCTCGAGTTCTACTCCTACACGGTGAATGAGGTCGATGATCTGTCGCGGGCGATGCATGTCCGCGTTGACGGAGTCATCACCAACTTCCCAGATCGGCTTGCGAGGGTCCTCCGCCAGGTGGATCCGCAAGCCCGGCGACGCCCTCGCTACACATCACTCGGTAGCTGAGGGTAGGCACTCACTCAGGTCCCGTGCAGGATCGAGCGCCGGCCGGATAATGCGTTGGTGATGCTCGAGAGTCCTTTCCCGCCCGTTGATATCCC
>JACCXF010000040.1 GCA_013697295.1 Actinomycetota bacterium | reverse complement strand
GGGGTGGGTCGCCAGGGAATCGAACCCTGAACCTACGGATTAAGAGTCCGTTGCTCTGCCTGATTGAGCTAGCGACCCAGCGGCGCAGTCTACAACGCCCCTTGCATACCCTCCCGAGGTGGGACTGGAAGGAGAGTGGGGCGACCGACCGGATTTGAACCGGCGACTTCCTGGACCACAACCAGGTGCTCTAACCTGACTGAGCTACGGCCGCCATGTATCGTCAAAGACTAGCAGTCAGGCCCCCGCTATGTCGCGGAGCTCCCTTACGACGCGGTCTACCTCTTCGAGCGTGTTGTAGTGGCAGAAGCCGATCCGAACGGCACCGCCGGAGCTCTCCAGGTCGAGGCGCTCCATGACGGCGAGGGCGTAGTAGTTCCCGTCCCACGTGAAGATGCCGCGGCGGCCGAGCTCCTCGCCCAGCTCTCGCGGCCTGAATCCCTCGAGGCGGATCGCAAACGTCGGCGTTCGTTCATAAAGACGCTCGACGTCGTCGATGCCGTAAAGCGTTAGTCCGGGGATCGATCCGATGCCGTCGAGGAACCGGCGACTCAGCTCCGCTTCGTGCCCCGCGATGGCTTCGAACGCCACTGCTATCTCAGCGCGTCTGGAGGCGCCACCTCCGGCTGCCTGGCCGATTCCGGCGATGTAGTCGACCGCAGCGGTGAAGCCCGCGAGAGCCTCGTGGCTCAACGTGCCGGTCTCCCAGCGGTTCGGCGAGGCATCCGCAGCGGGTCGCACCTTGTACGGCCGTAGCTCGTCGAGCAATCCCTTGCGACCGAACATCATCCCTAGGTGGGGGCCGAAGAACTTGTAGGGCGAGCAGAAGAGGAGATCAACGTCGAGCTCGGCTACGTCGACGAGTCGATGCTGCGCGATGTGAACCGCATCGGCCACGACGAGAGCATCGGTCTTGCGGGCGGCACGGACCACCTCCGCCGCGGCCGTGATACTGCCGACGGCATTCGATGCGAGCGTGAACGCGACCCCCCGGGTCCTCGGTGACAGAACCGTTTCTAGGTTCGCAAGATCCAACGTGCAGTCCTCCGGCCGGAGGTCGGCCCAGTGGACGCTTGCCCCCGCGTCTTCCGCCGCTGTGAGCCACGGCGAGATGTTCGCGTCGTGATCCAGACGCGTGACCACGAATTCTGCTCCGGGATCCACGTCGCGCGCGATGGCTCGGGCCATCGCGAAGCACAGCGTCGTCATGTTCTGACCGAACACGACTTCCTCGGGGGAGCAGTTGAGGAAGTCCGCACCCGCCCGGCGCGCCGCTGCGATGACGTTGCCAGTCTCCTCGCTGGTGCGGAATGGGCCCCCGGCGTTCGCGTTGCTGGTTTCGAAGTAGCCGGCCATCGCATCCATCACCGACCGGGGGACCTGCGTTCCGCCAGGGGGGTCGGCGAAGACGTACGGGCCCCGCTCGTCACCCCGCTCGAGGGCGGGAAAGTGCTTGCGGCAGTCCGAGATGTCGATCGATGCGGTCATCCCTCGACCATAGACGCGGCGGCGACGTCCCGAGGGTTGTTGCGCCGCGCCCTGAACACCAGCGTGAGGAAGCCGGCGAGAGCCACGAGGCCGGCGGCGACGAACGCCCCGCGGTAACCCAGAAGCGCAGCGATGACTCCGGACGACACCGCGCCCAGGCCGAACGACAGATCGAAGAATGCCGTGAAGGTGCCGACGACGGCACCCCGCTCCTTCGGTGGCGCGTTGCGCATCGCGATCGTCATGAGGGCCGGGAATGCGAGTGAGTGGCCGATCGCGAAGACCGCCGTCCCGGCGAAGAGACCCACGGGGGTCGCCCACAGGCCGATGACCGCGAGACCGACCGCTTGGATCCCAAGAGCGAGTTTGGCGGAGCGAGGGGCCCCGAGCCGGTCCGGGATGCGCGCCCCGAACAATCTCAGAAGGATGATGATCATCGAGTAGCTGACGAAGACCATCCTCGATCCGTCGAGGCCCACCTCGCGCGCGTACAGCGGGATGAAGGTCACGAAGCTGGCCAGCCCCCAGATGCTCGCGGACAGGAGCATGCCGGGGAGGAGGCCCGCTGGATGGATGATCCGTCGCGCGTCGCCGCTTGCCGCGCGCTCCTCTTCTGGGCGAGTCTCCGTCACCGGCAGACCGGCGAGCGCGGCCAGTCCTGCAGCCAGCGCGGCGACCAACCAAACGGCCGTGAAGTTGTCGTCGCCCAGGATCGTCTCGCCCAGCACGGGACCGACCACCAGTCCCGCATACAGCGCGAGGGAGAAGTAACTGAGGGCTTCGCCTCGCCGCTCGTCGGGGGCCAGGTCATTGATCACGCTGGCCGCACCGACGTAGAACGCGGCCTCGCCGGCCCCGGTGATGAGTCGGAAGATCAGAAGAACCCAGAGTGACTCCGAAACGAGATAGCCGAGGGTGGCCAGGGACACGATCCCGGCTCCGGCGACGATCAGGACGCGACGGCCGCGCCGGTCTCCCACCGAACCGAGGAAGGGGCGAGTCAATACCGCGGCCACGGCGAAGAAGCCGATCGCTAGGCCGACCTGCACCTCGGTGCCGTTCAACGGCCCCTTCACGAACAGAGGCAGCGTCGGCTGGAGTGTGCCCACGGCCGTGAAGTAGGCCCACGTCGACAGCATGACCAGCAGGAAGAGAGGGGTAACGAGGCGCGGCCTACGGGCGCGCCCGTTCGCTCTGGTCCTCATTCTCTCGGCGAGCAAGAAGCCTCCGCTCGGGATCGGGTACTACTCATCTATATAAAGGCGTTATGCCTCAGCACCATTCCCCGCCTGTGCCTCGCCAGCCACAGGTGCGGCAGCCCGGCGCACTTTTGTGGCTCTGGCCCAATCGAAGCGCCTCTGGCTAGTGGCCCGTGCAGACTCCCGCGATGACTAGCTCGCCGGGCATGGGGCTGCTGCCGAGTGTCGGCGGCGCTCCCGCTGGACAACTACTCTCTAGGAACCAGTGCCGACGACGATCCGCGACGGGTGAGGGATGGCTGACGAGGAGATCGAGCAGGTAGAAGCCTTCGGGCCCAATATCTGGCTCGTTGACGATATGTACCGGCGCTACCAGGAGAATCCGAAGTCCGTGGGGGAGTCGTGGCAGGAGTTTTTCGAGGACTACCGGCCCGACCGCACGAAGCCCCAGCGGGCCGAGTCACCTGAGGCCGCCAACGGCGGCGGAGCCAAGTCCAAGACCGACGCGCCCGATCCCGCCGGAGCCAAGTCCAAGACCGACAACGGCGCGAAGGACGGCCCCGCCAAGTCTCAGAAGAAAGGGGTCGAGCAGGACTCGAAGAAGAAGTCCAAGGACTCGGATGATGGTGCCCCGAAGTCGACGGACGAAGGCTCCAGCGAGGACGAGGGGCAAGAGGTGGAGGACGCCACCCCGTTGCGCGGTGTCGCAGCTCGCATCGCCGAGAACATGGAGGCTTCGCTCCAGGTCCCGACGGCAACATCGGTGCGCACCATCCCAGCGAAGTTGCTCGAGGAGAATCGTCGCATCATCAATCGCTACCTCGCTGGGCGTCAGGGGGGCAAGATCTCGTTCACTCACCTGATCGGCTACGCCGTGCTCCGCGCTCTCGAGATGCGCCCTCGGATGAAAGCCAGCTACGAAGAGGTGGGTGGCAAGCCACACATCATCGAGCGCAAGCGCGTCAATCTCGGCTTGGCTGTAGACGTCGAACGGTCGGGGAACAGAGTGCTTCTGGTGCCGAACATCAAGGAGGCGGATCAACTCGACTTCGCCGACTTCTGGTCCTCGTACGAAGACATTATCCGCAAGGTTCGCAAGAACGAGCTCAGCCTCGACGATTTCTCCGGCACCACGGTCACGCTGACCAACCCCGGCACCGTGGGAACCAGTCAGTCGGTCCCGCGCTTGATGCAGGGTCAGGGCCTGATCGTCGGCGTTGGCGTGATCGGTTATCCGACCGAGTACGAAGGGGCGGACCCGAAGATGCTGGCGCGCGTCGGGGTGAGCAAGGTCATCACCATCACCAGCACCTACGACCACCGGGTCATCCAGGGGGCCGAGTCGGGCCAGTTCCTTGCAGGGATCCACGATCTGTTGCTCGGCGAGGATCGTTTCTACGACGACCTGTTCGCGTCGTTGAACGTTCCCTACCAGCCAGCCCGCTGGAATCGTGACCACGGCCCTGTGGACGACACGGATTCGACACTGGTCAAGCAATCGCGCGTCATCCAGCTCATCAACATGTATCGCGTTCGCGGCCACATGCTCGCGGAGCTCAACCCCGTCGGGTGGGAGGTCCTCTATCACCGCGAACTCGACTTCGCGACGTATGAGTTGACCGTTTGGGACCTCGACCGTGAGTTCCTCACTGACGGTCTTCCCGGTGACAAGAAGCGCTCGCTCCGAGACATCATCGAGACATTGCGGGACACCTATTGTCGAACCATCGGCTACGAGTTCATGCACATCTCGGATCCCGTCGAGAAGCGCTGGATCCAGGAGCGTGTCGAATCACCCGACGCGTACACACTGTCGAACGAGGAACGAAAGCACATCCTCGACCGGTTGAACGCAGCGGAAGCGTTCGAGCGCTTCGTGCACTCGAAGTACACGGGCCAGCGGCGCTACTCCATCGAGGGGGCGGACAGCCTCATCCCGATACTCGACGCCGTCCTCGAGGAGGCGACCAAGGCCGGGATGATCGAGATCGTTATGGGGATGTCGCACCGCGGACGGTTGAACGTCCTCGCCAACATCGTCGGCAAGCCGTTGCAGCAGATCTTCGACGAGTTCGAGGGAGACGTCGATCCGGACACCGTCCAGGGTTCGGGTGACGTCAAGTACCACCTGGGGATGACCGGTCGGTTCGAGTCACGAGAAGGCAAGGAGCTGAATGTGGTCCTCTCATCGAACGCCTCTCACCTCGAATCCGTCGATCCCGTTGTCGAGGGGATGGCGCGGGCGAAGCAGGGTCTCATCGGCCCGGAGGGCCACTTCCGCGTCATGCCGTTGCTCATCCACGGCGACGCCGCCTTCCCGGGCCAGGGCGTGGTGGCCGAGACCCTCCAGCTCTCGCAGCTCTCCGGCTATCGCACGGGCGGCACGATCCACGTCGTGGTCAACAACAACATCGGCTTCACGACGAACCCGAAGGAAGGTCGGACCAGCCTTTACGCGACCGACATCGCCAAGAGCATCCAGGCCCCCATAATCCACGTGAACGGGGACGACCCCGAGGCCTGCGTGCGCGTGGCCCGCCTTGCGTTCGACTACCGGCAGGAGTTCAAGAAGGACATCGTCATCGACATGGTCTGTTACCGGAGACACGGGCATCAGGAGGTCGACGATCCGTCGTTCACCCAACCGGCGATGTACCAGAAGATCAGCGTCCGGCGTTCGGTGCGCAAGCTGTACACCCAGCAACTTGTGAATCGCGGCGAGCTCAGTGTCGAGGAAGCCGAGAGCCTGCTCGACGACTTCCGCAACAAGCTGCAGAAGGCGCTGGACGAAACCAAGGAGAGCTTGCCGCCCGAGTCCGCTCGGGCGAAGCCGCCAAAGACCGTGGGGGTTCTGCCGCCGGTCGAGACCGGGGTCGAGCGCGAGCGCTTGGAGCACGTCCACGACAAGCTCACGTCGTGGCCCAGCGAAGTCGAGCCGCATCCCAAGATCCAGAAGATGCTCGAGAAGCGCAAGGGATTGCTCGAGAAAGACGCGTCAGACTGGGCTCACGCGGAGGCTCTCGCGTTCGGGTCGTTGCTGCTCGAGGGCTTCCGGGTCCGGATCGCAGGCCAGGACACGCGGCGAGGGACTTTCAGCCAGCGCCACAGCGTGCTGATCGACTATCGGTCCGAACAGGAGTACATGCCCCTCAACGATCTCTCCGAGGATCAGGCTCCCTTCCGCTCCTTCGACAGCTCACTATCCGAGTTCGCTGCCGTCGGTTTCGAGTACGGCTACTCGATCGCGAACGGGGATGCTCTGGTGTGCTGGGAGGCTCAGTTCGGCGACTTCGCAAACGGAGCCCAGGTGATTATCGACCAGTACATCGTCGCCGGCGAAGACAAGTGGAAGCAGCCCAGCGGCCTGGTGTTGCTGCTACCGCACGGTTACGAGGGCCAGGGCCCGGAGCACTCGAGTGCGCGCCTCGAGCGCTTCCTCACTCTTGCGGCTGAGGACTCCATCCAGGTCGTGCAACCCACCACGCCGGCGCAGTACTTCCACGTCCTTCGCCGCCAGATGCTGCGTTCGATCCGAAAGCCACTGGTTGTGATGACTCCGAAGTCATTGTTGCGACACGCAGAGGCCAGGAGCGCGACGGATGAGTTCGCTTCGGGGAGTTTCCGGGAGACGCTCGACGATCTATGGCTTTCGTCTCCCGATGAGGTCGAGAGCATCCTGTTGTGCACCGGCAAGATCGCCTACACCCTGAAGGACGAGCGGAATGAACGCGATGCCAAGGCGGCGGTCGTGCGCGTCGAGCAGCTGTATCCGTTCCCCGAGCAGCAGCTCGGCGAGATCTTCGAGAACTATCCCAAGGCGGAGGACCTCTGCTGGATACAAGACGAGCCGGAGAACATGGGGGCCTGGACCTTCATGCAGGCCCGACTCCATCGCATGGCCCCCGATCGCCTGACGCTTCGACATGTTGCCCGAGCCGAGAGCGCGAGTCCCGCTACCGGCAGCTCCAAGGTTCACGAGCAAGAGCTCGAAGAGATCCTGAATCGTTCCTTCGAAGTGCCACGCAACTCCTAGAACGACGCGTCACATAGGCCCCGCGTGGTCGGGCCACGGAACGATCCCGGCCTTGCGGGCCCCCAGCACCGTTTCGGAAAGAGTTTCCATAGCGTCGTACTTGGGCTCCCAGCCGAGCTTATTCCGGGCCTTGGTTGTGTCCATCAGGACCGGCACCCGCAAGGCGTCGATCCATTGAGTGGAGGTGGGGAGGTAGGGGATCCTCTGGACGATCTTCGCGGCGCCCTGCATCACCAGATCCGGGATCGGTACCGCGTACCAGTTCAGTGCATGTGCCAGGTCGGTGACCGTGCAGTCCCCGCCCGCCGCGAGGTTGTAGTAGCCCGCCTCTCCCTGACCCAGAACCGATCGAACCAGTGCTTCCGCGACGTCGTCCTCATGCACGAGCTGGAAGGGAGTGCCCGGATCCGGCACGATCGGTCTCATGGTCGGCAATGACGAGGCGATCTTCTTAGCGCCCTCCGGGACCTTGTCGCTCAACCGAACGTAGGGGATCTCGGTGATCAACGACAGAGCGGTGGGCCCCGCAACGACACACGGACGGAGCACGAAGATATCCGTGCTCGGGAAGCTCGCGCCCATCTTGTCGAGCATCTGCTCCAACTCTGCCTTCTGAGCGGAGTAGTAGTGGTTGTCGCTGCCGCGAGCGGGAACATCTTCGGTGAGCCTCGGTGGATGGTCGTCACGAAAGCCGTAGGCGGCCACCGACGACGTGTAGACGAGACGCCTGACCTTCGCGCGAAGGCGGCCTCGAAGACGTTGCGGGAGCCCTGAAGGTTGATCGTACGCGTCTGCTCGAGCGATCCCATGATCAGGAACGCGAGGTGAACCACGACGTCTGCATCGGCAACCAATTCCTCGACCGATTCCCGTTCCAGGATGTCGCCGCGCCGGTACTCGACCTTGTTCAAACCTTCCTCGGACGGATCGAACGGCCTGCGGGCCATGCCGACGATCGAGTCGACGCCCTCCGTCTTGTCCAGCGCGCGCAGAAAAGCCATCCCGATGTCTCCGGTGGGCCCGGTCACTACGACCCTGAGGCCATCTCCCGCTGTGCTCAAGATGTTCGCCCTTTCACGCGTTGGATACGACCCAATGTGGCCTCGAATACTCGCATCGCTCGCTCCTCGAACAGGACGAACATGATCAGGTCGACGTCGGTGTTCGAGTCGGTCACAGTCGAGAGGGCGACGTCCGCGGCGGCCTCGAGTGGGTAGCCATAGATACCGGTTGAGATCGCGGGGAACGCGATGGATCCAGCACCGAGATCGTCCGCCACCCGCAGTGACTCCGTGTGACACGACGCAAGCAGATGAGAGCGATCCTCGGTTGCTGAGTAGACGGGCCCCACAGTGTGGATCACCCAGCGCGCAGGAAGCTTCCCGGCGGTCGTAGCGACCGCCCTTCCGGTCGGGAGTCCCTCGGAATGCTGTTCTCGACGGATGCGTTGGCATTCCTCGAGGATGGATGGCCCGCCGTTGCGGTGGATCGCGCCATCGACGCCGCCGCCACCCAACAACGAAGAGTTCGCGGCATTGACGACGGCGTCCACCTCGACGACCGTGATGTCTCCCTGGATGAGATCCACACGGGGCACGGGGCAACTTTAGGGCACTAGGGCACGAGCGCACTAGGGCACGAGGGCACGGCTACGATTCGGTACCTCAGGCGAGAGCGAGGGAGGAGGGCACAGTGGCAGCCATCAGATGGATCGGTTTCTTTGTCGGACTGGTCATCTTCCTCGGCACCCTCTCGAGTCTCGTGCGCACTCTCGTAGTTCCGCGCGGGCTCACTTCGAAGCTCGCGCTCCTCGTCAACCGCCTGTTCACCCGTCATCTCTTCCTGTGGCTGGCGCGGCGTTTCGACGACTACGAGGCCAAGGACAGGATCCTCGCGTTCGCAGGCCCCCTGTCCCTGCTGATGCTGTTGTCCGTCTGGATGTTCTCCTTCTGGATGGCGTTCGCCCTCATGCTGTGGCCGCTCATCCCGCTGGGGTGGTTGGAAGCATTACGGGAGAGCGGATCGTCGATGCTCACCCTCGGTTTCGCCAGTCAACCGGACTGGGCCCCGACGGCAGTCATGTTCGTGGCCGCGACGACCGGTTTGATCGTCGTCGCTCTCCAGGTCGCCTACCTCCCGACGCTCTACGGGGCGTTCAACCGCAGGGAATCGCTCGTGACACTGCTTCAGAGCAGGGCCGGGGCGCCGGCGTGGGGGCCCGAGTTGTTGACCAGGCACGTGGTGGTCGGTCTCGTAGACAACTTGGGCCAGCTCTACCTCGACTGGGAGGAGTGGGCTGCGGACGTTACTGAGAGCCACACGAACTATCCCGTGTTGGTCTGGTTCCGATCGCCTCACCCGCTGCGTTCGTGGGTCATCGCGCTCCTAGCCGTGCTGGACTCTGCTGCGATGTACCTGGCGCTGAGCCCGAACGCGGCGCCAACGCAGACTCGCCTGTGCCTGCGGATGGGTTTCACCGCTCTGCGCAACATCGCCGACGTAACCGGCATCCCCTACGATCCGGATCCGCTCCCGACCGAGGACATCGAGCTGGACTACGAGGATTTCCTCGGTGGTGTCCATCGCCTGAGGGATCAGGGTTTCCAGCTCGAGCGATCGGCCGAGGAGGCGTGGCCGGACTTCAAGGGGTGGCGTGTCAATTATGAGTCCATCTGCTACGCGCTCGCCGACATGACCGTTGCGGTTCCAGGTCCATGGACCGGCTCGCGCACCCACCTGAGTGACGTGACCATCGTTCCCGAGCGTCCGGCCAACCGGCGCCCTGACGATCCACGGGAGGAAGAGGAGCCAAAGGCGACGCGCTTCGGATGGCGCGTTTAGCCCTACATTTGGCGATCATGTCGATCGATACGGATGCCGCGCTCGAAAGAGTGCTCGACCAGGGCGACGAATGGCAGTCGTGGCGCGCTCTGAAACTCTCGGGGGACGATCCGGGCGAGCTCCCGGCAGCGCCGGCTCAGGACGACGAGGGAGCCTTCGTGGGACCCGGCGGCCGCCCTTCTCCCGGCGCGACCGGTGAGGCGTTGTGTCACCTGGTTGTCCTCGGACTGCGAGATTCCGGTCTTGCGGCGATCGCGGCGGACTGGCTCGAGAGCGCGCGGACGCCGGCGCAGGCGTGGCTCGACGCGCCGGACGAAGTACCAGGTGAGCTCGACTCGTACGCGGGCGGCCGGGTCTGGGCGACGGCTTCCGCGGCCACCGGGCTCTTCGTCGTCGGACGCGACCCAGGACATCGCGCCATGGACCTTCTCCGTGGCGAAGCCGACATGGAAGGGCGCTTTACCGGAGGCGCGTATCCAACGTTCGCTGCTGCGGCCGCCTACTGGCTGGCCGAAGGCCCGAAGACGGAGATGGCCGAGTGGGCCCTCCGCTGGTCGCGTGAGTGGGAGGCGGATTGGTGGGGCCCATGGGAGCGCGCAACCGCATTGACCTTCTGGAGCGCAGCCGGGATCCCAAGTGAGCATCCATCGATGGAGGAGTTCCTTGAACGGCTGCGCGACGAGTCTCCTTCAGCCGGGTGGCCGGACTTGGGACTAACCGTGCGAGCGCTCGAGTTGATCGCGTTCCTGGCCTAGGTCAGGTGGCACCCGACTGCACGATGCAGAACTCGTTACGTTCGGGATCTTCACACCACACCCAGATCTCCCCATCCTCTTCATATCGCCCAACGAGTCGCGCGCCGAGCCCCATCACGCGTTTTACCTCCGCGTCCAGGTCCGGGGTATGGAGATCGAGATGAACCCTGTTCTTCGTTCGTTTGTTTTCGGCCACCTTTTGCAGCAACAACGTCACGTCGCGGCGCTCCGGATCAACGAGGGCCCAGTAGGGGTCCTCTTGTCCGTGATCGACCACCTCTCTTCCCGTGACCTGAGACCAGAAGCGACCCATGACGTCCGGGTCGTTGCAGTCCATGGTGACGGTCCTGATCCGCAGTGCCACCAGCTTTCCCCTCCCGGTCGTTGGAATGTGTAACCGGCAAAGAAGTTACACTGGTTACATGGAGAGGGTCAATTGACGGACGGATGTGGCCTCGAGCTGTCCCTGGTCGGGGCTGGCGGAGAAGCCGTCGACCTGCGGCGAACCTTCCTGTCCCACGGGGTCGCCTCGCTGCCTCCGCAGGCGATCGACGAGGATGCAGTCACCCTGGAGACAACGTTGCGGTTGTCCAGGTCCAGGCCTCGCGTCGTTCTCGTGTCGGCTGGCAGGCCGGGCTTCGCCCGGATCGAGGTTCGCGGGCGAGCTCCCGGCGCGGCGGCAACGGATGAGATCGCAGACGGCGTCCGGCGCGTGCTACGGCTGGATGAGGATCTCTCGGCGTTCTACGACCTGGCGGCCCAGGATCCGGAGCTCGCGTGGGTGCCGGGGGCCGGCGCTGGTCGCATGATCCGTAGCCCGACGGTGTTCGAGGAGGTCGTGAAGACGATCTGTACGACGAATTGCACATGGTCGGCCACCGAGCGGATGGTTGCGGCCCTCGTCGAACATCTCGGTGACCCGGCCCCCTCGGCGCGCCCGGGCCCGCTGGGACGCGCCTTCCCGACCGCAGAGGCCATGGCCTCCGCGGGGGAGCGCTTCTACAAGGAGGTGGTGCGCGCCGGGTACCGGGGGCCGTACTTCATCGAACTCGCGCGGATGGTGCGGGATGGAGAGGTAAATCTCGAGATCCTCGGCTCGTCGTCCGCCGCCGAGATACCGGATGACGAGGTGGCGACGCGGCTACTGGCTTTGCCCGGAGTCGGCCCGTACGCGGCCGCTCACGCGATGATGATGATCGGTCGCTACTCGAGGCTGATCTTGGACTCTTGGACCCGCCCGAAGTACGCGCGTCTGGTCGGCCGGCGGACGGTGAAGGACTCGACCATCGAACGCCGCTTCCGCCGCTACAAGAGCTACGCGGGGCTCGCCTTCTGGTTGTTCCTAACGCGCGATTGGGTCGAGGAGCCTCTGCCGGCCTAGACCCCGTCCCATTCCTTGGCTGGGTGGAAGAAGAGGTCGATGGCCACCCACACCGTCTTAGAGGTGGGAAAGAAGAGGATGGGGAACGCGACATTGGTGACCGCCGCCACGAGAAGAACCGGTCCCCACTTCACATCGGGGATGGTGGCGATGAGCACTCCAACGAAGAAGATCCCGAAGAGCGACTCGGTTGCTGCGGTGTTGACGATGATCGCACTTACCCAATAACCCTCCTCGCGTTCGAAGTGCCACTCGCAACGGGGACAATCGTCGACCAGCCTGGACCATGAACGCCACACCCGTTTTTCTCCACAGCGAGGACATCGGCGGGTCAAGCCCCGCCCCAGCAGCGTGCTGAACCTGGGCTTCAAGCCGAGAGGCGCAACGCGATGATGGCAACGTCATCTCGCGGGATGTCGCTCTGGAAGTCCACGATCGTGCGCTCGATGGTCCCGGCGATCTCGGGGGCGCTCATGCCCGCACAGCCTTCGAGGAGTTCTTCCAATCGCTGCTCGCCGAATTCATCCTCGGGACCCTCCGCCTCGGTGACCCCATCCGTGAACAACACGAATGCATCACCCGGGGAAAGAGCCTGCTCATGGTTCGCCATCTCCGGCTCATCGAGGACGCCGAGCAGGGTGCCCTCGCAATCAACCTTCTCGACCTTCCCGTTGCTCCTCAGGATCAGCGGCGGTGGGTGCCCGCCACACGACAACACCATCCGGGCACCGCCCTCGTAAAGTTTTAGCTCCACGCATGTGACCGTGCAGAAGCGTGAGTCCGAGACCTGCCTGAGGATCGCCTTGTTCGTGAGCTCGAGGACCTGGTCGGGCGAGTGACCCGCCACTGCGGCGGCGCGGATCGTGTGGCGTACGAGCCCGGTCAATGCGGCCGCGTCGGGCCCCTTGCCGCAGACGTCGCCGATAACGACGGCCCAGTTACCTGCCCTCGTCTCGAACAGGTCGTAGAAGTCGCCCCCAACCTCATTGCCTTCCCCGGCCGGCCGGTACCGTGCACCGATCTCGACCCCGGGGATGCGGGGGAGCTCCGGAGGAAGAAGACTGCGTTGCAGTGTCCGCGCGACGTGGCTCCGTTCTTGATAGAGACGCGCGTTGTCGATGGCCTGAGCGATCCGTTGTGAAAGATCTTCAGCGAGAGCCAAGTCCTCCGACCCATACCGCCGGGTGTCATTGGAGGACATCAGGACAAGCGCTCCGCGCGACCTCCCGCCCACTACGAGCGGAAGCACCATCGCCGACCTCGGGACCAGGGCTTCGTTGATGTCCTCCGGTGGAAAGCCTCCACCGTCGGGATGAGAGATCTCACCCAGCACTTCGGGGGAACCGGCGTCGAGCACCTCTCTTACGGGAAGGAGCACATCGATCGCGGCGCGCTGGATGGGAGACATGCCCTCGAGGATCTGTTCGATGCGGTCGTCGGAGTGAGCGAAGTAGACCCAGCGAGGCGCGGGACCCTCTTCTTGTGCGTAGAACACACACCAGTCGGCGAGGCGAGGAACGGTGAGCTTCCCCACGCTCTTGAGGACCTCCGCATAATTGAGTGACCGGTTCAGGACACGGCTGGCTTCCGCGAGGAACGAGAGGCGCGCTTGAGCCGCCTCGGCTTCGGTGCGAGCTTCCTGTTCGAGTCGAAGAAGTCGGGACCTTTCCGCCTCCGCCCACTTCCGCTCGATGAACTGTCCGATCTGGCTGCCGACCACGGCCATTACCTGAAGCAGGTCTCCATCGGGAGGCCGCACCTCTGTACTGAAGGCCTCGATCACGCCGAGGACCTCGCCCCCCACGATGATGGGAGACCCGAAGCCGGTGTGAAGACCGGCGCGGACGGCCGACTCCGTCCTCCTGAAATGCATGTCTTGCGTTACGTCCTCGAACCAGGAGGGCTTGCCCGCCTTCCACACTTGGCCTGGAAGTCCCTCTCCGAACGCCAAAGTCATCGCAGCGGTCCGCTCGATGAAAGCGGTGATGGCCGGCCGAGGCGGTTCCGTGACGCGCAGACACAGAAGACGGTTTGTGGAGCGATCGCGAACCCACAGCGCGCACACATCCCACCCCAGGCTGTGCGCGATCACGCGCAGGATGCGGGACGCTGCGGTGGGAAGGTCCTGTGCTTCGCTCAGTACGCGACTGATCGCGTATTGGGCGGCGATGCGCAGCTCGCCGTGCCGGCGCTCGGTGATGTCGCTGGAGATACCGACGACGCCGAGGAGGCCTCTCTCAGGGTCGACGATGGGCGAGTCGCTCACGAAAGCGAGAAGCGACGTCCCATCCTTGCGGTTGAGCCGCATCTCGCCTTCCCAGGAATGGCCTTCACCCACGCGGGCCATGATCGCTCCGGCGAGATCCAACTGGTCTTCTGGGATGAGTAGCTCGCCGATCGAGCGCCCCAGCGCCTCATCCCGCGACCATCCGTACAACGACTCGGCATGGTGGTTCCAGTAAGTGACGATCCCCTCGAGGTCCGTTGCGATCACGGCCGCGCGCACCTGATCGAGGAGAAACGTCTCGAGCCAGGTCGGTTGCTCCGCTTTCACGCTCCCCCCTGGATCGCCCGGCGAGTACCTTCAAAAGGATATTCCCAGGCTACGGGGGCGCGCGACCCGACCGTCCGAGGACGACGAGCCGCCATCGGAGGATCCGACACACGGATCTTGCGCAATGCCGCCACAATCCGTCCCTTCTAGAGGAGATTGAGTCTCTACCGGAAGGGTAGGGACTAGTGTGGACGTGGCCCAGGATACGGTGGAACTGACGTTGACCGGAGGACCGGAAACGGCTGTGAAGGCGCGCCGAGCGCTTCGGGCCTTAGGCGAAGCTATCCCTGAACGTCTTTACGATGACCTCTCCCTGCTCGTCAACGAACTGGTGACTAACAGCATCCGGCACGCAAAGCTGGGGGCCGATGGGTGGATAAAGGTCTATGCCGCAGTTTCTTCCGGCGTCGTCAGGGCCGAAGTCACCGACTCCGGGGTCGGGTTCTCTCCGGTGATCGCGCAGCCGGCCCTCATGGACGTCGGTGGCCGGGGCCTCTTCCTTCTCGAGGAGCTCGCCGACCGGTGGGGAGTGTCACAGGACGGACAGACGAGGGCCTGGTTCGAGATCGATCTGGCGCGTTACCTTTAGTTCAGGTTGAGAGCCTGGTCGTTGGCGGCGAGGCGCTCTGAGATCCTCTGGTCGACCACTCCTCTGAGATGGGGATCGGAGGCCAGCAGCGACGCGAATGAATCCTTGGGGATCGCCATCAGCTCCGTCTGCTCCGTCGCTTGGGCGCTCTTGGAATGCGGTTCCTCTCGCATCAACGATAGCTCCCCGAAGAAATCCCCCGGCCCTATCGAAGCCACATCGATCTCCTTACCGTCGACTGTGGCGTAGATCCTCACCCTTCCGGACAGAACGATGTAGAGCGCGTCGCCCACAGATCCGTCGGTGAATACCACTCCGTCCTGGGGCCATTGGAGATTGGCGGACAAACCGACGATGTGCAAGAGGTCGTGATCGCCCAAACCCTCGAACATCGGTACCTTACGCAACGTCTTCACGAGGCTGTGACTGATCTGCCTACGATCCACTATCTCTTCTCCGTATGATTGTCTTTGTGGCCATCGACGAGGGTAGCGTGGAGGGCAGATGAACGTCTCGAGCATCCCCCTGCGCATCGCCCAGATCAGCGATATCCATTGCGGAGAGCTGACGTTCGACGCCCATCTTCTCGAATCCGCCATCAAACGGATCAATGCGATGAACCCCGATGTTGTCGTCATCGCTGGGGATCTGACCGCTAACGGCTACGAGTGGGAGTTCGAGGACGCCGCCCGATGGGTCGATGAGATCGAGCCTCCGAAAGTCATCATCCCCGGAAACCATGATTCACGGAACGTCGGCTATGTCCATTTCGAGCAGTACTTCGGACACCGATTCTCGTTGTTCCGCAAGGAGTTCGATGGACTTCGGGCGGAACGCCTTCGAGCAACCGGGGTGACGATCGTTGCGGTCGATTCATCGTCGCCCGACCTCAACGATGGCCACGTGGGTCGCGAGCACTACGCCTGGATCGGTGAACAGTTCGCGCAACAACCCGATGACCTCAGGGTGCTCGCCATCCACCACCACATGGTGTCGATCCCAGGGACCGGGCGCGAGCGAAACATCATCACCGATGCCGGTGACCTCTTGGCCGAACTGACGAAGCTGGACATCGACGTGGTCCTGTCGGGACACAAGCACGTCCCGTTCTTCTGGGGGCTGAACGGGATGTTGATCTGCAACTCCGGGACGGCCTCCACACGGCGGGTCAGAGGGTTCACTCCTCCGTCGTGGAACGAGATCCAGATCGATGCCTCGACGATCAAGGCGTACCTGCATTACGAGGACGGGCGACGCGAGCTGTCCCTGATATTCAGCTTGAAGACTCGAACGCTGACGCGCGACGACTTCTACCTCACAGACGATTTCGTGTCGTCGAACAGGATCTTCGAGGCCTCGAGACCGCCGGCCGGGCGCTGACGCCGGCCCAACCGTCTACGGTTGGGCTTGGAGCAACTCCGTTGTCACGGCTCGTGTCGTTTCCTCGGTAGGTCCGGCCACCATCACCATGAGGTTTTCGTAATAGGTCAGGGACCCGGACCATGCCGCCCCGGATGAGAAGTATGCGACCTTGCCATCGATCTCGACCCGCTCGGCTGAGGCGTCGGTTGCTTTCTCCAGCTCGACCAGACCGCTCCGGCGCTCACCTCGGTTGCTCATGAAGTCGGGGTCGATCGAGATAACGACGGCCCCCGCCACGACCTGGCCCCCCTCCATCACGCCGCGGGCAGTGAGGTTCTCCATCGCCTCCTTCGCAGCGGGATCCGCCGCAACGATGGAGCGCGCTTGCTCGAGGAGAACGTCAGGAACCTCCTGGTAGCTGTAGCCGATCAATGGCCGGAAGAACTTCTTTGGCTTCATCACCGTGATCTCTCCGTCGGCCCCCGTATTGAGGGTCGGCTCGCCGGTGAAGATCAGCGTGCTGGTGACGAAGTAGGCGGCCACGGCCACGACGGCCATCGCCAGGATCTTGAGGGGGACCTTCGACTTCGATCTCGCCATGTCGGTCGATGTTTGGGAGAGATCAGTCTCGAAGGAGGTTCGAGAGGTAACGACCGCCTTCTTGAAGTAGGCGTCCGCCGGCGGGCCCTCGACTGGTTTGGTTGGCTGGGACCATGCCGCGACATGCGAAGCCGACGGGGGAGGCGGAGGTGCGGTCATCGTTCGGGTCGCGCCCGAGGAAGCGGCGGCAGGCACTGGTTTCATGGCCTGCGGAGTGCCCCAAAGCGCTTGGGGGGCGGTCGGCGGAGGGGGCGGTGGAGCAGCCCCTGGTGGCGCGGCCGGAAACAGCTCGGAACGAAAGTCGTCCGCAGCCTGTGTCCATTGCCCAGATGTCTGAGCGTCGTTCGCCGTATCAGCCACTGTGGTTCGATTCCTCTCGCCGCCGGACGGGCCCCAAGTCGACCCGCAGTTACTTCTCCGTAATCGGCGCAACTCGGCCGGTCCTGTAGCCGACCATGACCCCGGCGCACCATCCCTTAGCGTCCTCGAGAGAACCGTCCATCTTAGGGAGGACTCGTGGAGCTACGGGAAGCGGTGCGGAGGCGCCGGATGGTGCGTAACTATCGGGACGACCCCGTGCCGAGGGCGGTAGTGGAGCGGCTGACCGATCTGGCCCGCCGGGCCCCCAGCGCGGGCTTCTCTCAGGGTCAGTACTTCGTGGTCGTTACCGGACAGGACCTTAGGACACGGATAGCGGAGCTCGCAGAGGAGGAGCACTACGTATCGCTCGGCTTCCCCCCGTGGATCTCCACGGCTCCCGCGCACGTCGTCGTCTGCACGCGCGAGGAGGACTATCACGAGCGGTACCGGGAGCCAGACAAGATCGAGGACGACGGGAGCGAGATCGAATGGCCCGTGCCCTACTGGTACGTCGATGCCGGGGCCAGCCTCATGCTGCTGTTGCTCGGCGCCGTAGACGAGGGATTGGGAGCCGGGTTCTTCGGGGTTCATCGGCTCCCCGGCCTGCGGGAACTGCTGGATATCCCGGCCGATGTGACCCCGGTTGGGGTCGTCACACTCGGCTACCCGGCCGCCGACCAGCCCCAGGGTTCCGCTCGCCGAGGACGCAAGCCGCCTGCCCACGCTGTGCGCTGGGAACGGTGGTGAATACGGAGGTCGGCGCCGGCGATTGAGGCTAAGGATCTGGGGACGCTAGATTTGGCCGCTCACGAGACAGGCAGGAAGGGGTCGCGCATGGAGCCGGTCTACCGGCCGGTGGTGACGCTCGCGCTCACGATCTTCAAGGGCATGGGCTGGAACATCCGGACCACCGGCGAGAACCACGTTCCTTTATCCGGCCCGGCCGTCATCGCGACGAACCACGTCGGTTACCTCGACTTCGTTTTCGTTGGCGCGGCGGCGCGCAAGCGTGGACGGCTCGTGCGTTTCTTGGCGAAGCATGAAGTCTTTGCACATCCTGTAGCCGGGCCACTCATGAGAGGGATGAAACACATCCCAGTGGATCGTTATGGGCGAGCGCGCGACGCGATCGAGGCCTCGGTAGAGGCACTGCGCGACGGAGAGGTGGTCGGCATGTTCCCGGAGGGGACGATCAGCCGTTCTTTCGTCCCCTCCGACGGAAAGTCGGGTGCCGCTCGGATGGCGATGAAGGCGAAGGCGCCTCTGATACCGGGAGCTGTATGGGGCACTCAGCGGATCCTGACGAAGGGCCGCCCGAAGAACTGGCAACGCAACATCACGATCATGGTCGAACTGGGGGAACCGATCCCGTACGACGAAACCTCAGATCCCGACGTCGTGACTAAGCGGCTGATGGAAGTTATCGGAGAGATGGTGCAGAACGCGGCCGCGTCGTATCCCGATCGTCCGGTGGGTGATGACGATCGGTGGTGGCTTCCGGCACATCTCGGGGGTACGGCCCCGACCGTTGAGGAGTCACTCGAGATGTCGCGCGCTGAACGCGAGGAGAGGGCGCGCCGTCGGCGGGGGGAATAGTTACGCCACGCTGGCGTGAGTGTCCGGTGGGCTTGCCGGGTCTGCGTTCGAGACGGTGAAGACGGGGATGAAGACGTGCGCGAGAGGTCCGATCCCAAGCGCGTAGGCCACCGTGCCTATCCCAACCGACCCCCCCAGGGTCCATCCCAGAGCAAGCACCACGATCTCCAGCGCTGTCCGCACCAGACGGATGGAGTGACCTCGGCCCGCGATCCCGGTCATCAACCCGTCGCGCGGGCCGGGGCCGAGGCCCGCTCCGATGTACGCGCCGGTCGCAACCCCGTTCAGAACGATCCCTGTCAGAAGGAAGGCCCACCGCCACGCTGTGTTCGGGGGTTCGGGAAGGAGCGCCAGGGACGCATCGATGGCCAGACCGATGAGGATGGCGTTGCTCACCGTTCCCAACCCCGGCCGTTGGCGCAGGGGGATCCACAATAGAAGGACCACCACTCCGACCACGATCGTGCACGTCCCGATCGAGGCGCCCGTCTGGCGGCTCAGTCCCTGGTGCAGCACGTCCCATGGATCGAGCCCTAACGCGGCTTCTACCAGGAGTGCCGAGCTGAATCCGTAGAGAGCGAGACCGAGATACAGCTGGGCGAGTCGGCGCCCTCGCGCGTCCGCGGGGACCGGCAGGAGAAGAGACATCGGGGGAGGATAAGGGGGCACAGAGCCGGACGACGCGGTGGGTGCCGCCCGGCTCTGACTTTGTTGCAAGGGCTACTCCGTTACTTCGAGGGTGCCCTTCATCGAGTCGGGGTGGTATTTGCAGATGAAGTCGTAGGTGCCCGGCTCGACGTCTGCGAGATCCACCGTCGTCGATGATCCGGCCTCGACGTCCTCGTCCAGACCGGCCTCTTCCGCCGAGATGTTGTGCTCGGCGTCGTCCTCGTTCATGTACTCGATGCTGTCTCCCGTGGCAGCCGTGAGCGACTCCGGCTCGAACGCGAAGTTGGCGGCGGTCAAGGTGACGGAGCTACCTACACCACCACCACCGGCATCGTCGCCACCGCCTCCGCCTCCATCGGTGGTCTCGCCGCCATCGCCTCCGCAGGCGGCCACCAGGACGGCCACCATCACCATCACGATCATCGATCTGAGCTTCATGCCCTCTCCTTTCAGTCGACCCTCAGTACCGCCTTTCGGCCCGGTTGGAT
>JACCXF010000039.1 GCA_013697295.1 Actinomycetota bacterium | reverse complement strand
TCACGGGGCGGTCCTTGAGGTGCGGCAGCAAGACCTCGGAGATATCTCGGTAGAACGAGATCATGTCGCCCTTGGTGAAACCCTCCGACGGGTAGAAGACCTTGCCGGCGTTCGAGATCTGCAGCCGTTTCCGGCGGACCACGACCTCCTCGACCGTTCTCTTCGGCATGGGGACATTGTGTCTCAGGAGGCGGGCGTGGTCGGCGCGTTGCGTGGGGACGGGGCGCCTCATCGCCGGTGGATCTGGGCGTAGGGTCGGCGACATGGAGGTGCGCGAGCCGATCCTGCACGTCGACATGGACGCGTTCTATGCGTCCGTCGAGGTTCACAAGGACCCATCGTTGAGAGGGAAACCGGTGATCGTGGGTGGCCGAGGAGGGCGTGGCGTCGTGACCTCGGCCTCGTACGAAGCTCGGGAGTTCGGCGTGCACTCCGCGATGCCGGCGATAACGGCGCGCCGTCTGTGCCCACATGCCGTGTTCCTATCGAACGACTTCGAGTCCTACCAGATCTATTCGGAGCGCATCCGCGAGGTTTTTCTGTCGTTCTCGCCGCTGGTCGAGCCGCTATCCCTGGACGAGGCCTTCATCGATGTCTCCGGTTCGGTGCGCCTCTTCGGGGAACCGGTGGCGATCGGAGCCCAGATCAAGCGGGCGATCGCGGAGCTGGGACTCGGCTGCACGGTGGGTGTCGCTCCGAACAAGTTTCTCGCCAAGATCGCGTCCACGCGCGCCAAACCAGACGGGTTGTTGTTGGTGCCGGCGGACGAGGTCGAACCCTTCCTCCACCCGCTTTCCGTCGGAGCTTTGTGGGGGGTGGGGGAGACGACCGCAGAGGTACTTCGACGCCTGGGGCTTCGAACCGTTGGCGACGTTGCGCATGTGTCTCGGAGAACCCTCGAGCGAGCTGTGGGCGATTCGCTGGGAGCACACCTTCACAGCCTTGCGAGCGGTCTCGATGACCGCGCCGTCGTTCCCCATGAAAGCTCCAAATCGGTGGGCTCGGAGGAGACCTTCGAGAGCGACCTCGATGCGAACGACGACATCCTGCGCGAGATCCTGCGGCTCAGCGACAGGACCGCCGGGCGGTTGCGAGCCAAAGGGATGTGCGGTCGTACGATCACTCTCAAGGTTCGCTGGTCCAACTTCAAGACGATCACGAGGGCTCGGACCCTCACTGAGGCCGTCGACACGGCCGCCGAGATCTACGCTGTGGCCAGGGACCTCTACACTCGGCTGGGCCCGGATAGGCCGCGGATCCGGCTGCTCGGAGTGAGCCTGAGCGGCCTCGGTCCGGGCCCTCCTCGTAGACAGCTCGGATTGTTGGCGGCGGCCGCCCCGCGCTGGGAGGAGGCCACCAGGGCCATCGACGACATCCGTGACCGCTTCGGAGACGGCTCGGTGGGGCCGGCGACCCTTTTGGACGGCCCTTCCTAGTTCCCATAGCAGTGCGGGGAGACGTCCCGGCGGAGGGCGACTCCAGAACGGTTTGGAGTGCCCGAGCCAGGGGGCCTTCCGAGGCGTTCGTCGATGACCCCCGGCCGAAGATTTCGAAACCGCTGGGACCTTTCTATAATCGGATGACAGTGCCATTGTCGGAAGAAGAGCAGCGGGTTCTCGAGGAGATCGAGAGAGGCCTCCACCAGGAGGATCCGAGCTTCGCGCGGCACGTCGGCAGTACTTCACGCCGGTCGGGTAGCGGACGCCTCAAGCTTGGCGCTCTCGTCTTCCTCGCCGGACTGGCCATCCTCGTAGCGTTCTTCGTAACCCGAACGATCTTCGTCGGGGTCGTCGCGTTCGGAGCGATGGTGGCTGGGATCGTTCTGGCGGCCGGAGCCATCGGGAGCCTGGCTGCCGACCGTGATGGACGGAAGCAACGACTTGCGGCCGCATTCGAGGATTGGGAAGCCCGCATCCGGCGCCGCGGTCGCCGTCCCTAAGGGAAACTTTTTCCCGTTCCGACTTTGCGCACCTTTCCTGTAGCGCGTCCGCCTCTGACACGCTACATTCCTACTTGCCGCGCGGGCGGCGAAGGGATGTGGTTCGGGGGGAACCGAAACCCGCCTGAGGTGCCGCCCGAAGGGTTTGTAGGGTTTACGTTTCTCGTCGATCGGAGGTCAACGCGCTCTTATGGAGGGTTTCTCTGCGGATCAAGCCGGTCGTTTGACCAGTTGCACGTCCCACCAACTGCGGTACTGGGACCGGATCGGATTGGTCAAGCCGAGCGTTCAGCGCACCGGCGGCCGTCCGGGGGTCCGTAGGCTCTACTCGTTCCGTGACCTCGTGGTCCTGCGCGTCATCCGGTCACTCCTCGAAGGCGGAATGAGCCTCCAGCGGGTTCGCCGAGCGATCGAGTACCTCCGCAAGAAAGCGGGCCTCGAAGAGCACCTTTCAGAGGTGAAGCTCGTCACCGACGGACAGAGCATCTTCAAGATCTGCCGGAACGACGGCGAGCTTCTCGACGCACTCAAAGAGGGGCAGATGGCGTTCTTCTTGGCGATAGGGGACATCGCAGAGACCGTCGACCAGCGCGTCTCGCAGTTCCTCTACGATCGCGACGAGTTCATCACCGCGATCAATCAGGTCGAGGCAAGCCTCCAGAAAGAATTGCCCCCCCGAGCGCGCGAGCGGGTTCTGGGCGCCTGACGCCCATCAACCGGTAGCGACCTGCGGCACGGGTCGACGGTAAGAACGCCAGGCATCGCCGGCTTGGTGCGCGAGCCGCCGCGCCGAGAACAATCGGACCGCTCGATGCTCCCAGGAAGCTTTGTTCCACATGCCCTTGCGCAACGCACCTGCCAGTTGCTTCGCCTCGCGCGCCCTGGCGGCATCGATCGCGCGCGGAGCGAACAGTGCCGCCTCGTAGATGTGCGCGAGACGCGTTGCCGTCTCGGTCGATGCGTGTTCCAGCCGGGCGACCCTCTGCGCGAAGGCGACCGCGGACTCTGACGGCCTACGGGCCACGGCCAGTTCCGCGGCCTCGTCTTCGAAATGCATGAACGCGGCGCGGGTCGTTCCGGCGGGCGTCCGGGCCGTCATGTAGCGGCGGCGGATACGGACCTCCTTTATGAGCGGCACCAACAGCAGGAAGGCGGCTACGAGGATCACGACGGCGGTCAGAAGCCGGCCGAACGCCGCGCGCCAGGCCCCGTCCCCCGGCGCGGTGGACGGCGTGGCTTCGACCGGCAACCGCTCTCCACCCTCTCCGAGGGGGTTCTGCCGCGGGTCGCCCGCCTGACCCTGGCCCGGAGCCGTCTGCCCCGGGGCCCCCGGCGGTCCGAACGCCCTGCCCCCGAAGACGTCGGTGGGAGGCACGGTGTGGGCCGGAACCGGCGTCGTGGTCCCTCGGGGGGTCGGCTCGAACGCCACCCAGCCGGCATCTTCGAAGTACACCTCCGGCCAGGCATGAGCGTGGGTGCCTCGAACCACCCAGGTGCCTTCGGATTCCTTGGTGCCCGGGAGGAATCCGACCGACACCCGGGCCGGATAACCGAGAGACCTCGCCAGTAGCGCGAACGCAGTGGCGAACTGCTGGCAATACCCGGTCCTCACCTCCGTGAGGAACTCCGTCAGGTAGTCGGTAGACGCGCTGGGCTCGACGTTGATGTCGTAGGCGAATCCTCGGAGCCGGTCCTGGATCGCTATGAGTCGTTCAAGATCGTTCCTGGCGCCGTCGATCCATTGGTCGCGTAGGTCGAGAACCTCATCGGAAAGCGGGTCTCCCAACTCCGTGTAGTCGTCATTCGAGAGCGTTCCCGCTCGGTCGGCCGTCAGCTCCCCGAAGCTCGCATCCTGGACGACGGACTCGACCGTGTACGTGAGGCCCTGCACGTCCTCGGTCAGTTGCAGGTCGAACGTCTCGGCGTCGACCATGACGTCCGAAGCGGGTTCCTCATCGGTGAAATCAAGGTTCAGCGGTTGAGCCGCGGCCGGTAGGTACTCGCCCTCGAGGGCCGTCAGGTCGAACGTCTGGCTGAGCGGGCTACCCCCCGGTTCGTCGATGCTTGCCTCACCCGAGAGCGAGAAGCGCGCGGTGTCACCCGGGCGCCACGTGTTCCCATCGAAGCGAGTCAACGACACGAGCCGCCAGTAGGCCGGATCTTCCGAGGTAACCGTGAACAGGTCTTTGCCGCTCTGTGTCAGGAACTCCGGCTGCAGGCTGACGAGAACGTCGACGCGCCCTCCCGGCCCTCCCGTTCCGGTTCCAGTCTGATTCCTCCACGCGAGAACACCTTCCTCGAGAGCCGGCAGTAGTAGGGGAGCGGCAAGCGCTGCGATGAGGGTCAGGGCCCCCATCCGACGCGCGACGCGGCCGGTAACAGAGAGCGGCTCTTCCGCCGGGCGATCCGTCCACGTGGGAACCCACCGACCCCATGAGCGAAGGCGGTGTGATGACTCGAGGCCCCAGTACGAGAGGAGCGCGGCGAGAAACACCAGGATGAGGAAGCCAGCGGCATCCGCCGAGCCCACGATCAGCGAGAACGCGACGAGCCCGATCGACGGCATGCTCCCAACGAGTGGGCGTCGCCATCTGAAGGTGGCGACCTCAGCGATCGTCGTCGCGATCCACAACCCCACGATCACGAGGATCACGTAACCGGGCCGCACGGGCACCGGAGCGAAATCCACGACACTGGTTCGGTAGGCGTCCACTATCGAAGCGCGCAACCCGCTCACGGCGCCGGGGGTCGGTAGGCCATAGAGGGTCGTCCGCGCCTCGAACACGAGGGCTAGGTACCAAACCAACAACAGTGCCGAGACCAGCATCGTGATGATCGTTGGCACCCCGAGTCGTCGAGCGACCATCGCGATGGCTACGGCGAGCAGCATCGCGAGCAAGGCCGGCGCCGCGTAGTCGCCATTGACGAACAGCAGCTCGAAGCAGAAGAGAGTTGCTACCAGTAGCGCGGCGAGCCCTATACGAGCTCGGGTCTCGGACCCCATGTCTCCTCCACTTGCTTGGTGCGCGGCTGTGACAGGGTCGCCCAGCCCGCCGCCATCGATTCATCTGGTCCCAGCGTCACCGTCCGGATCCCGGAACGACCCAATAGACGCACGACTTCGACCACGGATCGCTCTCCCGCCCAGCGCGCTTTCGTTCCGGCGCTCCCGAAACGATGTGGTGGGAAGCAGACCAGAGTCACCTGACGGAACCTTCTCTTGAGTCGAGTCAGGGCCATGGCGTGCTTCGCGTCGACTTGCCCCGCAACCACCAGCAGCGCCGCCTCGGCGGAGGAGGTCGATTCCAGCTCGGTCAGGCGAAGCAGCAGAGCGTCTGCTTCCTCTGGTCCTCGCTGAGCCCCGATCTCGGCGAGCAGGTCCAAGCACCGGCTCCAGTGATCCGACCCCCGGCTCGCAGCGATTCCAACGTTGTGTGCCCCGGCCAGCCGGTACGAGTAACCAGACCGGTGATAGAGGTCCACGAGCGACGCCGCCGACTCGACGCTGCGCTCGAACGAGGACGCCGCGCCGAAACCCTCATGACCCTGCGAGCGGTCGTCCAGGAGGATCGTCGCTCGGGTGTGCCACGGCGTCTCCTCCTGCCGGATCATGTACCGGCCCCTCTTTGCGGTGGACGGCCAGTGGATCTTTCTCAGGTCGTCACCCTCGACGTATTCGCGCATCGTGTAGAAGTCCTCGCCGCGCGCGCCGGTCGGTTGTTTCATGGACGAGGTGGCGAGGCTCCGCCGTTCGCCGAGGTCCCGCGGCATGGTGAGTTGTTCCACACGCGGATGCACCAGGAAGCTCGAGATCGGGGAAGCAGTGGATCGGATGCGCGCAAGCGAGAAAGGGTCCACGATCGAGATGCTCAACGGGCCCACGGAGTATCTGCCTCGACGAGTTGCTCGTAGCGAAAGAGACGTGGTTCGGTGGCCCTGTTCCTCGATCCCGAAGAGTGCGAAGCGCGCCCCCCCGCTCAGCCCGGCCGGTAGACGGTCCTCGAGCAGCAGAAGCGGAGCGGCCCCGTGGCCCTTGTTCACGATGTCTATCGTGAGCGTCACGGTTTGCTCGGGACGAGCGCGCTGGGGGGCGATCGTCCGTGACACCTCGAGATCGTGGCGTCCCAGCCGGACCACCGCCACCGCCAGACCCAGCAAGACCACCAGCGCGAGCCCGAGTTGCTGCAGGGCCGTGGATCCGAAGCCAAGTCCCAGGACGACCAATACGACACCTGTAGTAGCAACGAGCCAGCCGCGCGGAGTGGGCACTACGGTGATCCCTTCGCTAGGCCTGTTCGCGCTCGGGGATAGGCACGCGTCCAAGGAGGCCATCGAGCACGTCATCGATGCTCGATCCCCGCATCTGGGCATCCGGCGAGAGGACCAGGCGATGGGCCAGGACCGGAAGAGCGAGGTCCTTGATGTCGTCGGGAACGACGTAATCGCGCGCCCTACTGGCTGCGAGGGCTCGCGCCGCGCGTAACAGATAGAGAGAGGCCCGGGGGCTCGCTCCCAGATAGATGTCCGAATGTTCGCGGGTGGCCTCGGTGAGATCGACGATGTACCGCTTCAAGGTGGGGGCCACGTACACCTCGCGCGCCGCCTCGATCAAGGCTACGACTTCGGTCTCATCCGTTACCGCCTGCAATTCGTCGAGAGGTGATTCACCGCCGTGCGTCTCGAGGATCTGCAACTCAGAAGACCGGCTGGGATATCCGACCGACAGACGCATCATGAATCGATCGAGCTGCGACTCGGGCAAGGGATATGTGCCCTCGTGCTCGAGTGGGTTCTGCGTCGCTATGACCATGAATGGCTGGCCCAATAGATGCGTTGTGGCGTCGACCGTGACTTGCCTCTCCTCCATGCATTCCAACAGAGCTGACTGTGTCTTAGGTGACGCACGGTTGATCTCGTCGGCCAGCGCGATGTTGGCGAACACGGCCCCCGGCTTGAACTCGAATTTGCCGGTGCTCCGGTCCCACACACTGACGCCGGTCACGTCGGAGGGGAGCAGGTCGGGCGTGAACTGGATCCGCGCCCACGTGCTGCCGAGGGAGCGGGCGAGCGACTTCGCCAGCATCGTCTTGCCGACGCCGGGGACATCTTCGAGCAGGACGTGACCCTCGGCGAGGAGAGTGACCAGAGTCAGGCGGATCACTTCGCCCTTGCCCTGGATCGTGCGCTCGACGTTCGACGCGATGGTTTCGAATGCCTTCTGAAAGGCGGAGAAGTCCCTACCGCCGGTATCGCTCATCAGGTTTCTCCTCGGTGAGCCACAGGGTTCACAGGTTACAACCTGGGCGTACTTTCCTGACTTCGTGGATCCCGTATAGGTTCGGCCTGCTTTTTTGGAGCGCCACGCGAGTCGAGGAGGAGAGATGGCCGGTTGGGGAGACGATCCGGAGCTCGAGAGGCTGCGCGGGCTGATCGAGGAGGGCTGGGAGGTCACCGACATCGTCGAAGACGGGAACGCGCCCGGCGGGCCCCTGGACACGGTCAAGATCGCGAAGGACGGAGCCACCCAGGAGATCAGCTCCGACCACCTCGCCTTCCACCGCTACGTCGAATACCTCCGCGAACAAGGCGCCTAACCGGGCCCCCCCTGTCGGCGCCAGGCCGAAGCCGCCGCGCCTCCCTCCCGGTGACCCGAGGAGGCCGTCCCGCCACTCCGGGAGGCGAAACCGTTTTGAGCCTCCCTCCGGGCGAGCCATCCTCCTCGGGACCAAGTGCGCGGACCCAAGTGCGCGTGCCGGGTCATCGCGGATAGCCGGACGAAGGCGCCGTGCCGGAGGGGCGACTAAAGAACGGTGTGGAGTCCCCGGAGGTGCGGCGGGTTCGGGCGAGCGCCTCGGGCCCGCGGCAAGGGGTGGGAGCGGGGGTTGGCGGGTGCTTGCGGTAGTTAGCAGACGTGCTACGGTCGTCTGAATAGAAAAGAGCGCCGACCCGGCGGAAGCCGGGTCTTTTTGTTGGGCGCCGGCGGCATGAACGTGCCGGGCCCATAGGCCGCCGCAACGGTGACCGCCCCTCCCGACGGGAGGGCGCCGAGGGCGCAGATCAGAGAAGACGAAGGAGGCTCCCCTTGTATAGGGATTCTTGGTCGCGTGCGGCCCGCGTAGTGGCGGGGCTTGCGGCGACGGTGGTGATCGGGGCAGCGCCGGCATACGCACAGACGGAGACTCTGCCCGAGACGACCGAGCGGACGCCGGTGATAGATCGCGCGCCGGCACGGGTTGGTTTCGACAGAGACGCCCTCATCCGGGGTCATCTCAAGAACGGCGCGCCCGGGGACACGCTTGCGCTCCAGCGTCGCGATCCGAATAGAGCGTGGCGAGTCGTGGCCCGCAAGCCGGTCGATCGCGACAACGAGATCTTGTTCCGCGTCCAGGACAGGAGACGGACCGCGGGTTACCGGCTCGTGTACCGAGATGAGGTCGAGAAAACCTCCACCGCTAGCGATGGTGTGCGGATCCGCGTACGGCCTCGCCTCAGGGCCCGAGTGGCTCCACGTCACGTGATGAGCGGCGCGACCGTCACGGTGCGGGGACGCCTGTGGCCCAGCGTGACCGGACGGCGCGTCGTGATCCAGAAGTGGATCCGCGGCCGTTGGCGTTCGGTGGCGAACCCCTATGCAGGCGACGGCACTTTCAGTGCTCGCATCGGCGCCAAAGGCGAGGGTAGGAAGGGCATCCGCATCAGGTTCGGCGGCGACCGCCTCAACACACGCCGGGCCTCGGTGCGCAAGATGCGCGTCTACGGCCCGTCCGAGGCCACCTGGTACGGTCCGGGCTTCTACGGGAACCGGACCGCCTGCGGGCGGCGTCTCACGCGCGACACGCTGGGCGTAGCCCACCGGCGACTCCCGTGCGGGACCCTGGTGAACATCCTGTACAGGGGTCGGTCGGTAGCGGTACCCGTCATCGACAGGGGCCCATACAGTTCGGCGAACTGGGATCTCACCTCCCGCACGGCCCGGCGACTCGACTTCTCGGGCCGAGGGACGATCGGCGTCGATCCCTAGAGCGAACCGAGATGCGATCCAGAAGCCCGTCGTGAGCGGCGGGCTTCATCGCGCCCAAGCCCGATCCCGGGAACGCGAACTTCGTTCGGGGGCGTGAATATACTTTGGGCACCTTGGGAAGAGCACTCGTTCTCAATGCGTCTTACCAACCGCTGTGCGTGGTGCCGGTGCGGCGGGCACTCGTGCTTGCCCTGAAGGGGAAGGCGGATGTCCTTCACACGAACGGCCAGGTGTTCCGTTCGGAGGCCCTCGAGATCCGAGCCCCCAGCGTCGTGCGCCTCAACTACTACGTGAAGGTCCCCTATAGGGCAAGAGCCTCGCTGTCACGCAGGGCCGTGCTCGTCCGGGACAACTTCGAGTGCCAGTACTGCGGCCGCACCGCCGAGAACGTCGACCACGTGATCCCTCGCAGCAGGGGAGGGGGCCATACCTGGGACAACGTTGTGGCCGCGTGCAGGCCCTGCAACTCACGCAAGGAGAACCGCCTCGCGGCCGATATCGGCATGCATCTGAGGCGTCTACCCCGGCAGCCGCACGAGAGCGTGTGGATCGTCGTCGCCGTCGAGCGCGTCGACCCGTTGTGGGAGCAGTACCTCAAGCTGCCCCGGGCCCTCAAACCCGCCTGACCTCGGCCCGACTTGGGTGTGCTGCCGTCGGGAGCCGTCGCGCACTCCGGGGACTCCAGACCTCGGGAGACGCCGTGTCTCCGGGGACTCCACACCGTTTCTTAGTCGCCCCTCCGCCACGACGTCTCCCTCAAGCTGGTTCCTCTCGCCCTCCGAGCCGTTGCGCCTGGGGATCGGAGCCTTCTAGCCCGCCCTCGCGCCAACTTTCGGGAGAAGCGGGTCCTCTATGGCTTCGCCGAGGAGGTCGGCTCGCCCGGAGGGAGGCTCAAAACGGTTTGCCTCCCGGAGGGTGGGCCAGCCCCCGCAGGCTCCGGGGGCCCCAACTTTCTGATCGGGTTTCTTGTTTCCTCGTCGGTGGCGGGTTTGGGGGGTTTGGAGCTGATTTAGACCGTTCTTAGGCTGTCACATGCATGCGCAGGCATCACATCATCAACACGCGCAACAGAATTACATAAGTGTAATTGCGCCCTCAACGTTGACTCGGGGTGCGCAGGGGTCTAGCTTTGCGCCCTAGTGGAGCAAAGTGGAGGGAAATGGAGCACGAGGGAGAAATACCTCGAGCTTTCACCCCGCCTCCGAGCTCCTGAGCCGGGGACAAGAGAGGAACCAGTTGTCGTTCACCGGGGAGTTCCGCCACTCGATCGACGCCAAGGGGCGCCTGATCGTGCCGTCGCGACTGCGGGACGAGCTGGAGGACGACCGGATCGTCCTCGCCATGTGGCCGGACGGGTGCGTTGCGATGTGGTCCGGAGCCGGGTGGAGGGATCTCGAGCAACGCCTCCTCCAGCAGGGACGGAGCGATCGCCCCTCACGGCAGGTGGTCCGGGCGATCGCAGCGAGCGCTCACCAGGACCAGGTGGACAGGCAGGGGCGGATCAACGTCCCGCAGGGCCTCCGGGATCACGCCGGGATCGGGCGCGAGGTGGTGGTGGTGGGTGCTCTGGACCACGGCGAGATCTGGAGCCCCGAGAAGTGGGAGCAGGAGCAATCCGCAGTCAGTGAAGGCCGCCTGGACGAGCTCGTCCAGGGGTTGGACTTCTAGGAAGAGGGAGATCGATGAACAGGATCACGCAGGCGCTGCCCAAGCACGGTCTGGCGCGCGAGCTGTCCCAGAGCATCGTCCTGCTGGCGCTCACTGGCTCGTCTGTCGGCGGCGTCCTTGGGATGGTGTCCATCGCGACCAGGGCTCTGGGGAGATAGCGATGACCTCCGGTCCGGATCCAGAGGCGCTGTCATGGAACATGAACCCGTCCTCACCGATCGAGTCGTGGAACTCCTGGTCCCAGCGCTCCACGGCGGAGGTCTCTTCCTCGACGCTACTCTCGGACGCGCCGGTCACGCCCGCCTCGTCCTCGACGCCGCTCCGGCCGCGCAGCTCGTCGGGATCGATCGGGACCCGGCGTCCCTGGAGGAGAGTCGGACCCACCTCGCCCCGTACGAGGGGCGAGTCAGGCTTGTTCGTGACGGTTTCGAAAACCTCCCGGCCATATTGGAACGACTCGGGGATGCGCCGCTTCGCGGAGTCCTATTCGACCTTGGTGTTTCCTCACCCCAACTGGATGAAGCGAGTCGTGGCTTTGGATACCGAAGCACCGGACCCCTCGACATGCGAATGAACCCCTCACAATCCCTCTCGGCGAACGACGTCGTGAACCACTACGGTGAGCGCGACCTCGAACGGGTGATCAGCCGGTACGGCGAAGAGCGATTCGCGCGCCGGATCGCACGCGCCCTCGTGGATGCTCGCCCGGTCGGTTCGACGACGGAGCTCGCCGACATCGTGAAGAACGCGATCCCCGCAGCCACCCGCCGCACGGGCGGACACCCGGCTCGCCGCACCTTTCAGGCTCTCCGGATCGAGGTCAACGACGAGCTCGGAGCGCTCGAGCGCGGCCTTCCAGCCGCCATTGATGCACTCGACTCCGGGGGACGGGCCGTTGTTATCTCGTACCACTCACTGGAGGACCGCGTCGCCAAACGGACCTTCGCAGAGGCAGCGAAGGGATGTGTCTGCCCTCCCGACTTCCCGATCTGCACGTGCGGCGCACACGCCGTGGTTCGCGTGTTGACCCGGCGGCCTCTGGTTCCTACGGCGGAAGAGACCGAGCGGAATCCCCGAGCCCGATCCGCGAAGCTCCGCGCTGTCGAGAAGCTTGCCGAACCCGTCGGTGGTGATGCTGCATGAGCGCCCGACCGGAGCGGCTTCACCCCCAGCGACGCGTTGAACGTCCGGGTCTCGAGGTTGTCCGACGGAAATCTCGCCGTTTGATCAAACGCCGCGCACAGCGACGGTTCGCTCCGCTGGCGATAACGGTGACGATCTGCGTGGCGGCCGTCATCTTCGGCGTCCTGCTCGAGCAGGTCATTCTTGCCCAGTCCGCGTTCAAGCTCGAAAGAGTGCGCGAGTCGGCCGAGCAAGAGCAGGCTCGCCACGAGGAGCTCCTTCTGGAATCCGCCCGCCTGGAAAGCCCCGCCCGGATCGAGCGTTACGCGCGCGTCGATCTCGGCATGGTGGATCCATCTTCAGTCGAATACATCGTTGCCGACGTGATCCGGCCCCCCAGCCAACTGGCGAGCTCGTCGCGGTCCCGACCCCTTCCCGCCACAGGTCAGGCCGCAGCTGATTCGAGCACGCTTTACGACGAGGAGGCGCCTTAGTGGCGTCGCAACCTCGTCCAGGATCACGTGGCCACAAGGGGTCGACC
>JACCXF010000038.1 GCA_013697295.1 Actinomycetota bacterium | reverse complement strand
GTCTCAGACATGGCCTTCCTCCCCGCGTCTCTGCTCGTTTGACTCTAGTGAATGCTGCGAATCAGGGAACCACTCAGGCTGGGGCGGTGTCACATGTGTCCCGTAGGATCTTGAAACCAACCCCTCGTCCCTTGTTCCAAACACAGATGGGAGAGCGATAGCTGGCGTCATCCGCTCGGCTTCCGCGCCCGCAGGGGGCACAATGCCCAGTATTTCCCCGAGATGATCCAAACTGCTGAGCCAAGCTTCGATGCGGTTCCAACTATCGGGTGTTAGGGCCACTCCAAGCAGAAACCCCCCGATATGAATCGAGGGGCTCTGATATCGCCATCGAGCAGAAGAAGTGTTGGAGCCTGGTGTTACTCGTCGTCCTCGGCGTGGCCATCTTCGCCTTCGCTACCGACGACGTTGAAGCTACGGTCGAGCTGTACGTCGACCTCACTCCCGTCATCGAGGGTGACCTCGACTTCGTAGTAGCTCTCCTCGTCACCGGTCTCGGTCTCGCTGACGCGACCTTCACCCGTGTGTTCGAGCGCCGCGGCCGAAGCCTTCTCGAGAGCGTTGCCGGTGATGGAGACCTCAGTGGCATCGTCGTCGCCCCCCGCTGCTGCGGCGACGCCCGTTCCGATCGCGGCCGCCACGAGGGCCCCGGCCAGGATGCCTGTGATCTTCGTTCGTCGGTTCATGGTGGCTCCTTTTCTATTCTCCGTCTCATTTCGGTTCGATGCTTGAATCATGCCCTCTCGACCTGAAGTCACGCTGAACGTCTCGGGTCCGGCACCTGGTCCCTTCTAGCCCGCAGGGTGGATCCTCTCGACCGTGTCGATCAGACGCTCGCCGGCCTTGCGTGCTGCGCCCAGGTCCTCGTCGGCGATGCTCCCGCCCAGAGCCGCCATTGCGGCGTCGATCCGTGTGGCATCGACCTCATCGAGGGCACCGACGAGGCGGCCACGGATCCAGTCCAGGACTGCGCCGTCGCCGGTCACGGCCTCCAGGTCATCGTTCCTTGCATCCACGACAACCTGTCTCCCCCAGAGTCCCGCTCGACCGAGATCGATCTCGAGCGGACTCCGATAACGGAGTTTGAGATCCAGAGCAGTCTGGGCGATGTCGATCGCCGCGTTCCCCGCTCTTGCCTGGTCGCGGGCGCGAACCGATGCAATCACCGCCTCGATGGCTCGGTTACCTTCGCGCAGAAGCCACCGGGGTGCCTGCTGCTTGTAGCTTTCCCAGTCTTTGCGTACCCCCTGCGCGAGGCGAGTCGTCGCACGCCACTCTTGCCGCTGGGACGCCGCTAAGAGTCGCTCCGCCGTCGAGGACAAGGTATCTAGCTCGTTGGGCTCAGGTTCATCACTCACGTCCGCCGGCACCGCCAGGGCCATCGCCTCGACGTCGCCCTCGTGCGCCGAGAAAAACTCCCCGTAGCCCGGAGCAAAGATCTTGTCGCTGTAGGACCCATCGTCGTGAAGCTCCCGACCCACCAACGCCCCTTGTACCGGTCCGGTCGGCCCGGCAACCGTCTTATCGACCGTCGTGATCTCGACCTCCTCGAAGGCAACCGCGGGAATGTTCTCTGGCCGGTGCACGTCCCCGATCTGAGGATCGCCCGGCATGATCATTGCGGGAGGACCATCCCGTCCCGCAAGCCAGGTACCTTCGGTCGAGAAGACCGAACCGTTCCTGTACTCGTTGACCTCCTCGCCGAAGTACCAAACGGAGCCGTCGTCTGCCTGAGCGTAGAAGTCGAGCGCTGCTTCCTCCATACGACCATCGAGATAAGCGATATATTGCGAGACGAGCGTTTCGACAGTCTCGCCCTCCGTCCACTCGATGAACCTCGTCTCGGGCAACAGCGTGGTCTCAGTGTGGAACGGCTTGCCGTCGACTCTCCCGCTCAGGATCGCGGAGCGAAGGTCGCTGATCGGGAAGAGCGGGTTGGTGATCTGGGTCGGGTTGGTGAACGTCGGGGTGGCGATGTCGATCCGGTCGCTCGCCGGGGCCACTGGCAGATCGCCCAGGCCCGCCAACTCGAGTCGTTCCTGTGTCGGTTGGGGCAGAGAGGCGAGAGCCGAGGGCGCACCGTCGATCCCTCGATTCTCGTCGCCACCGCTGCAGGACGCGAGCAGCAGGGTCATAACGAGTCCCACGGTGATCAGAGCCAGTCCACGACCCTCGACACTCGACCTGAGGGAACGAAACCGTTGAAACGATGCAACCTCTGAAGCCTTTGTCATCTTATTCGACCTCCCCTAGGGATTCGGCGTGCCGAGGGGTCCGGTTCCGGCGGCGGCGGATACCTTGTCCGTCTTGACCAGTTCCTCTCGACCGCCGCCGCCCGAGATGCCCAGTGCGAGCACCATGCCGACGTCTTTGGCGTAGAGCTTGTACTCCAGCACGTTGGGCTCGATCGTGATGGTGTCCTTCGTCATCAGCACATCATTGAAGTGGCCGATCGGGACGTCTACCATCTCTTCGGTGCTGAGGATCTCGCCGTTGTCCTCGGCCTTGCCCTTGTAGTACTCCTGGCGAAACGCCAGCCCCGGCTCCGGGTCGCCGGGCATGATGATGCCGGGGAGCGCGCCATCGACGCCGGCCTCGAACGAACCCTTCCTGGTTGTGATCTTTCCGTTCTTGAACTCGGCTGTGTTTTCGCCCATGTACCAGACGTTGCCCTCGGAGTCCTGTGCGTACCAGTCGTAGGTGTCCTCTATGAGCGCGCCGTCCTCGGTGACGGTGTCACGCACGACACGCGCCGTGATGCCATTAGCGATCCTCTTCGTCTTCCTCGTAACGATGACGACGACCTTGAGCTTCTTGCCCTCCTCGTCGATCTCACGATAGATCGAGCGCGTGCCGGGTATCAGTGGAAAGTAGGGATTGTCGATCTTGGTTGTGAAGTCGGCGGGGTCGAGATCGACGGGGTCATCACCTTGCGGAAGCTCGGACAACCCAACCGGTTCTGCGGACGAAGACGAATCGGCAGACGGGGTCGCGGACTCGCTTTCGGATGAAGACGAAGCGTTGGCGGAGGAGGACCCACCGCTGTCGGTGCAAGCGATCAGTCCGGTTCCCGCCGTGAACAAACCCAGAACCAAAACCATCGCAACGAACAACCTGTGCTTGACCATGAGTCTCTCTTTCCGGCTAGGGGACGGTGATACAGCGAGGGTTACCCATCGTTGCTGAAGCTTCGCTGAACCACCCAGGTCTCGTGCGGCGAACGTCGGTCGCTATCGCCAACGCCTGATTCGAGGCTCGAGTATCGAACGCCGAACGATGGGCGCCGGACGTGTGGCTCTTGGTTCGCCGGCGAGCCCCTTAGGGGCCAACCACCTCGCAACTCTGGTTGTTCTCCCCATTCAGGCATGTGTCGGTTCCCGCGTTCCCGTCCAGGATGTCTCGCCCGTCCCCACCATCGAGAGTGTCGTTACCGACCTGCGCCCTTAACCAGTCGCGCCCGGCCCGGCCTTCGATCGAGTCGTTCCCCTCGAGGCCGTCGACGACGTTCCCTCTCGAATCTCCTTTGATGGAGTCGCCGAAGGGAGATCCCGTAACGCTGGTCACACCGTTGATGGTGTCCTGAGGATCTCCGGCGAGCCCGCCCGACGCTGCGACGAGATCGACTTCGATCGGGCCTTTCGCGTGCTCGTAGCTGACCCAGTCGGAGGAAGGAGGACTCTCCCCATCCACGATGTCTCCATCGCCCGTCAGGTAGAACGTATCGACGTACGGCCCACCCCTAATGACGTCCTGTCCGGGTCCGCCGAACAGCTCGTCATGGTCCATGCGGCCGTCTATAAGGTCGTCCCCTCTGCCCCCGCGGATAGTGTCGTCGGAGAAACCACCTCTCAGGACATCGTTGCCCTTATCACCGAACAACTCGTCCTGCGCGAATAGCGACGATTCCACGCCTCCTCTGATCGAGATGCTGTCGGAGCCTGCTCCGCCCCACAGTCGGTCCGAGTTCCCCTTCGAATCCAGTACGTAGTCGGAACCCCTGCCAGCACGAACCTGATCCCTACTGGATCCGCTATAGACGGTGTCCGCACCACCCCTGCTACAGATCAGATCGTCGCCACCCTTCCCCTTGATCAGATCGGCCCCGTTCGAACCGACGATCACATCGTCGCGGGGCGTCCCGATCAGGCGACCGCGACCCGACAGGGTGGCGGACTTGCCGAAGCAGGCCGGTGCCGCAGCCGTGGGGACTGGCGTCAGTACCGTGACCAGAGCGAGTAGGCCTATGACCGCCGAACGGCGAAATTCTTGCATCCCTTGAGCCCCTTACGTGAGTGAAGGTACAGAAAACAGGGTGGCAGACGATGACCTCGGCGTCGACGCTCTGATCCACCGTCCCAGAGAGCTGCCATTGCCAGGAGGTACCCGGGAGTGGCTGCCACGGCGGAGGAGGAACAGCCGCCCCAGCAGCCTGCGGGCCAAGGTGGCCGAGAGTCATCATGCACATCAGGATCACGCGCAAAGGTCTCATGAAGAGAGAATCGACCGAGTGCTCGATCGGTTGATAGCCAGGAAGAAAGTTCCCCACGATCGTGATGGTTGCGCCCCAGACCAGATTTGAACTGGCGACCTTCTCCTTGACAGGGAGATGAGCACTCCTGGCTGCTCCACTGGGGCTCCGAAGGACAAGAGCGTACCAAACGGATGCCCGTCAACATTCCTCAGGTT
>JACCXF010000020.1 GCA_013697295.1 Actinomycetota bacterium | reverse complement strand
CCGGAGTATCCCCTGGCGATGTGGAGGATCAAGTCGGCCCTCGATCTCGATCGTATCGGTGACATCGTGGTCACGCCCAAATTGACGCACGAGTTCTGTGACCTCGCGGGGGGCGATCATCGCGGTGGGGGCGACCATGCTTCACTGCACGCTCAGGACTCGCTCATCCCGTTCATGTCCACGCTGGCTGATCCTCCGAGGCGTCCTACGTCGGTGGATCTGGTTCCGCACATCGAGAACCACTTCAATTCTCTGACGCGATGAAGACGCTCCTTATCTCGAATGCCCAGTCGGGTGGCTCGGATGAAGAAACCGTAGCAACGATCGCCTCGGTACTGCGTCAGCTCGGAGACGTCGAGCCGATCAGTCCCACTTCTCTCGAATCCTTCTACGACGAGGTCGGCGCCGCGGGACGGCGCAGCGACCTGATCGTAGTGGCGGGAGGGGACGGCACATTCAACAGCATGATCAATGCTCTCAAGGATGACCTCGCCGGTCGATCCTTCGGCCTGGTGCCGATGGGAACGGGTAACGACCTGGCTCGTACCCTCGGGTTGCCCGAGGACCCGGTCGAAGCGGCGCGCGGTCTAGTCGACGGTCGGGAGCGCTCGCTGGACGTGTCGAGAGCTTCGGGGGCGGGCGTTGAGAGGTTGTTCGTGAACGCGTGCATGGGTGGCTTCCCCGTGGACGTCAACGAGGCGATCGAGGGCGGGGATCTGAAGAAAAGGCTGGGACCGCTCGCTTTCTGGGTGGGCGGCGCCAAGGCGCTCACCAACATGACGCGCTTCACCGCCCAGGTGAACGACGTCGAAGTGGAGAACTGTGTGGCTGTCGGGGTGGGGAACGGGAAAACCTGCGGGGGAGGCATCGAGGTGTGGCCGGATGCGGATCCGGCGGATGGGCAGCTCGACGCTTGCGCCCTGCCGGTCACCGGTCCGGCCGAGGCCGTGAAGCTTGCAGCCAAGGTGCGGGATGGCAAGCATCTCGACATCGAAGGCGTCGCCACGACCCGAGGGAGCCGGATCGAGATCAGCGCCAGCGAAGACATCGAGTTCAACGTCGACGGCGAGCTGGTGGATCTAAGTGCTCCGGCCGTCTTCGAGATCGTCGACGCGCTCACCATCCGCGTTCCAGCCTGAGGTGATGAGTCATTGAACATGAGGGAAACCGTTCTAGCGGCGCTGCGCCGTGACCCGGAGCTGGTCCCGAAGATCGCCGGGGCGCTGAAGGAGAAGATAGGGGACGGAAGCCGGACGGCGACGGTCGTTCAGGCCGCCGGCGCGCTCGAACCGATCCTCGAGGAAGCCGTAAGGAAGAGGCCATCGCGGTTGGGACTACTCGGTCTTAAGAGCGCCCACCTCCTCGCCGGTCTGGCTCTCGAGGACGACCGGTCGAACCAGCTGCTCGCAGATATCGGAAGAGGTTCCTCGATCGGCATCGTGTTCGTCGATCTAGCGGATTTCGTCGCCTTCACCGAAAGGAACGGGGACGATGCAGCCATCGGTGTCGTCAACACGCTGGCGGACATCGTCGAGAGTGCCATCCGTCCCTCCAAGGGTCAACTAGTGAAGCGTCTGGGTGACGGCTTCTTGCTCGCGTTTCCCTCCGCTTCTCAGGCGATCCGGGGAGCGATCACGATCCGGGACCGCGCGATGCAGCGCCGGCACAGTGGGATGAGCCTCCCCCTGATGGTGCGGATCGCTGTCCATGCGGGGGAACCGCTCATCGAACAGGACGATCTCCTGGGGCACGACGTGAATCTCACGGCCCGACTGCTCGATAAGTGCGCGCCCGGCGAGGTGGTCGTCTCGGGTGCAGCCAAAGATCTGGCAGCGCGCCGCCTTCGCAAGGTCGAGTTCGGCCCCCCGCGTGACGTGAAGATACGAGGCCTAGCCGGGCGCGTAACCATCTTCACCGCGGATCCCTAGGATGCGGTAACGCAACCTCCGGCGGCCGCCTCCGATCTGAACCGGCCGGGGGCGGGGCTAGCGGTCGAGGAATTTGTAGGCGAGCATCGAGCCCACTTCGTGGAATAGTTCCTTGGCTTTGGTTGCGCGGCTTCGGTTGAGTGCGAGGTAGTTGGCGAAGCTGGCGTACGCGCGATCGAATCCCAGGTCCGTCGCCATGGTCTTTATCCGCAGCGAGTGCATCGGATCCGACACGAGGATCACGGAGTCGTAGCCGAACTCGCGACCGATCGCGCTGACTCCCTCCAGGCTCTCGAGCGTGGTGCGGCCGTCGGACTCGAGGAGGATCCGATCGAGCGGGATGCCTTGCTCGGACAGGTACATCTCGCCGGCTTCCGACTCGGTGAATCTGTCGCCGCTCTGCTTGCCTCCGGTCACGATGACCACGTCGGAGAAGCCGCGTTCGAAGATGTCCGCGGCATGATCGAGTCGAGCCTGAAAGACGGGAGACGGTTCGCCGTCGTACTGGGCGGCTCCCAACACGACGATGGCGTCGGCCGAGTTCAGCTCGTCCAGCTCGTCGTCACGTGACTGCTGCCAGATCTGGAACGCGAGGACCGCGGGATAGGCCAAGAGAGCGACGACGACAAGCGCTACGAGCTTGAGCAGCCTAGAGGGAGTCAAATAGAGCGGCCCGTTTTACTTCCTGGATGGCCTGGGTCACCTTGATGCCCCGAGGACAAGCGGCCGTGCAGTTGAACGCCGTGCGGCACTTGAAGACCCCGCTGCGACTCGACAGGATCTCGAGTCGCTCGGCCCCCCCGTCGTCGCGCGAGTCAAATATGAATCGGTGCGCGTTAACGATCGCAGCCGGGCCCACGTATTCCTTGTCGGCCCAGAAGATCGGGCACGAGGTCGTGCAGGCCGCACACAGGATGCACTTCGTCGTGTCGTCGAAGCGTTCGCGCTCCTCCGGCGACTGGATCCGCTCACGCTCCGGGTCGTGCTGGCGATCGTCCGTGATGAGCCAGGGCTTCACCGCCAGGTAACCGGCGAAGAAGGGTTCCATGTCGACGATCAGATCGCGTAGGACCGGCAGCCCGCGGATCGGTTCGACCCGGATCGGTTGCTTCAGGTCCTTGACGAGGACCTTGCAGGCCAACATGTTGACGCCGTTGATGACCATGGCGTCGGACCCACAGATCCCATGCGCACAGGAGCGCCGGAGGGCCAGGCCGGAATCGTGCTGCCACTTGATCTTGTGGAGGCAATCCAGAAGCCGCTCCATGGGATCGGCTTCAACCGTGAAGTCCTCGAAGTGAGGCTCCTTATCGGTCTCCGGGTTGTACTTCAGCACGCTCAGCTGGACATCCACGTCAGTACTTCCTTTCCACCGGTTCGTAGCGTCCGAGCGTGACGTCTTTGTAATTCAACACCGTCTCGCCGGTAGCCGCTTTGGAGATGAAGGAGTGCTTGAGCCAGTGATCGTCTTCGCGCAGCTGATGGTCCTCTCGGTAGTGGCCGCCCCGACTCTCCGTCCGGGCCCTCGCCGAAACCACCAGGGCTTCGGCCATGTCAATCAGATAGCCGAGCTCGATGTGCTCGACGAGCTCCGTGTTGAACACCTTGCTGCGGTCCTTTACCCGGGCGCGTCCGTAGCGCTCCCTGAGTTTCCCGATCGTCTCGAGAACATCGAGCAGCGATTCCTCCGTTCGCAGCACTGATGCCTTGTCCATCATCTCGTCCTGCAAAATGGTGTGGATCTCGTGCGGAGATTCCTCGGACTCGCCCTCGGTGAGAGACCGCAACCACTCCTCGGTATGGACGTGGACGTCGTCCGGGATATCGGGCAGGGGGTTGGTCGAGGCGTACTCGGCCATCGCGACTCCGCCCCGCCGGCCGAACACAACGATGTCGAGGAGGGAGTTCGTGCCCAGCCTGTTCGCCCCGTGCACCGAAACGCATGCGCACTCGCCGGCGGCGTAGAAGCCGGGAACGATGGCGCCGGTGTGATCGCGCAGGACCTCGGCGTCGACGTTCGTCGGGATGCCACCCATCGCATAGTGCGCCGTGGGGACGATGGGAACGCCCTCTTTGAGCGGGTCGACCCCGAGGTAGGTGCGGGCGAACTCGGTGATGTCGGGCAACTTGGTCTCGACCACCTCGGGATCCACGTCGGTCAGGTCCAGGAGGATGTAGTCCTTGTCGGGTCCCGCCCCGCGACCTTCCTTGATCTCGAAGAACTCCGCACGCGACACCATGTCGCGCGGAGCGAGGTCCTTGATGGTGGGGGCGTAACGCTCCATGAAACGTTCGCCGTCTGCGTTCCGGAGGATGGCGCCTTCGCCTCGGGCGGCCTCGGACAGCAGGATGCCAAGCCGGTAGAGGCCGGTGGGATGGAACTGAAAGAACTCCATGTCCTCGAGCGGGAGACCCTTCCGGTATACGACGCCGGGACCGTCTCCCGTCAGGGTGTGGGCATTCGAGGTGATCTTGAACATCTTTCCGTAGCCACCTGTCGCGAAGAGAACCGACTTCGCATGGAACACGTGAAGCTCACCGGTTGCGATCTCGTAGGCGATGATCCCGCTGCACACGTCGTCGCCCATGATCAGGTCGAGAACGAAGAACTCGTTGTAGAACTCGACTCCGAACTTGTTGCACTGCTGGTACAGCGTTTGAAGGATCATGTGGCCGGTTCGATCCGCCGCGTAGCACGCGCGTTTCACCGGGGCTTCACCGTGGTTCCGAGTATGGCCGCCGAACCGGCGCTGGTCGATCTTGCCTTCGGGCGTTCGATTGAAGGGAAGGCCCATTCGCTCGAGCTGCAGGACCGAGTCAACCGCTTCTTTGCACATGACATCGACGGCGTCCTGGTCCGCGAGGAAGTCGCTTCCTTTCACCGTGTCGAAGGCATGCCATTCCCACGAGTCGTCCTCGACGTTGGCGAGTGCCGCGCACATACCGCCCTGGGCCGCTCCGGTGTGGGAACGGGTCGGATAGAGCTTCGAGACGACCGCCGTGCGAACCCGTTTGCCCGATTCCAGGGCCGCCATGAGACCGGCGCCCCCGGCTCCGACGATGACGGCGTCGTAGTGGTGGATGTGAGCCAAAGTCAGCCGGCCGTTGCGGGGTTGAAGGTGACGATGACGGCCGTGCCCATGATCATCAGGATCAGGATGAGGGCATACAGAGAACCCTTTATTGTCGCCCTGAGCCCGTCGCGATGTATGTAGTCATCGATGATGATGCGGACCCCGTTCCCGCCGTGCAGGAGGGCGAGGAAGAGCATGATCCAGTCGAAGCTCTTCCAGCCGATGCTGTCCCAGCGCTCGACCACGAAGGCGAAGTCGACCCGTTCGACGCCGGCTCCGACGACGTGCATCACGTAGACGTGGATGAGCACGAGAAATACGAGGACAACGCCCGAGATCCGCATGAAGAACCACCACCAGACCTCGGTGCTCGAGGGCCGGCGGTCGGCTTCGAAGGCAGTGGGCTTGTGCTTCCTATAGATGTCCTCGACCGTCGCCATTCCGAGCGCATCCTAACCTCGCCGTATCCGGAATAGCATCCTTCGGTGGACCAAGAAAGACGGACCGATTCGGGTATCGAGATACAGCCCGTGTACGGCCCCGGATCGGCTCCGGATGTCGCAGCGCGTGCGGGCGCTCCGGGCGAGTATCCGTTCACCCGCGCCATCTATCCGCGGATGTATCGGGACCGGCTCTGGACCATGCGCCAGTACGCGGGATTCGGTAGCGCCGAGGAGACGAATGAACGCTTCCGCTACCTCCTGGCGGCAGGGCAGACCGGGCTGTCGGTGGCGTTCGATCTGCCAACGCAGATGGGCTACGACTCCGACCATCCCAAGGCGTCGGCCGAGGTGGGGCGGGTGGGGGTCGCCATCGACTCGCTGGCCGACATGGAGATCCTCTTCGATCGGATCCCGCTAGCCGACGTGTCCACGTCGATGACTATCAACGCCACGGCCGCGATCCTGCTACTCCTCTACCAACTCGTAGCGGAGAGGCAAGGGGTCCCGGCCGACGCGGTGACAGGTACGACACAGAACGACATCCTCAAGGAATACACGGCACGAGGCACTTACATCTATCCCCCGAAACCGTCGATGCGCCTGGTCACGGACTCATTCGCTTACTGCCACTCGGAGTTGCCGCGCTGGAACACGATCTCGATCTCGGGCTATCACATGCGCGAAGCGGGGAGCACCGCGGTGCAGGAGGTCGCCTTCACCCTCGCGGACGGGATCGCGTACGTGCAGGCCGCCGTGGATGCGGGGCTCTCCGTCGACGATTTCGGTCCACGCTTATCCTTCTTCTTCGCATGTCACATGAACTTCTTCGAAGAGGTCGCCAAGTTCCGTGCTGCCCGCCGGTTGTGGGCAGAGATCATGAAGGAACGTTTCGCAGCGGAGAACCCTCGTTCGATGATGTTGCGATTCCATACGCAGACCGGGGGAGCGACGCTTACCGCCCAGCAGCCCGAGAACAACATCGTCCGAACGACGCTGGAAGCGCTCGCCGCGGTTCTCGGTGGAACCCAGTCCCTGCACACCAATTCGTTCGACGAGGCCCTGTCCCTCCCTTCGGAGAAGGCGGCGACCATCGCCCTGCGAACGCAGCAGCTCATCGGGTTCGAATCCGGAGTCGCGGATTCGGTCGACCCCCTGGGCGGCTCATGGCTGGTCGAATCGTTGACGGACGAGATCGAAGAGCGCGCGCGCGATTATCTCGGGCGAATCGATGAGATGGGCGGCGCGGTCGAAGCCATCGAGTCCGGATGGATGAAGCAAGAGATCGAGGAAGCCGCCTACGGGATCGTTAAGCAGGTCGAGTCCGGCGAGCGGCCGGTCGTGGGCGTGAACCGGTTCGCGCACGCCGACGAGGAGCTCGTCGACATCGAACCCCTGGATCCCAAACTGGAGGTGCGCCAAGTCGCACGACTGCAGGACGTGCGCGGACAGCGCGACCAGGGCGCCGTCGATGCGGCGTTGACGTCGTTGCGTGAAGCGGCGCAGGGCAAGGACAACCTCCTCTACCCGATGCGGGAGGCTCTGGCGGCCTACGCCACCCTTGGCGAGGTCTCGGACGTGCTGCGCGAGGTCTTCGGTGTCTACGAGCCGAGATCGCTCTGAGGTGACCGTCGAGCGGATAGCCATCGTTGGGGGCACCGGCCAGGAGGGTTTCGGGCTAGCGCTTCGCTGGGCCTCGGCCGGGATCGAGGTCATCCTTGGCTCGCGCGCTGCCGACCGGGCTGCGAAGGCTGCAGATGAGTTGCAGGAGCGTGTCCCGGACGCGCGCGTTTCCGGTCTCGAGAACGATGCCGCCGTGGGTTCGTCGGACGTGGTCGCGGTGGTGGTTCCCTATGCGGGGCAGGCGGCCATCTACAAGTCGATCGCCGATTCGATCCGGCCGGACGCGGTGGTCATCGACTGCACGGTCCCTCTGGCCGCCGCCGTCGGAGGGCGACCGGCTCACGTCCTCGGCGTGTGGGAGGGCTCGGCCGCCCAGCAGGCCGCCGCTCTCGTGCCGCGGGGCACGACTATGTGTGCTGCGTTCCACACGTTGTCGGCCGAGTTGCTCAGGGATCTCGACACACCGATGGCGGGCGACGTCCTAGCCGTCGGGTCAAAGGCCGGCAAGCCGGTCGTGAAAGAGCTGGTGGAGGCGATCCCCGCGCTGCGGTTCGTCGACGCGGGCCCGCTCGAGAACGCCCGGTTGGTCGAGCCGCTCACGGCCCTGATGATCGGGCTCAACCGGCGTTACAAGACGCACGGAGCCGGGATCCACATCGTCGGCCTACCAGACGGCCCGACTATCCCCTAGAGATCACCCTTGTGAGGGCTGGCTCGGCTTCTCGGAACGCGCCCGCTCCACCGTCTTATCCATCAGTCCTTCCGGGAGGCTGAGCTCTGCCCTCTCGCGGTCGGTGGCCTCGATGACCTCGTGGGCACTGGCTTCGAGCTTGTTCCTCAGTTCCTGGGCCCGCCCCTCGAGTGCCCCGAGCGCTTGCTCGGCGCTTCGGAAGTCACGCTCCATCAGTATCCCTTGCGCCTGCCCGATGACCTGCTTGGAGATGAGGATCCTGTGCAACTCTTCCTGGAGGTGCTCATTCTTGGAGTGGACCTGCGCGTTCGCTAGAGCGATGGCAGCATGGCCCGCGTAGATCGCCCCCGTCTCGCGGTCTTCCTTCGTGAAAACCGCCGGAGCGCGGGCGAAGAGATTGAGGGCTCCTAAGACGTCGTCATCGACCTTGAGCGTGAATGCCAGAAGGCTCTCCAGGCCTCTGCCGGCGGCTTGCCGAGAGAACGAAGGCCACTGAGTGTCCTTGGACATGTCGTCTAACTGGAACCACATCTTCTTCTTGCCGATCGCGTCGAGACAAGGCCCCTCACCCGTTTGATATTGGATCGCGTCGATCTCGATAGCGATCGGGTCGCTTGATCCCATCGTGGAGATGTACCCGTCCTTCAGGAGCGAGACTGAAGCGACATCGCAACCAGGGATCGTGCTGACCGCAAGCTGACTGAGCACATCAAGCGTGGTTTCGATGCTCTCCTCGATGAGCAGCAGCTTGGAAAGCTCTACGAAACTCTTTAGGAGATGGTCTGGGTATTCGTGCGAGTCCACGGCTACATCACTACTTTTCCGTACCTGGTATCCGTCGGGAGCACGGGTGTCGGACGGGCCACTCGAGATTCATGCCCGTTTCCGCTATGGGGAGGGCACTTCTCAATCCGTGGAGCGCGTCACGGATCCTCGTCTTCGCAGTGCCCTCCGGTATCCTGAGTGAGCGCGCCATCTCCCGATAGTTCAAGCCTCCGAAGTAAGCGAGGAAGATGGCCTCACGCTGCGGAGCGGGGAGTTTGGCTACAGCTTCTCCCATGATCGAGCCGTTGTCGTCTCCGCTATCGATCGGCTCATCCACCCAGGCCGACATCTCGGCCACGAGGGATTCCTGGCGGGGGATCGGATCCTCATTGCGCACGGCATCTATCGCCTTGAATCGCGCGACACCGATCAGGAATGACCTGAGACTTCCCTTCGAGGGGTCGAAACGCTCCGGTTGCCACCACAGGACCAGCAGCGCGTCCTGAGCGATCTTCTCTGCCAGACCTGTATCGCGCGCTATCCGGAGAGCCTTGCCGTAGACGAACCTGCCATAGGCATCGATCAGGGCTTGAAGCGCGGACTCGTCGCGGCGAGCCAGTCTCTCAACGAGAGCGAGATCCTCAGATCTGTTAGGGGGGACCGGAGCTGGTGCGCCCTCCGCCATCGGGTCTCTTTCTTATTCGAAGCCCGCGTTCCGATGCATGGACCCACGCAGCTTTGTTGTGACTCTCTACCCATCTCCTGTGGCAATAAGCCTCAGCAGCCTAAGTAAGTAACAGACCGAGCCATCCATAACAGGGGACCCCATTGGCGCCGTGGTGTGGAGGGGGCACAGGAGCGGGGCCTGACCGCACGCGCTGGCCGGTTCCGAACCAAAATGTCGTTCTATTCGTGTTTCAGGAGCGAGTCCCCGATGAGCCAGAACATCGGTGGCCACAACCCCACGAACAAAGCCCGACGTTCAGCGTTGCCCCGTTCCTCCTGGTCGACGGTCTTTGCCCGTATCCAGAGCGTTATGCAGAGAACGATCGAACCCAATGAGGCGCTGTGCATGTAGGTGCTTCGCAGGCCGACACGGTTCATGATTTTCGTCAACATGAACGTGTACATACCCACTCAGCGCGGGTAAACCGTCCTCATGCCCTCAAAGATTCCACGGTCTGGTCGCTATCGGGCTATCGCTACCTGGCCATTCGGCATCGGGTTGACCTCATGGCGCTATATGTGGCGGACGACGCCCATGAACCGCAGTGAGGAAGCGGCCGAACTCTCGGACGGTCCTCCCCCTGAGCTCCCCGATGGCCTGGACATGCAGGACGTCCAGACGGAGCGAGATGGCACCGGTCCGCTGTTCCACCGGATCTATCGCGCTCGGATCCTCGACGCTCAGCTGCCGGCCGCCGAGGTGATGGCGCGGGTCCAGGGCGATCCGAACGATATCGCGCCGACCGAGCTCGCGCGCTTCCACAGGTTGTCTGAAGGAGAGGGTATGCGGTTCGGAGACGACTACATCGTTCACATGCCGGGTCCCTGGAACGGGCCTGTTCGGATAGTCGACGTCCGCCCAACCTCTTTTCGGTTCGTCACGCTTGCGGGGCACCTCGAGGCAGGGCAGATCGAGTTCAGAGCGAGCGACGATGGCGACCTGACGTTCGAGATCGAATCCTGGGCTCGGAGTGGCGACAAGCTCTCGCGGATCCTGTACGACGGGTTCCGCATGGCCAAAGAGGTGCAGTTGCACATGTGGACCTCGAGCCTCGAGCAGGTTGTTCGCATGTCGGGAGGCGTGCGGCGTGGCCCGATCGAGATCAGGACGAAGCGTGTGGAGATGGATGGCTGAGCTCCGGTTGTTCTCATCACCGGATGTCGCGCGCGAGCTCGGACGCCTGCGCGGGGCTGAACTGAACTTCGATCCGCATGATCTCTCGCGGCTACGACGCGATCCGGCGTGGCAGGTCGACCACTACCGCAAGAAGCTTCCCGCCGAGCCTCCAGGAGAACCGATCGAGGGAGGCAGCTGGTCCGTCGCCCGTAACCTGAGCATGGAATATGAGTTCGTCGATCCAAGTATCGTGCGAGCGTTCTTCGATCCCAAGGAAGTTTTCGGGCAAAGAACGATGCTTCTCCAGATCCGGTTCTGGGGACTGCGCATCTACGCCGGCGTGCGCGTCGGCGGCGGAGACGAAAGCTCCAGGGTCGAAGAAGGAAGGGAGGCCCTGGTCTCGGCGTGGAACTACCGGACCCTCGCCGGCCACTTCGAGAAGGGGCAGATCGACTATGAGGTGTGGAAGTGGCTCGACACCGGCGAAGTCGAGTTCCGGATCGATGCGATCTCACAAGCTTCGACTGGAAGTCACCCGATCGTCGACGTGGGCTTCAGGATCTTCGGGCGAGGCAAGCAGAAGCAGTTCGCTCGCAACGGCTGCGAGCGCATGGCGAGACTGACCCGGGAGGCGCTAGCGGGAGCCGACGACGCGCCTGGCCCCGGATCGCCTGTGGGGTCGATCGCCGTTCGCCCCAGCAAGTCGCTCTAGCGAATCTCGTCGAGGTTCCTGCTTAGGCTGAGAC